>CAKOIY010000008.1 GCA_934087515.1 uncultured Bacilli bacterium
TTTCATACTTTTACGTCCTCCTTAGTATTATTTATACATTAATTCTATAACAAAAAAACCACTTTTTCAAGCAGTTTCTATTAGTTTTTCAATTTCTTCTTTTTTTAATCCTGTTGTTCTAGATATGATATCTATACTTATATTTTCTTTTAATAATGCTTTTGCTGTTTCGACAATTCCTTCTTTAATTCCTTCTTCTTTACCTTCTCTTATAGCTTCATTCTTTAAAGTATTGATTACCATTTCATTATCTTTTTCTTGTGATATCACATTTACAAATTCTGAATCTTCATTTAGTTCTTCAACATTTTTCATATACTTTTCCATATATTCATGTCCTTTCTTTTTACACAACTTCTTTAAGTCATCTTTATCTAATCCCAACATTAAGAAATGACTATACTTTAGTGCTTTCCTCTTATCACCATGATACCACATATTAAGTAATAAATCCATATTTATTTCCCTTATTATCATTTTATCACAATACTTTATTCCTTTATCTGACTGAACATAATAATCAGTTATTACATCACCTTTTAAACCTTTTCCCCAAGTTATATTAAGAAGTATATGAAGTGGTACATTATCATAAGATTCCCCTCGTGAAACACTATTTGAAAATACACTTGATAAATATGCTAAATTCCTTATTGGAAGACTATTATAATAGCCATTATTTATTTCTACTATTATATTACCTATATCTGTTTTTACATTAATATCTAAAGTCTTACTTCTTATAGAATAATTCTTTTTAGGTAATTCATTAAGCATTATTTTATAATCTTTTACATCTCTTTCTAAAGCAAAATTAAGAAATGGACGAAATACCACTTTATCATTTTTAGCAGCATTTTTAAATACAGCATCATATCTTGCATTATAGAATTGTTTTTTTGTCATTTTTCCATCACCAATCCCCCTTACACAAACACTATATACTAAATAAAAACACTTGTAAAATACTAAAACATAAGATTTAAACCCAAAAAAGTATAAGAAACATAAATATTCTCTTATACTAAATTAAGTTTTTCAAATAAAAAACATATCTCAAACATTACAAAGTAATAAAATTTAATAAATTTACTTTTTTTGTACTTTGTAACATTATAAATAAAAAGTATAAGATTTGAGTGTTTCTTATACTTTGATTTTATTATTTTGCTAACTTTTTTGTTTGTTTTATATTAATGTTGTTTTATTTATTATTATCAATATCTAAAATTGCTTTGTATACTCTTTTGCAGTTATTTTTATCATTAAATTCAAAGAATTCATCAATACGTTTACGATATTTTTTATCTAGAGCACAATCATTTTTTATGAATTTTATTATTTCTTTTACTGCATCTTCGTAATTGGTAACAACCGGCCCGAAACCATCTTTATCATGAGTAAAATAACCTGGAACATAGGTTTTTTGTAATTTGAAGAATGTGTCTTTATCGTACTGAGTGTATAAAATTGGTTTTCTTAAGTAAGAAAAGTCAAAGCAAACACTTGAGTAATCTGTAACTAATAATTTTGCTTCTGATAATAGTTTTGAATATACAGGGTTTACTATAATATCGAAGACGTCGTTATTGTTAAAATCATCAACATCTCTACTATGGGCTGGGTGAAGTGCAAATATACCTTTATAACCGTAT
This sequence comes from uncultured Bacilli bacterium, assembly GCA_934087515.1. Classification (GTDB taxonomy): domain Bacteria; phylum Bacillota_I; class Bacilli_A; order RF39; family UBA660; genus UMGS1449. Next base: position 1,656 of record CAKOIY010000008.1, read on the forward strand.
TTTTTCATAGTTTCAAGTAATTCTTTATCATTTATTAATTTAGAATAAAACTCAAAGTATTTGCTATGTTTAAACTTGGGATTTTTTGCTCTTAAGCCTGTTTTATAATCAAATCTTCCTGCTAGATTATGTCTCCAAGTTGGAGCGATAACTATTTGTTTTTTTGATTTATTATCAAGTAAATCATATCTAGGTAAACCTAATAATTTAACTACGTCTTTAGTAAATCCATATTTTCCATTAACGATTGATTCTTGTTCTTTTTTAGAACTTGTTATAAATAAACTAATATCTTTTTCATAAGAGTTAAGCCAGAAAGATAAATCATTATGAATGACACCATGTTGTAAGAATACAAAATCAAAATTATATAAATTACTATAGTAACTGAAATCTTTACCAAATGCATTATAAACAAAATTATCTGCATGTGATGAGATTATTTTATCAGCAAGTAAAAAGTATAGTTTATATTTAAATGAATTATATTTTAATACTTTTCCGTATTTTTTAACAATATCATAATCTTCACAATTTTTTAACAATACAAAGTATGGTTTTATATTTTTATTATTTTGTTTTATAACATATTTAAATAAGGCAAATCCATTATCTTTAGCAGCTTCTAATCTATCAGTAAATAACCATATTTGTTTATGTTTAAATAGTTTAAATATTCTATAAACAAATCTATATAGCAAAACATCAAATCTACCTTTTTTAATAGCTAATTTGTTTTGTCTTGCTGAGAATCTAAGTCTGTTAAACATGGTATTTTTAACTGCTTTTATTTTTCTTTTGTAATAATAAAAGATGTGTTTTTTAGTTATATAACATGTTTTTTTTGTGGAACTTAATTTTGAGAAAATACCTCCTCCAAAAGCAAGTCTGATTACTTTTCCATCAGGAGTTTCTAATTCAAAGTGAAGACTTTTGAAATTTTTTAAAGATATTTTTTCTTCGAAGCCTTTTGATGTATAAAATGATTTATTGAAAAAATATTTTGCATGAGCATTAGTTGTTTTAAGATCAAGTTTTATTCTTTCATCATTGTTTATGACTAAAAATATTGTTTCTTTATCTCCAATGGTATTTACTAGTCCTTTTATTAGTAAATTATTATCTATTACTTTCATGGTAGGTATTTTAAGCAAGCCTGGTCTTCTTACTTTACTTATTAAGAAGTCTTTATAATATATACTCATATCTTTGTATTCTAGTTCATTTAATATATCTTTTCCTAATTTGAATTTTATCATTTCTAGTTTGTAATCAGGTAAATTTTTTAAACTAGTTATAGTTTCGATATCGATTTCTTTAAATAATTCTTTTGAAAGTTTTATATAATCTTCTACTACATTTTCTGAAATGGTGTTAGGAATTTCTGCTCTTGTTCTAGAACTGTATTCATATGCAACGTAATATTGAATAAATGGCAGAACTTTTCCGTATTTTTTCTTAGATAAATCAAATAGGTATTTATAACATAGTTTAGGGGTGTTAATATACCAATCTTCTGATTCATTTTTTGTTTGGATAGCAGAATTACCACTTCTTCGGTTTCTATAATAATACAAGGACGAAGATACAAGTCCTAGTTTGCTTGAATCTAGTAATAATTCCAGAATGAATTTTGCATCTTCTGAATATTTTATTCTTTCATCAAAGTGAAGATTTTTTAATGCTTCTTTTCTAAAGAAAGCTGATGATGAACTAAGTTGAATATGATCCCATTCTTCATTTATATCTATTACTTTATCCTTATCAAATTTATAATCTAATGGACTATAGTTACTTGAAGCTTCAAAACTTTTTATTCTTACCCCTACTATGTTTAAATCATCATTTTTTTCATATAAAGTAAGTACTTTTTTAAAGACGTTTTTATCCCATTTATCATCTGAATCTAAAAAGTTTATATATTTTCCAGATGCATGTTTTAGTCCATTGTTTCTAGCATTTGATACGCCTTTATTTTTTTGTTTTATATATTTGATATTATTTTTAAATAATGACTCATATTTTAAACAAATTTTTTCTGAGTTATCTGTAGATCCATCATTTACTAGTATTATTTCAATATTCTTTTTAAAACCTATGGTTTGTCCTATTACACTTTTTATTGTTTCCTCTAAATAATTTTCAACATTATATACGGGTATAATTACTGAAAATAAAAATTCATTTTTCATTTTATTTCCTCCTTATGCAAAATAGATATTAAAATTTTCATTTTAAATATAACTTTGTTTTAATTTAACAAACAACAAAATAAGTTAAAATCATATAGATTCCAACCACTTTATTCTTAATTTAATTATACAAAAAAAAGACTAATTTGTCAGCCTTTTTGATATTTTTTTATAATTTTTAGTAGTTTATAAAATACTTTTATACTTAATCTAGACTTTTCATGTATTCTTCGTACTTAGTCACTATTTCTTCTGGGTCTCCATCGCCTTTTAAAACCCCTTCATTTATCCAAATAACTCTGTTACAAAGGTTTTTAAGAGTTCTAGAACTGTGTGAAACAATTATTACTGTTCTACTTTCATCTGATATAAGTTCTTTCATTTTATTATAACTTTTTTGTTGGAAACGAACATCCCCGACTGATAATACTTCATCTATAAGCATAATATCTGTTTCAAGTATTGCAGTTATTGCAAATGCTAATTTTGAATACATACCAGATGAATATGAGTTTACTGGTTTGTAAATGAAATCTCCTAGTTCTGAGAATTCTATAATATCGTTTAAGCGTTCTTTTATTTGTTCTTCTGTATAACCCAGTAAAAGTCCTGATAGGAATATATTTTCATAACCAGATAATCTTCTTTGGAACCCTACTCCTATTGAAAGAAGGGAAATTGTATTTCCATGTAAATCTATTGTTCCAGAATCTGCAGAGAAAATACCTGCGATTGCTCTTAAAAGAGTTGATTTTCCTGAACCATTTTTTCCACATATACCAAGTATTTGACCTTTTGGTATTTCGAAAGAAACATTTTTTACAGCATGGAATTCTTTGGCATTAAATAAATTTTTTATTCCTGATTTTACTAAAGAAAATTTCTTGATGTCTTTATAAAAAATATTTAAATCTTTTACTGTAACAGCAATTTCTTTTTTCTTTTCCATTATTTCATCACCTTTACGTATGTATTTTCGTATTTATATATAGTCTTAATTCCAATTAATGATAGAACTACTCCTAGTATAATCCAAATAGAAAGTAATAATAAATTTGGAGTTGTTTGGTATAGTAAACAATCTCTAAAGAATGCTATAACTGCAGCTATTGGGTTGTAGTCTAACAAAATTTTGTTATATGGTGCTGGTACTCTCTCTGCAATTGGAAAGAATACTCCAGACATGTAAAATAACATTCTAAGAACAATTGGTACTAGGTTTTTTAAATCTTCAACAAATACTCCGAAGTGCATGAATATTGAAGCAACACCAAATGTAACTAGGTAAAGTCCTATATAGATAGGGATAAAGAATAATACATTCCATGAAATTGGAATTTGATAGATTGCCATACAAATTATAACTAAACTAAATGATATTAGAAATTTAACAGTATTTACGGACATTTTAGTAATTAAAAGTACGAATTTTGGAACATAAACTTTAATAACAGTATCTCTGTTTGCTCTTACTAAGCTTACTGCTGCACTTACTGTTCCTTGGAAGAAGTTCCAGGTTGTAATACCTATAAATACAAATACTGGGAAATACTCTATTTTTGATTTAAATACTACAATGGCTATAAAAGTATAAATTAACATAAAACAAATTGGATTTAAAAATAACCAAATCCAACTTAAATATGATCCTGTTACTTCTGTTTTTAATTGTGATTTTGTAGCGTATGTAATGTATTTCGAGTATTTTTTCAAATCGCTTATAAATCTATTAATCATTACTATCATCACCTTTTTGTAATTTACTGTTTTCGTACTCTTTTGGAGTATTGAAATCGATCGTATCTTTGTCAACTATTATAAATTTATCTGCTATTTTTTTAACATCAAATTCTAAATTCATGAATGATTGGTAAACTTGCCAACCTTTACAATTTTTTATTTTTCCTTCTAGATATAATTTTCTAACGCGCTCAACGTGTTTTTTAAATAGCTTACTGTCTTTTATTTTTATTGCTACTATTGATTTTTCGTTTCCAAAAAACAAAATATCATCTGGTTTTGTATTTAAAATAATGTCTATAGATTCATCTGGATAATATGTATCGCCATATAGAAAACAGATATTGTCTTCAATTAGTTCTTCAGTGAATCTATCTATTTCTAAAACATTATTTTTAGGTTCGTATCTAGTGGAACCTTCTATATCATATCTTTTGTCATGAGATGTAATAATAACATCTGGATTGTTTAGCCTTTCATTGAGTTGTCTTACAGTTCGTTTTATTAAAGGTTCTCCATTAATTGTAACAAAATGTTTGGGTATACCTTTATAATCATCCCAACGAATTGCTTTTCCATCACACATTATTATGTATTTCATTCTATCACCTAATTATTAATATTTTTCATTATATAGTCTACTATTAATTTTGTTGACTCTCCTAGTTTGCTTGGTAGATATTTTTTTCTAAAATCTTCATATGCTTTAATATCGTAAGAATTTTCGTTTATTATTTTAAATAAATCTTTTATATTTTTTGAAGCACAAGTTGGTAAAACTTTAGTAGCATCTAAATTTATACCGTTTTCTTTCATGTATTTGTCATAATCATAAACATAAAAAAGAACTTTTTTGTCAAGAATAGCAGCTTCCAAACATATTGATGAATAATCAGTTATAACATAATCAGCAATAGCTAAAAGTTCTATGTTTTTAAATCCTGGGCAATCATATATAACATTATGATCAAATTCAAGTGGTTGATTTGGATGTCCTCTTACAATTAATATAAAGTCGTCTTTATTATATTCTTTGAACATTTTATCTGGGCCATCTATATCATATTTTCTAAATGTCGGAACATAATATACTATTTTTTTGTTTTTGAATTCTGGATATTTTTTTAATACTTCTTCTTTAAATTTGTTTTCATTTTCTAATAGATAATCTATTCTAGGAAGTCCATAATGTAATAAAACATCTTTTTTTACGTTAAATCCTGCTTCATAGAATTTATCAAATGCTGGACCACCGGCAAGTATTTTTGTATAGTTTTTATGCATACACATAAGTTCGGCCATTTTTTTGCTTCTTCCGGAAGTGGTATCAAGTGTTTGGTATCCAGACTTTTTAATTTTACCAATAGAATGCCATATTTGCAAGACAACAAGACTTTTTTTATGATTTAAAATACAAACTGGAATACAGTAAGAATCTATTATTGCTATTTTAGATGTTGCTAAATGGTACATTTGTCTAATGATTGTAAAGAAATATCCTACTTTTTTTAATATATTTCCTTCGATTCTTTTGCACATAAATACCATTTTTATGCTACTATCTCTTTTGCTTATTTCATCCCTTATCATACTAAAGTCTGTATTTATATCATTGGTTTGTCTGCTTATGAATACTATTTTTTTATTGTTAGTTGGTAGTAATTTTAAAAAGAAGTAAATAAATTTTAAAATACCCTTAAATATATGAATAGCTATTGTTTTCATCTTACCTCCAAAAAATATTACATATTAATTATAGCACAATATTTGTACTTATCAAAATTTTATTTTATTATACCCTGACTTTTGTAATAGTTTCCTAACTTTTTATTTCGCTGTCCTCCAAAAATTTGGATTATATTTACTCCAGATGAATTATTGGCTTCTATAACATAAAAACTATCTTTTGTAGGAAGTATGTCCCACGCAATAAATTTAAAATCTGTTAATTCTGTTGCTACTTCGGTTATTTCTTCTTTTATATAGTCCCAATTAGGTATTTTTATGTCTTCTATTAGACTGTTTGAATCCGGATGATTTTTGTATGTGTTTTTATTATTTAGTGATTTAGCTGCACTTAATGTTCCTTTGTTTAAATCAATATTTGCTATTAAACCTCCTTGACTACCATTATCTACTGGAATAGTTGTTTTTGTACCTATTCTTTGGACTGCTGCTAAAACTTCAATTTTTCCGTTTTTATTTCTTGCTGTTATGATCCTTATAGTGTTAGAGGTTTTTTCATATATTTTATCTAAATAAGCATTTTGTTTAATTCGTGTTGATATGAAATAATTATCTTTTTCTTCTAGTATCTTTTTTAAATCTTTTTCAGATATTTCTTTAAAGTCTATAAAAAATTTATTTTTTTCGTAGTCTAGTCTAAATATTCCTCGACCTTTTCCTATGGAAATGGGTTTAAAAAATAAACTTTTTTCTTTTTTTAGTTCTGTTATTACTTCTTCTAGTTTGATAACTTGATTATTTCTATTTTTGTATATTCCTTGTTCTTTTGTTATACATGTAGTAGGAACATTAACATAGTCTTTGATGATGTTATTACATATAAGCTTGTTATTAAGTTTATAAGCATTTGGGTAGTTTATTTTTCTTGATTTGTACCAATCGAATTCTGATAGGTATTCGTGTTTGTTTTTCTTGTTTAAGTTATATAATGCTACTTGATTAGCAGTAAATCCTCCAGAAAAATTGTAATATAGTCCTTTTAGGATAGGAACTTTGAATTTTCTAGGAGCAAGCACAATTCTAACTATAAATACTAGAAAAAGCCATATTAATCTTTTAATTTTATCTTTTGTTTTCATGATAACGCCTACTTAAATATTTTTGCCCATTTCATATAAAAATATTTTTTATAATTGGCTGTCTTTAGTCTGTTTGATACTCTATTAAACTTTCTAACAACTTTATTTTTAGCTTTAACTTTAGGAATGGTATCTAATTCTTTTATATAATTATCTTTGATTAATTCATCGAATGGTACTACTTTTTCGATGTTTGCTTTTTCTATATATAGATTACTGATTGAAAACTGATTACGGTATTTTTTTAGTTCTTTTTTATTACTATTAATTTTATATAATTTACGAGCACTTATTTTCCATAATTTATTATAATTTGTGCTAATATCTTTAAAATATAGGCTTTTGTTTTTAGAATCTATTGTTCCTGCTTCACGATTTATTTTTATTGGTAAATTTTTAAATTTATAGTCTGTTTTGGTGAATTCTAAGCTAATAAGCATACCTTCATCTGTACCATATTGGGCTCTTTGGAAATTTGTATCAAAAACAAAATTTCCTAAAGAATAGAAAATCATTTTATTCTTTACTTTTTCATAGCCTTGAACTGTATGAGGATGATGTGCTACTACTACATCTACTCCCCATTTTAAAAATTTCTTGTATAGCTTTCTTGTATAAGGCATAGGAACGTTAACAAATTCTTCGCCACCATGGTATACCATAACAATCCAATCTACTTTTGAACGTAATTCTTTGATTTTTTGTTTTACTATTTCAAAATGTTTATTGTGAGCTGGTCCTGGTTTGTCTTTACTTGCTACATAATAATCTTTATATTGAACAGAAAATATCCCAACTTTAACATCATCACCTAAAATAAGATATTTAGTTGCTTCGTCTTCATTTTTTCCTGCACCTATAAAAGGAAGATTGGCTTTTTCTACATATTTTAATGTATCCAGTAAACCTTTTGGTCCAAAATCCATCATGTGATTATTAGCTAAACTTAAAATTGGCTTTTTGATTTCTTTTTTTATAAATTCTAATGCTCCAAGATTACTTTTATGAGTTAAAGCTGCTTTTTTAGTTAGATTACTTTCGGTAACTGGCGATTCAAAATTAAGCACATTATAATCATTGTTTTTGAAAAATTCATATATTTTTTTATCTATTTTTTCTGGAGTTTTGTAAAGATTTTTTGTATATTCACTGAATGCAATATCTCCTGTAAAACCTATACTTAATTTCATAGTTCTTCACCCTCCATATATTTTATTTGTTCTTCTAATTCTTTCCCTACTAAAGTATACATTTTATCATAATATGGTTTATATCCTTTTTTTGTAACAGTTTGTACAGTTACACACTGAGGTCTAGCATTTCCTTCTACTAATACCCATCCTTTTTTTGTAAGTGCTAGATCCCAACCTACACAATGCATTGCAGATATTTCTGATGATAAATTTTTTACTACTTCTAATAGTTCGTCCCACTTAGGAATTTGATAGCCTTTAAATTCTATTTTAGAATCTGGATGACATTTTTCTTTATCACCTTTCCAGTCAATACCATCACTAATTATTTTTCCAGTTTTAATGTCAATTAACGCACCATAACCTGCAGAACCCATATTGTCTACTTTACTATCACCTTGACCAGTTCTCATAAATGCCCATAGTACTGATACTTCGTTTTTGTAGTAAAATGTAACTACTCTTACTGTGTTAACTGATTCTTTATGGAAACACCCTAAGCCATCATCTTGTTCAATTAGCTCTTCTGCAACGAATGGAGCTTTTTCTAAAGAATATTCAAATAATGCATTATCTGATTTAAATTTTGAGACTTCTATTATTTCAATTCCATCACCACTATGACCTGCAAATGGTTTTAAAATAAAGTTCTTCTTGTTTTCGATAAATTTTTTAAATTCTTCGTAATCGTTATTATCTTTTATACAAACTAAATCTCTCTTATAATAATCTTTAAATACTTGATATGAAAGATTTTTTTTGTCCAGTACTTTTCTATAGCTCATTTTATTTATAACTGAATAATATCTATTTGTTAGTTGTCTAGTCATAAATTCTTCTCTTTCATTAACTGAGGCTTTTTCAAAATTATATAAATAGTATTCACTTGATCTTAAATAGTAAATATATCTAAATACGATTAATTTTCTGAATTTATTTTTATAGGCCATGTAACTAAGTTTTTTTGGTTCGTACATATCTATAGCTTCAATGGCTTCCTTTTTAAATACTTTATATTTTCCAACTATTACAAAACCAATTTTTAAAAACACATACATAATTTTGTAAGAATTAGGATTTTTTATATATATTTTTTTTAGTTTTTCTCTCATTTCTCTTCTTCCCTTCACTAAAGTTTTTAAAACTTTAAGAAAATAACTACTTCTAGTTATCTCTTATGTAAAAATTATATCATATTTTTTTGTAAAATAAAAGAATTATGCTGACTATTGACATATATGAATAAATTATTATTTAAAAGTCTATTTTAATAAAATAACAGAATTTAGTCTAAAAAAATTGCACTACTAAATATATATTTGAATTATTTGTTTTTTTAATGAAAAAACTTGACTATGTAAGCCAAGTTTACTTATGACTAAATTTATAGGTTAATAACCTAGGTAATGTCATCTTTTTAATTGTTAATTTTTGTTTGTTTAATTTAAAGACCATATATTTATTAATTTTTACATAATTATTATTAATGTTTTTTAATAAATCATCGTTATCAATTTCGATGTTTAAAGAAATTTTATGATTATCATAGATAAAATAAGCTTCTATTTCATTAATATCACTAATGTTATTGATTGTTAAATTAAATGTTTTAATCTCTGTGATTATTTCATCTTTATATGATAATTTGTTAAATTTATTTGTTTCATCGAATTTTAATATATGTTTTTTATCGTTTATTTTTATGGTAACATTATCAGTATTTAGATATGAAGGAAATTTATATAATCCTCTTAGAACGAGTTTATTATTTATTATATTAATTGAAGAAATATATAATTTTTTGCTACCATTTAATTTTCCTATACTTATATTATTGTAGATGATGTTTTTATCTTCTGATATAGTAGTATTTTTATCATTTTTATATTTTTGTTTAAATATATAATATCTAATATTCATATTAATGTTTCTTGTTTTTATTATTACTTCATCGTCTATATCTTTTAATAGCTTTTCAATAGTATTTATATATTTTTTCTTTATTTTTTCTTCTAATATATCAGGTAATTGATTAGATACTCTATATTTTAATCCATTTATAACTACATATTGTATATAAGGAATAACCATATTATATTTTTCTTTTGATAATTTTATTAAATAGTCATAGTAATACTCTATAGTGTTTGTAAATTTAGTAATATCAATGTTGGAGTTTTGAGTTAGTGAGGTATTATCATTTCTTTTTCTTAAATAGAAGATAGCATCTTTTACTAAACCATATTTTTCACTTTCTAATAGTATTTCTGTTATGAATTTAGCGTCTTCGCCATAGTTTAATCTAGTATCAAATTCACGATCTTTTAAACATCTTGTTTTAAAGAATGTTGAGGAAACACTAAGTACAATATAATCAGGGTTTTTGTCTATATTTACTATATAAGACTTTGCTTCTTTAAATTTGTAGTCTTGATTTGGATACCCAGATTTGCCTTCAAAGAATTTTTGTCTACATGTTACAAGATCAATTTTAGAATTTCTCTCTTCGAAGAAATTTTGAACTTTAGAAAATGCGTCTAATGACCATTTATCATCAGAGTCTAAAAAGTTTACATATTTACCTGTTATGTGTTTCATTCCTGTATTTCTAGCACTTGATACTCCACTATTTTTTTGTTTTATATATTTAATATTATTAGGAAACATTTTTTCATATTTTTTGCATATTTCTTCACTGCTGTCTGTAGAGCCATCATTTACAAGTATCAGTTCAATATTATTTTCAAAACCTATGGTTTGAGAAATTACTGAATTAATTGTTTCTTCTAAATATTTTTCAGCATTATATATAGGAATAATAACTGAAAATGTAAACTCTTTTTCGTTATTTAGTAGCTTATTTTTTCTTTCTTTATAATGAATCATTTTTTCAAATGGGACTTTTTTACCAATTTGATCAGCTATTTGTTGTCCGATAAATTGGGTATGTCCATTTCCTTCGATCAACACCCAACCATTATTAGTATAGGCTAAATCCCAGCCTATTAATCTAGCATCATCAATACGTTTTTGAGCTTCTTTTGCTAAGTTAAGTGCATCATCCCAATCTGGAATTTGATAACCTTTTATTTCTATACATGTATCTGGGTGATATTTATAGAAATGACGTTTTTCTGAAACACCATCTGTGATAATTTTTCCTGTTTTTTCATCAATTAAACAAATTAGTCCTCCGGCTCCCCCATTATCTACAATTGAAGACCCTACTCCTACTCTAAGAAATGGATATTTAATTTTTATTTCTCCATCTAGATCTTTAAATGTAATTATTCTAATTGTATTAACTGACTCTGGATGAAATACTGCTGTTTCTTCTGCTTGTACTACTAATTCTTCTAGAACTGTACTGTCACTTTCGTTTAAGAATTTGCTAAATAATTCTTTTTTGTTTTTATCAGCAGAGTTAATGATTTCAATGCTTTTTCCACAAGATAAGTTATTACTTTTTTTAATAAATTTAGGGTGTTTAGTGATGAATTCTTCAAATTTTTTATAATCAGCATCACCAGTAATTTCAATGATATCTCTTTTGTATAAGTCTTTAAATATTTGATATGTTTTATATTTGTCTCTAAATAGTTTAATAGCATCATCTGTGTTATACATATGAACGTAGTCCCTTTTTTGAACACCAGTTATAAAAGTTTTTCTAATAGCATCATTTTTGTGATAAAAATCAAACATAAAATATTCATTATAGTCACATTTATAAAATCTTTTTGAAAAAACTAGATCTCTGGAAATTCTTTGGTATTTTTTACTTTTTACTTTTATACCAGGATAATAAGTTCTTATTACTTTTTTTATTCTTGATTTTTCTTTTTTATCTAAGTTCTTATAAATATCTCTACCATATAGATATCTACTTCTTTTTGTTTTTTCTGGACATTCTTTATATATTTTTTTATATTTTTTATTAATTAATCTTATTATTTTCCCCATATTATCACCTCAAATATTAGTATTACCTATTAATAATACTTTATTTCTAAGTTATGAGTTTTTGCATAATTTTCTGCATAACTATTCTTTTTACATTCTATTGTGAGATTATTAGTTCCTTTGAAAGCTTCATCATCTATTATTCTTACAGAATTTGGAATTTTTATTTTTTTTAAAGAACTACATTTATAAAATGCCCTTTTTTCTATTGATAAAAATTCTTCTGGTAAAATTACTTCTTTTAAGTTTTTACAAGTATTAAAAGCATATGCTCCGATAGCTTTTAAATTATCATTTATTATTATTTTTTCTAAGCTACTGTTTTTGAAACAATTTAGTTTTAATCGCACCATACTTTTATTTAATTCCACTTCTTTTAGATTTTTGTAATCGAGAAATGCTTCTTTTTCTATTTTTTCTACCGGAAGATTGTTTATTTTATCTGGTATAATAATTTTTTTATTGTTGCCTTTATATTTGGACATTGTTACGTGACTTTTAAATACTTCATAAACGAAATTATCTTTTTCGATTGTTTTGTATTCGCGATTATTTAATTCCATTCTTTCTCCAACTTCTGTACCAAATATTGAATCAATGACACCAGCAAAGTTCATACCGTGTGAAGCTTTGAATAAAATAATATCGTCTTCTTTTAATAATTTTTTAATTGTAGTTATTAGCTCTTCACGCGTTCTTGTATAATGACCATTATTTTTATGTTTTTTATATTCTTCATAAGAATAATGGGTTTTTTCGCCATTAAATACTACTGCTTTAAAGTTGTATTTTGTAAGTAATTTTCCTATTTTTGTATGTATTTCTTTCGATAAATCGCCAAGTTCAAAAACGTCTCCTATAACTGCTATTTTTTCTCCTTTGTTATTAGCTTTAATGATATTAAATGTTTCTAAAATACTGCTTAAAGCATCATATGAAGAATTGTAACAATCTGCTAGTACTTTATATTTTCCTAAATCTATTAGATTTTGTCTAGTACCACTTGTTTTATAATTACTTAGCCCTTTAATTATATTACTAGGTTTAATATCTAATTTTTTACCAATTAAATATGCAACAAGCGCATTTAAAACATGGTGTTCTCCAATAACTTTTAAACTCACATGATGTTCTTCATTATCTATATTATCTACAATAATGAAAGATGTTCCATTACTTGTTATTTTTATTTTTTTTGCATATACATCTGCATTTTTATTTTTTAGTGAATAAGAAAGCTTTGTTTGCGTTGAAATAAATTCATGTTTGTTTAGTATTTCATCATCATAATTAATAATTGCTAAGCCATCTTTTTTTCCATAATCAGATAATGTAAATTTTTCTTTTGCAATATTCTCTCTGGAACCATACCATTCTATATGAGAATCTTTTATATTAGTATACACAACTATATCAGAATTTAGAATTACGGCTGATCTTTTAACAATATCATAGGCTTTAGAACCTGCGCCAACTTCTTGAAGAAGAACTTTAGTTGTACTATTTAATTTTTTGATATTAAGTGCAGCTTTATAAGATGAATTGCTATTTCCCACAGAAGCAATCATTGAACTTCTCTTATATTTCTGTTTCAAAACACACTCAATCATTTCTTTAGTAGAAGTTTTTCCTACTGATCCTGTTACAGATATTACTTTTGCTTTGGAAACTTTACGTATATACTTAAAAAGTTGTAAACCTAGTTCTACTACATTATCACAAATAATATTATTACATCCTTCAATAGGTTTAGGAGTAACAACAAATAAAGCGTTTTGTCTAATTTTTTCTTTTATTTCATCAGTCAACATAGGATACCAAAATACATAGTATAAACAATTGGGCTTAATATCGGTCCAAGAGATTACAGGTTCGCTGATTTTTTTCTTTCTTAACTTTTTTATTTCTTTTGAAGTGGGCATTTGTAAATCAGTAATTCTACATACTTTATCTAAATTAAGTGTTATTTTCTTTTCATATATAAAAGCTTTTGCTTTCTTTAAGACTTTTTTTAGCTTTCTTTTCATAATTCTCACCTTTATTCACTTATCTCAAACTTTTCTAAACTTCCATCTTTACTTAAAGCTTTTGTTATAGTTTCATTAGCTTTTTCTAAGATTTTATTGCATTCATTAGCAAGTTTCATTCCTTCGTTAAATTTTTCAATAGCCTCATCTAAGGGAATATCACCATTTTCTAGTTTTTTCACTATATTTTCTAAATTTTCTAAGTTTTCTTCAAAACTTTTTTCTTTTTTATTTTCCATATTCTACCTCCGTTACTTGGGAAATTACTTTTCCTGTTTCAAATTCTGTTTCTAATAGACTTCCTTTTTGTATTTCTTTTATATCCTTTATAGCTTTGTTGTTTTGTTTAGTAATAGTGTACCCTCTTTTTAATGTTCTTATAGGATTAAGGGCTTCTAGTTTATCTAGTAATGATATATATCTAGTACTTTTACTTTCAAATGTTCTATTTATATTAGCTTCTAATTTGTCTATTAGATTATCTAATTTTTGGGCTTTTATTTCGTATAAACCTTTAGGATTTTTTAAAACGTATGAGTTAAGTAAAGCGTTAAGTTTGTTTTTATTTAACTCCAGTTTGTTTGTAATACTTTTCCCTAATCTTAATTTCATTTGATTAATATTACTTATTAGCTCTATTGTATTTGGTACAGCAAGTTCTGCTGCTGCTGTTGGAGTTGGTGCTCTTAAATCTGATACAAAGTCGCTTATTGTAAAGTCTATTTCATGTCCTACAGCACTTATGATTGGGATGTCACATTTATATATAGCATTCGCAACAATTTCTTCGTTAAAGGCCCATAAATCTTCTATTGAGCCCCCTCCTCTACCAAGGATTATTACATCTAAATCTAAATCTTTTGCTTTTTCTAAGCTTTTTACAATATCTTCACCAGCTTTTTCTCCTTGTACTAGTGTTGGTATAAGTATTACTTCGGCAAGTTTATATCTTCTATTAATAGTTGTAATTATATCTCTAATTGCCGCTCCAGTTGAAGCTGTTATTACTCCAATTTTTTTTGGGAATCTAGGAATTAGTTTTTTTCTTCCTTCATCAAAGTACCCTAGATCTCCTAACTTCTTTTTTAATTTTTCAAATTCAACATAAAGATTACCAATTCCATCTTGTAACATTTCTTCTACATATATTTGATAATTACCATTCGCTTCATAGCAACTAATTCTTCCTGTTACTAAAACGTTCATTCCATCTTCTGGTTTAAAATTTACTTTCAAGGCACTTGTCCTAAACATAACTGCAGGTATTCTTGATGTTTCATCTTTTAAAGTAAAATAAAAATGTCCTGATGTATGATTTTTAAAGTTACTAATTTCTCCCTTTAAATAAACTTTTTGTAAATTTTCGTCATTATCAAGTCTATACTTAATATAACGATTTATTCTACTTACTGTTAAATATTTATCATTCATTAGTAACCTCTTTATGCATTATACTATCAAGGGTACCATTAATTAACTTAACTACTTTTTCATCACTATATTTTTTTGATAATTCTACCGCTTCATTGATTGCTACAACATTTGGGGTATCTGTATACATAAGTTCATATATAGCAAGTGATAAAATGGCTTTATCTACTTTCCCAATTCTGTTGATATTCCAATCTTTCATATATTTATTTGCTATTTTACTTATTGAATCTTGATTTTTTATTATGCCTTCTAGAGTATTTTTTACAAAAGCATTTTCCTTTTCTATTTGTTCTTTTATTAAATCATTTAATTTAAAATCTATATTTTTTTCACTATAAATATATACTTCGTATAAAACTTTAATAATAACTTCTCTTAACTCACTTCTATTCATATTAATTCCTCCGTATTTATTATATAAAAAAAAAGCATTAAAGTAAATAAAACAAATAAAAAACATCTTAGTTTTACCTAAAATGTTTACTTTTCATAAATTAAATCTATATCATCTGGGATGTTATTAAATAATTTGTAACGCATTTCCCAAACACTATTATCTTTTCCTAAATAAGAGCAATGTAATCTGTCTTCGTAAGGCAATCTGTGAAAGACTACAGAACTTGAATATTTCATATTTTCCTTGATATACGCAAGTCTTTCGTTATCTTTGATATGAATGTAACCATATATAAAGAAAATATATATAACTGAACATAAAGCTCCCCCTATAAGAATAGTTTTGAATCCTTGATTAAAATTAAATTTCAGGATATTTTTCATATAATCTATCAATATAAGGCTAATTAGTACATAGAAAATATATATAATAAAGAAACAACGTGGACCGATTGGTTCAACAAATAAAAGTGGTCCAGTTAAGATAATTATACTAATTAATAAAAATAATATTTTGTTTCTATAAGATGGTTTTATGTATAGCAATGATATTATGATTGTTATAAACAGAGTTATTCCTAAAACCAATTCAAAGTATTTGGTATATTCTAAAAGAATGTTCCAATCTGGAAATATATTTGTTATAACTATATAAAATAAAGAAAATGATAAACTTATACACAATAATCTTTTTGTATTTTTTTTATGTTTTGTCTTTGTTTTACTTTTTGAAACTATATATATAAGTAAAGTTATAATAATTCCTAAGATGATGTAATTATCGTAGATAAGTAAATCTAAAATTTTGTCTACTAAAGTATTTATAATACTAAATACTGAGGGTTCAACGACACTCCTATAGTAATCCTGATGAGAAAATATGGAAGTGTAAACACTGTTTGAGAACATAATTATAGTTCCTATTAGACTTCCTAGTAAATAACTTATAGATTTTACTAAATTTTGTTTTGATTTTATTATTGTGTATATTACTAAAAATATACTTAGTATTAGATTATATATAGTTATGTGTTCCATAAATAAAGAAACTGAAAATGATAACAGACATAATAATAGAGCAATAATTATTCTTTTTGATATTTTATCATTAGTTTTAAATCCACCTTTAAAATAATAGTAAATTATAAATACTATTCCAAGAGTTGGCATTACATAATTAGAAAATCCTGACACCCAGGAAATACTTTCTCTAAATATTCCAACAGGCATTAGTGTTATTAATATTATTAGTAGTAAAATAGTATATGTTTTTTTTATTTTTACGCATTTACTAATGAAATATATTATTCCTGTAAATACAAGAGCCATTACTATTGTTTTTAAAAGCACTGATCTAGTAAGAACTAGAACTGTAATATTACCAAAATAACGGCCATTATAATTATCAAAAAAACTATTTAATCTATCTAAGCCAATAGTACTTCCCCAAGCCCAATCATCCCCAGTATAAGGAAATAGATAACATAGGAAAGCTATCATAATAAATAGTCCTAGCCAGATTATATTCTCCTTAAAAAATGTAATTATTTTTTGCATACTACACCTCTTTTTATCTAGGATACTCATTCCATTTTAGAGCAGGTATCCAGTTTTCGTATGGCAACATTTGTTCCCAATAATTATGAATATTGTTTCTTACACTGGAATAAAGTTTAATTTCTTCCATCTTAATTGCTAAATCTTCATCGCTCATTCTTATTAGTGTATTTGGAACTTCTCCTTTTTTATAGAAATGTCCAAAATAATACAATCTATCTAGCATATTATACTTATCACATACTTTATAGACATGTTGAAAAGTTTTTTTGTGATGAATGTGTCCTGTTACACCATCAGGATTATAAGTCACTACAGCATCCCATTTTTTGTAATTAATAAGTCTTTGCATATCTAGATTTAATCCTTTTTTTGCATAGTTCCATTCATCTCGCACCCCATCTGGATCATCTGGATAATCTAGAATTAATCCTCCATTGTTAGTGAACTTTAAAATGTTTTTATATTCTTTTGATCTAACAGGATTTTTCCCATTGGTTAAGCATACAACAAAATAACTATCTTTATATAGATTTGCTCCACCCCATAGAGTTTCATCATCAGGATGTGCTACTACCATGAGTTTTTTATATTTATATGCTCCAGCTCGATCTAACATTGTTCTTGATATTAATCCTTTAGTAGTTTTCACTATAACCCTAATACTAGTTTTTCTTCCATCTAAAGTACTTGCAGTTATTAATGCATTACTAGGACTATGAGCTGTTATTACCCCATTTTTATCTACACTTATTGTTTCTGGATGATTACTGCTAAACTTAATATTTTTAATCGGATAACCTCTAGTGTTAAGTTTAAGTTTATATGTATCTTTGTTTTCTATAATCATATTTCTTTTAGTAAAATTAATAAGTGGAGAGTGTTCTACTTTGATTGTTTTTTTTAATTTTTTATTGTTATTTTTTGTATAAAAATTTAAAGTTACTTTTCCTGGTTTTTTAATATATAAATAATTGTTTTTACAATAAGCAATTTTAATATTAGTAGTAGTACAATATACTCTTTTTACTTTTTTATCATTGATAATAATTTTCTTTTTAGTAAATGCCCAATTTTTTTCCTCTAGAATACTAATAAAATCATTATTGTAAGCTTTTACTACTTTTGGCTTTGTTTCTTGAACACAAAAAAGGATTCCTATGGAAACTATTACTAATACTATAGCTATTAAATTTGTTTTGTTTTTTAATTTATTAAAATTCTTTTTCATATATAACAACCTCTTAAAAATATTATACACATAGTATAGGGATTTTATTAAAAAAAGTCAATAAAAAAGTCAGAGAACTAATAACGAAAACCTGTTTATGTACAGGTGGTAAATCACATAATGTCATTAGGATCCTTAGATAAATCTAAGTCTTCAACACAAACATTAATTAGATTCCCTTATCGTTGCTTGTACGGTTTAACATATGTTCTCTGACAATTATATTTTATCAAATTCTTACTCTATTTACAATAGTTTTTATAAAACTTTACACTTTTTAATATTCGTCCATAAATGAATATTTTTCATCTTTTGTTTTATAACCTAAAACAGCATCTAAGTTTATGTTTTCACTACTTTTAAAGATATGAATATCAATGTTTTTATCTACTTTTCTAAGATTTGATATTAGATCTTTTATTTCTTTTCTTTTTCCTATCTCTTTTTTTGTAACAAAACAAGCACAATCTAGAAATTGTAAATCACAGTGATATTTCCAAGAAATAATATCTTTTTCTTTTATGAAGTAAAGTGGTCTTATTAATTCCATGTTATCAAAGTTAGTACTTTTTAGTTTTGGCATCATTGTTTTATATTCTCCGGCATAGATTATGTTTAAAAGAATAGTTTCTATTACATCATCAAAATGATGTCCTAAGGCTATTTTATTACAACCTAATTCTTGAGCTTTAGCGTATAGAAATCCTCTTCTTTTTCTAGCGCATAAATAACATGGTGATGTTGTATCTTTTATAGATTCGAATATATTACTTTTATATATTTCACCTGGTATACCTAATTTTTGAAGATTGTTCTTTATTAAATTTAGATTTTCTTTGGCATAACCTGGATCCATGACGATATATTTAACTTCAAAATTGTATTTACTATGTTTTTTTAATTCTTGCATACATTTTGCTAGTAAGAACGAATCTTTTCCTCCAGATATACAGACTCCTACTACATCACCATCAGAAATTAGAT
Source organism: uncultured Bacilli bacterium (assembly GCA_934087515.1). Taxonomy (GTDB): domain Bacteria; phylum Bacillota_I; class Bacilli_A; order RF39; family UBA660; genus UMGS1449. The sequence continues at coordinate 21,198 of CAKOIY010000008.1, forward strand.
TATATTCTTTAATAGCTTTTAGAAATTTTCCATATAACTTTGATTTATAAGTTTTTATTATACTTCTTTCTATATCTTTTAATTCCATTACTATTTTATCTCACTTATTATTTCTTCTAGGGATATAGTTTTTTGTCCTCCTGTTTCCATATTTTTTATTGTTACTTTGTTTTGTTTTTCCTCATCTTCTCCAACAATACAAACGTATGGAATACCTAATCTGTTAGCATATTTTAGTTTTTGTTTTAAACCCTTTTCTTCATAATAAACATCACAAATAATTTTGTTTTGACGTAGTAACGAACTTATTTTTATAGCATAGTCCATATTTTCTTTTGAGAAGGGAATTATTAAAACTTTAGAAAGTGTTTTACTAGAACTTTTTATGATTCCAGCTTCTTTTAATTGGTAAAATAGTCTAGTAAGTCCGATTGAAATACCTACTCCACATAAGGCTTTATCCGTATAATAGTCTGTTAAGTTATCGTATCTACCTCCTGAACAGATACTTCCAAGACTTGGATAATCATTTAATTTTGTTTCATAAATAGTTCCAGTATAATAATCAAGCCCTCTTGCTATGGTTAAATCAATAACATAATAATTTTCTTCAAGCCCAAAAGCTTTTACTTCTTTGATTACTTTTTGTAATTCTTCTAGTCCTGTAATAAATGTACTGTTTTTTATTTCTAGATTTTGAAGCGAATTTATTATTTCTGTATTATTTCCTTTTATACTAACAAACTCTATTATTTTATCTATTTTTTCATTAGTAATAGGAATAAGTGATAATTCTTCTTTTACTCCGGATACTCCAATTTTATCTATTTTATCAATTATTCTAAGAACATCTATAGATTTCATTTCTAGATCTAAACTTTCAAAAAAACCGTTTAATAGTTTTCTATTATTTATATGTATTGTAAACTCTCCAAAAGATAGTTTTTTAAAAGTATTATAAATAACTGCTAAAATTTCAGCATCATACATTAGGCTAAGGTTTTCTCCAATTACATCAATATCACATTGATAAAATTCTCTATATCTTCCTTTTTGTGGTCTTTCTCCGCGATATACTTTTCCTATTTGATATCTTTTGAATGGAAAAACCAAATCATTATATTTCATTGATACGTATCTAGCAAGTGGTACGGTAAGATCGAATCTAAGAGAAATATCATTTTCTCCTTTTTTAAAACGATATATTTGTTTTTCTGTTTCCCCTCCGGCTTTTGCTAGTAATACTTCGGAACATTCTAAAATTGGTGTATCAATTGGTAAAAAACCAAAACTTTCATAAGAAGTTCTTATGGTATCTACTAGTTCATTAAATAATATTTGATCTTCAGGAAGTAGTTCCATAAATCCTGACATTATTTTTGGTGTTACTTTATTCATATTATCAACCCTCTCTATAAAAGTAAAAGCAGGTTATTACGCTGCTTTTTTTAGTACTCTTTGTAATCCTTTTTCATTTATATTTTCTTCTTCAGAATTTTCATAATTTGTTCTAGTAAGAACTTTTTCGCGTTCATGATATTCTGGATTAACTAATCTATAATTTTCCTCGAAAGGAATAGGTATTTCTTGTCTTAAACTATCTTTTATTTCATTGTAATTATCAATTGCTTCGATAAAGCTAAATTTTGAAGAATTTTTTAAGATAGGTTTTTTGTCATTGCTGTTTTTCACTTTAACATATATATCATAAAACTTGTTATATGTTTCTTCAGCTTTTTCACTTGTACCAATTAAAATTCTTAAATTAAGTAAAGCTTGGTGTGTAAAGGTACTAATTTTTTGTTTTTCATCTAGACCATGAACTTCGACAAAGTTTTCTGCTCTGTAGAATATTGGTTTTTCTTTTTTATTATAATACACATGATAAACAGGACCATGTAATCTACTTTGTTTTCCCTCTACATAAAAGTATTGTTTATCATTTCTATTTAAAATAAATGTACTTGGCATTTCTTGTTTCATATCAATTCCCCCAGTCATGACTTCACGCCTTAATGCTTTTATATATTATCATTTTTATGGTTAAATGTCAATGTTTACAAAGGGATTTCATCTCTTTTATGGATTCTTTTATGTGTTTTAACGGCCTCCGCCTCCACCGAAGCCTCCGCCTCCAAAAGAACCAAATCCACCGCCACCAGATGAGAATCCTCCTCCACCTGAATCGTATGATTCTGCTCTAGATTTTGCAGTACTAGCACTATTTATTCCAGTATATGAGACAAAATAAATGAAATCAAAATCATCTATATAATCATCTGGAATAATATCAGGATATATATCTTTAAATTCTTTAGCTACTTGTTCTGCAAGTCCAAAAATTTGAGCAAACATTAAATATTCTTTCCATAAATGAACCTCTATAGGATTTTTTTCATGAATTCTTGAAAAATCAAGTAAAAAGTGTTTAAATTCTTTTAATTTTAATCCTTCTTCATAAATCATACTTGTTGTTTCGTATTTATAAGTTGATAGTTTTTTTAGATAACCAGCTTCAGATAAAGTTGTTGTTTCTTCATCAAGGATATCAGTAAACCATCCTAGAATATTACTATAATGATCACTTGCCCATTTTTTAAACTCCCCAGCTTCTAAAACATAATCACCACTTGCCTTTACTAACATTTGATAAAGTCTATCTTCTAGCGGATTATCAAAAGTGATATTGTTTTTTAATACAATCTTTGATTTTTCTTTTTTAAATATTCCTGTACTCATGTCTTTATTAATTTCAATTTTTCCTTCATTAAGCCATTTAAGCAGTACTGCTCCTAGAACATCAGTATCTTTTTTACCTAATTTATATGTTTTTATGTACCAATATGCTAGATAAATATCTTTATTACATGGAATATCTCTAAAATAATTTACTTCTTTTGGTAATTTTTTATCTTCTTTTCTAAATTTTATTCTCATATTTCCAGTAATTCTACTTTTTGGTATCAATACTCCAATTATACTTATTACTATAATTATTAGTACTAGAAAATATTCTTCTATGAAATAGATTATTTTTTCAAAGATTCCTGTACTACCATCATCTGTATAAGATTTTGCTCCATTATTTGCCATATCTAGATAATAATTAAAGTTTTTATCTAAATAATTATTATTACTAAATGTATCTTTAGGAAACTGTACTAAAATAGTCATATATTCATCTTTATTAAGGCCTTTATCAGTACTCATTTCTATGTAACCATTATAAACATAGGTTGGAGCACCATATTTCCCATAACCCCACACTGGTAAATCTTTACTATAATTTGTGAAATCACTATGAATTTTAATATAAATGTTTTCTGGTTCATCTGCTAAATTTTTAGGAATAAGGGTCCAATATACCATATCAACATCATTTAGTTTTGCTACAAAGTTACTAATATCATATGAGATATTGTAAACATTTGACTTTCCTTTTTCACTTATACCCCAACAAAGTTCTATCCCATCAGATGTATAATTTATTCCATTTTTATATTTTTTATAGTTAAAATCTTTATCAATATTCCACTTAATATTTGTATAATCTTTTCCATTTAAACTAACATGAAAATTAGAAAACAAAGAATCCCCTATATTATTATAAGGTTTATAAACCTCTGTTAAATCTTCATTTTTATCAAAATAAATATTCCAGCTTTCTTTAACATGAGCTGTTCCTTCTTTATCAATATTAATATCCATTTTTATACTTTTTATATCTTGAGCATTAACATTTCCTATTATAAAAAATGACATTAATATAAGTAAAATAAATCCATATCTTTTCATAATTTTTCTCCTTAAAAAAGGGCTTACAAAAGTAAGTCCTATTAGAAGCTAACTTTTGGTGCTTCTTTATCTTTTTCTTCCACTTCGAAGAAAGTTCCCTTTTTGAATCCTGTTAAGCCTGCTACTATATTTGATGGTACCATTTCTACTTTATTGTTATAAGTAAGAACAGAATCATTATAGAACTGCCTAGCATATGAAATTTTATCTTCTGTATCTTTTAAATCATTTTGTAAAGATAAAAAGTTTTGATTTGCTTTTAGTTCTGGGTAATTTTCTGCAAGTGCAAACAATTTAGATAATGCATTTGAAACTCCAGCGCTTGCCTTGATTTCTGCTTCAGGAGTTTTTGCTTCTAAATATGTGTTACGTGCTTTTATTACTTCTTCAAAAGTACCTTTTTCATGTTTTGCATAGCCTTTTACTGTTTCTACTAAGTTAGGTATTAAATCTGCTCTTCTTTTTAGTTGAACTTCAATTTGTGACCATTGATCATCCTTCTTATTTCTAAGTCCTATTAATTTGTTATAAGTTACAACAAACCATAAAATAAGTAAAACAATTACTCCAATTATAATTATTAGTGTCATATAAATCATCTCCTTAATAAAAGTATACTCTACCCAAAAAAATATTTCAATGATTTAGTATATTTTTTGTAAATGTTTACATAATAATACTGGTGATAATATGAATTTAGATATAAGAAAAAATATAATCGAAAAAATTAAAAATGATAATGAAGAACAAATAGTTTCTACTATTAATGAATCTGTTATAACTAATGATGAGCTTGTTTTACCAGGACTTGGAGTTTTACTTGAACTATTTTGGAATAAATTAAGTGATAGTGAAAAAATGAATATTGCTAATATAATTAAAAATAGTATTAGTGATAAAAATTTTAATTGAGTTTTTTATGTTTATTAGTTGTTTCTTTGTGTATAACTTATGTAAAGCTTAATAAATATTTGTTGCTATTTATTGCGATTAATTGTATTATATAATTGGGAGGGATAAATATATGGAATTATCAGAAAATAATAAAAATACAAAAGATATGGCTGAAAAACCAAAGAAAGTTACACTAATTTATGCATCTGATGAATTAAAAAATGATAAGGATGTTGTAAAAGCTGCTGTTGCAAATGATCCTCATTTGGAAGATGAACCTGTTAAAAAATCTAGCTCTAGAAGATAAATTCTTTTGTATTACATAATTAATATTAAAAAAATCTATACATTTTGATTTGTATAGATTTTTTATTGTTTTTATTTTTTTAGACTCTTACTGAAACTTGTTTAGAATAATTACTATATACTTTCTTACCATTTACCATTTTATAAGCTCTTACTTTATAATATGCTTTGGCACCTTTTTTTAGTTGATAAGAAGTTGTTGTATATAGTGATTTTGTATTTTTTATAATTACATATTTCTTTGTCTTAGCATTATATTTGTATATAGAGTACCCATCTGCTCCAGGCACTTTTTTCCAAGTGATTTTTGCTATTCCTGATTTATATTTTTTGGCTTTTACGTTTGTTGGTATGCTTAATGAAGTTCTAATACTAACAGCGTCCGAAAGTGGACTACATACTCTTTTTTCAGGAGTTTTTACACAACTACTTATTTTAAAGTAATATGTTTGTCCAGGATTAATTCCTTTAGATATAGTAATATCTGAAGATCTAGTTGTAGTCATATATTTTTCATATCTCTTTGTGTTTGGATTATACTTATATATGTCTGTTTCATCAACCGAATAATTATCTTCATATTCAAGCATTATTTTATTATATGCTATTGCTGATGCCTCAAGCCAAGAAGTTGTTGGATTTAGATACATGTCTGATACTAATGTTGATGCTCCTTTTTGATAATTATTACCAAGAAAATTATCATTACTATCATAAGCCATCCACCTAAAGTAAATTACATCAAGAAATGGAAATTTTTTTACGTTGATATTAAAAGCATTACTATTAACATCACTTGGTATATCATGAATAACATTTATATAAGCACTATCTAAGGCTTTGTTCTCTAAATTTGTTATATTTGTTAAGTATAAGTCTTCAATTAAGATACCATATAAAGCATTACTTTTTATAGTTGTAATATTACTTGGAAACTTTAATGTAGAAATATCATCTGTCCCTGCAACACTTACTAATTTTGTATTATCAATTTCTGCTACCCCATCATTATTATTATCTGTTCTATCATATATATACTGAGTTTCATCAAAACTATTATTATTAAATGCCGCATAACCTATTTTTATTACAGAATCAGGTATATTAATAGTTTTTAATTCATTTCCAAAGAAAGCTAGGTTTCCTATTACTTTAATTCCATTTGGAATAACAACACTATCAAGATAATCATACATAAAAGCTCTTGCTCCTATTCTTTCTACTTTTACTCCATCAATAGTTTCTGGAATTATTATATCATTAGTATTACAATACAATCTATCATTTTTATAGTTAGTTATTGTGGCTGTATCTTTATCAAAACCAAAACAATCTTCATCAGTAGTCGCAGCATTTACTGAAACTACTCCTCCAAATAAAACGCCTAAACAAATAAGTAATGAGTATACTATTTTTCTTTTCATTTTCACTTCTCCTTTCACTTTTATGATAACATATTTGTATTTGAATAGTTCAAAATTGGCCAAAAAAAAGAAGCATTTTACACATTAATGTAAATGCTAATTTAGTTCTATAATTGTTACTCCTTTATTAAAAATATCTTGTTTGTAGGCTTTAACATCTTTATTATTTTTTAGTTCTTTATGAATTGTTTCTTTTAATATTCCTTTGCCTATTCCATGAATAACTATAATTAATTTGTTTGATAATTTTTTGTTATTGTTTATGAATTCTCTTAGCATAACTATACTAGAAAATCTAGTTTCACCATGTAGATCAAGACTTGGCAAATTACTATATAACATATAATTATCAATCATAAGTATAACGCCTTCTTTTTTGGTTTTTGTTTTCTATCGTATTTTTTTATTTGTACTGTTTTATTCATTTTTAGCGATTTAGGAACATTTATTATTCTTTGGTTAGTAGAACC
>CAKOIY010000009.1 GCA_934087515.1 uncultured Bacilli bacterium
GGATCCTAATACTGGTGAGGTGCTTGCTATGAGCTCTAGACCAGATTTTGATCCTAATAATTATAAAAAATATAGTAATGAAACATTAAATAGAAATCTTCCTATTTGGATGACTTATGAACCAGGTTCTACTTTTAAGATAATTACTACTGCGGCAGCAGTTGAGGAAAAGGTAGTTAATTTAGAAAAAGATACTTTTTATGATACTGGTTCTGTAACGGTAAGTGGTTCTAAACTTAGGTGTTGGAAGGCTGGTGGTCATGGACATCAAACGATGTTACAGGTTTTTGAAAATTCTTGTAATCCTGGATTTGTAAAGATGGGATTTTTACTTGGAAAAGATAGGTTATTTAATTATTTAAAGCTGTTTGGATTTGGACAAAAAACTGATATAGATTTAAGTGGTGAAGGAAAGGGAATTATTTTTGATGTTAGTGATGTAAATGATTTGGAGCTTGCTACTACTGCTTTTGGACAAGGTGTTAGTGTTACTCCTATCCAACAAGTAACTGCCGTATCTTCTATAGTTAATGGAGGTAATTTATATAAGCCTTATATTATGAAAAGCATTTTAGATAGTAAGACTAATAATATTTATTTAGAACATGAGAAAGAGTTTGTTAAAAAAACGATTAGTAAATCTACTTCTGAAACTTTAAAGATGGCTCTTGAGAGTGTGGTTGCCAGTGGAGGAGGTAAGGTAACTTATATAGATGGTTATCGTGTGGGAGGAAAAACTGGAACTGCTCAGAAGGTAGAAAATGGTAGGTATTTAGAGAATAATTATATTATGAGTTTTATGGCTATGCTTCCTAGTAATGATCCAAAGATTGTTTTGTATTTGGCTATAGACAATCCAAAAAAGACTGCTCTTCTTAGTAGTTATACAACAACTCCGTTTGTTAGAAAAATTCTTCTTGATATTATAAATATAATGAATATTCCAAAACAATCTAATCAAAAAGAAAAGGATTATGAATGGATGGATAAGAAGTATTATAAAGTTCCGAATGTTGTGGGTATGACTAAGAAAGAAGCTAAGAATACTTTGATTGATTTTGAGCCTTATTTTGTCGGGGATGGTGATGTTGTTGTGGAACAAAGCCCAAAGGCTGGTAGTAGATATTATGAAACAGGAACTATTAAGTTATTATTGGGCAATAGATAATGTAAAGTGTTTGTAAAGTAAGTGAAATGTCTATACCAAAAAAAATAATTGTAGTATAATTGAAAAGAGGATTGAGGTGTAATTTATGTTAGTACTAACAAAATCAATTTTATCAGTTATGATAGGTTTTATTGCTGCAGTAGTAATAGGACTGATATTGATACCAATTTTAAAAAGAATTAATTTTGGTCAAAGAATAAGCGAATATGTTGGAGAATCACATAGAAAAAAGGAAGGCACTCCAACAATGGGGGGAATAATATTTATTATTCCAACAATACTAGCTATATTATTTTTTGTCTTGGATGGACGAATTCAGATGACTTATAATTTGTTAATTATAATGGTTGTTTTTGTTTTATATGCTTTTATTGGCTTTTTGGATGATTTTTTATCATTAAAAAAAGGCAAAAATGAGGGTCTTACTGTAATTCAAAAGTTTACTGCTCAAATAATAGTAGCAATTATATTTTTTGCTATATATATGAAGTATAATGGTAATACTTATTTTACAATTAGTACTTTAGGTATTAATTTTGACTTAGGCTGGTTTTATGGAATATTTATATTATTATTATTGGTAGGATTTTCTAATGCTGTTAATTTAACAGATGGATTAGATGGTCTTGCCGGAGGACTTAGTGCTATAGCATTTGTTGCTTTTGCTCTTATTTCTCTTTTCATTGGTAAGGAGGATGTGGGAATTTTCTGTTTTGTTCTTACTGGGGCGATAGCAGGTTTTCTTATGTTTAATGCTTATCCCGCCAGGGTATTTATGGGAGATACGGGGTCTCTTGCTTTAGGAGCTGTTCTTGCAACTGTTGCTATTTTGACACGTAGAGAAATAACATTATTTGTTATAGGACTTGTATTCTGTATTGAGGCTTTAAGTGTTATGATTCAAGTGTTTTGGTATACATTGAAAGAAAAAAGAGTGTTTTTAATGACACCAATTCACCATCATTTTGAAAGAAAAGGTTATGAAGAACCAGATATAGTAAAGGGATTCTGGCTTGCTGGTATTATATGTGCAGTGCTTGGAATATTCTTTGCTGTTTGGATATAGAGGAGGAATAAATTATGAATTATGAAGTAAATAAGTATAGTTTAAGTAAACTAAAGGAAATTTTGGATATTAAGGAAGTAATTAATGTTAAGGAAGATGAAGAATTTGATTTTTTAAGAATTCTTTCAATGAAACATTATGGTATAGAAGATAGATCTAATAATATACTATTTTTCCCAGTTGTTTTAGATCAAAAAATGGTTGATGATGGTTGGCTTGAAAGAACAACAGATTTAAAAACTCCAATAAATGAGATAATTGGTAAGTTTAAAGAATATACTTTTGTTATTGAAGAAGATATGAAGGATAAAATAGAATATGAAGATGCTAAATTAATAGTAGTAGATGATATAATGGGTTCTATTGATAAACTTTATGATTATCAAATAAAGAATAATAATTTTGAGGTAGTAACAGCGACAGGAAGTGCTGGAAAAACTACTACAATTGGTTTGGTTGAAAAGGTTTTAGCTAATAAGTATAAAGTTTTAAGGATTTATAGTGATAGAATAACTCCAATTTTGTTAAAGGCTTATGTAATAAATTTACTTAATGAAACTCATGATATTGTTACTTTAGAAATGGGAATTTTTTACAAGGATCATGTTAAGGCTTTGGCAGAAATGATGAAGCCTGATGTTTCTGCGATGATTAATATAGGTAATGCTCATTTAGGTGAAGGTGGTTTAAATACTATTGATGATACATGTAAGAATAAGGCTTATGTGTTAAAAAATGCTGTTATGGGTTATATAAATAGAGATAATGAGTATTTAAATAATTTGAGTTTAAAAGATGGAAAATTATATTATAAAGATGAAGAATTATTTGAAACTAATTTGAAAGAATTAAAATCTTTATATCCAAGTAAAGTGGAAAGAGATAATAAAGGAATATTTATAAATGGTAAGAGAATATTTGTTCCTATTATGACAGAACTTTCTATTATTCAATATTTAATTGTATATAATATTGGTATGTATTATGGTGTTGATGAAGATAAGATAATTAAATCACTTAATGATTTTAAACCTGTGGAAAATAGATTACAAAGAGTAAATTTATTTGGTAAAAATGTAATTTTTGATGGAGATAGTAGTTTTAAAGAAAGAATTCATCAATTATCTCTTCATTTATATGACAAATGTTATTTAGTTATTAGAAAATATGGTGATACTACTGATTATGATGATGATTTAGCAGGAATTACTGAGTATTTTGATAAGTTTGATAAAGTATTTATTTTTGAAGGAATAAATTATTTTGATGAACTTAAGAAACATCCAAATGTTGTGGTAGTTAATAATCATGATTTTATGAAAGATTTAGATGGAGAAATTTTCTATCATTATCATGAATATTGTTATAATTTTGATAAAATTTGTGAAGAAAATTTGGAGTAATTAGATGAAAAAAAATATTTTGCTTCTTCATGGATGGGATTATGAATCTTATTCTAATATGACTAAGGATAAAAATGCTTGGGATTATTGTGATAAATTAATTAATGAATTAGAAAAGAATTATAACGTTTATAGACCAAATTTTCCGGGATTTTGTGGTGAGAAGGAACCAAATAAAGAATGGGATGTTGAAGATTTTGCGAGTTATATAAATGATTATGTTGTAGACAATAATATTGATGTAGATATAATTTTGGGTTATTCTTTTGGAGGGGCAGTTGCTGTGCTTTATAAAACTATTTATAAAAGTAAAGCTAAATTGTTTTTGGTTGCTCCTGCTATTATTAGAAATTTTGATAATAGTAAAAATTTTGTAAAGACTCCAAAGATAATTGATGGATTAAGAAAGTTTTTAAGAAATATGTATGTAATTTATGTAGTGGGTACTCCAGAAATGAAACATGGTACTAAGTTTTTAAGGGATACATATCAAATTATAGTAAGACGTGATTTACGTGGCGAACTAAAAAAAATTAGTCCAGAAGATATTACTTTTATTTATGGAGATAAAGATAAGGCTGTTAATCCAGAAGAAATGAATAGAACATTAAGTGATGATTTAAAAAAGAAAGTAGTTATGGTTAGAAATGCTGATCATGATACTATAGTTACTGATTATACAGAAGAAATCATAGATAATTTAAAGAAGATGTGATTTCTTTTTTATGTTTTTATGCAATTTTGGTTAATATTTGTAGCAAGTTGTGGTTTAAAATATTGTATTTTTTGAATTGTAATTAGTTTTTTGAAAGTGTTTTAAGGTGTATATTGTAAATTTAATTAGTTGTGATATACTATAGCTAGTAAAGTTTTTTTGAACTTTATGAAAGGAAGCGATATTACATGTATTATATTGATAAAGAACATGCAAAGGGTTATTTAAAAGGATCTATGATGACTCATCTTGAAGATGAACTAAAACCGGAAGTAAGAGATGATAAAGAGTTTATAATGTTAGCAGTAAAAGAAGATGGTTATTATGGACTAAGATTAGCTAGTGATAGGTTAAGAGATGATAAAGATGTGATTATGGAAGCAGTGAAAAGTAATGGTGATGCCATAAAATATGCCAGCAAAAGACTGCAAAATGATAAAGATATTCTTTTAGCTATGAAGCCGGATTATGATATTAGAATAGTAAATGATGAACTTGATAATCTTGATGAAAAATTAAAAAATGATAAAGATATAATATTAAATCTTTCAATGAAAAATAGTTCTTTTTTAACACGTGTAAATCCATCAATATTGGCTGATAAACAATTTGTTCTAAAGTTAGTTAAAAATAATGGAAAAAATTTAAGATATGTTAGTGAGGAGTTAAAAAATGATGAAGAGGTTGTATTAATTGCAGTAAAACAAGATTGGTTAGCACTTAATTATTTAGGGGAAAAACTAAAAAATAATAGAGAGTTTGTTTTAGGATTAGTAAAACTGTCTCCTCAGGCATTAGGATATGTTGCTGAATCTTTTAAAGATGACAGGGAGATAGTTACTGAAGCTATAAAATATAGCAATGGAGTTGCTTTAAAAGATGCTAGTGAAAGACTAAGAAATGATAAAGAACTAGTATTGGAGGCTATAAAACTTAGTAAAGGATATGCTTTGGATTTTGCAAGTGAAGAATTAAGAAGTAACAGAGAAGTAGTACTGGCTGCAGTAAAGTTGGATGGTCAATATCTTTATGATGCTAGTGAAGAATTGCAAGATGATATAGAATTAGTTTTAATTGCTGTAGCTCAAAATGGTGAGAATTTAAAATATGCTAGTGATAGGTTAAGAAATAATAAAAAAGTGGTACTAACGGCTATTAAGAATACATATAGTTTTAATCACACTCCTTATTACATGCCAATAGGAATAGATTATATGTCAAAAGAATTAAAAGAAGATCCAGAAATAAAAAAAGTAATATCAATAAGACGCAAAGAGTTAGAATCAGTGTCAGAAAATTCAAAAAAATGTTAAATTAATGTTAGATAGAAAAATTGTTAGAGCTTTGTTATATAGTTTTGTTTTTGTGTAAATTGTTATTGTTGTTATATTGACAAGCGTTTCATTTAGATTTATAGTAATATACGCGAAAGGAGGCATTAACATGGATGATTTTGTACAAGAAAGTTTTAGTAAGTTTAATGAAGAAGTAGCAATAGCTTCATTGGATGCTTTAAAAGCTAATGATAAGAATAGTGATTCTCTTTTATTAAAACTTGGTAAAATTGCTAATGATTTATATTCTACTTACAGGAATAATAGTATTGATATTGATAAGTGGGATGAATATGAAGAATTATTGCATGGAGTTTATAGTGAATTGTTATTTAATGGAAATGTTAGTCCAAAAAGTATGGGTGAGATAAAAGTGTATTTGGATCAATTTCTTGTTTCTACAATGCCTAATCAAAGGGTTAATATGAAAGCTAATTCGGTAAGAAAGAGATAGTGTTTTATATGTTTTAAAGGAGATATGATCTTCTTTTTTTTTTGCAAAATTATTTTTTGTATGATAAAATAAAGGCAACTTGGAGGAAAACTATGAAAAAAAGAATAGTTATTGTTTTGTCAGTTGTTTTTTTAATTGTTTCTATATTATGTATAGCTTATGTAATGTATAGTTCTAATGCCGATATGAAGATAAATACTGATGATAAGAATATTGTTAATGATTTAATAGATAAGTATAATAATGATGAAATTGTTGGAGTTTTAGAGATACCTGATGTTTTAAAAACAGTTGTAGTTAAGCATTCTGATAATGATTATTATTTAACTCATAATATAAAGAAACAAAAAAGTGAGTTAGGTGCAGTATTTATGGATTACAGGGTAAATCCTAATGATAAGAAGGTATTAATTTATGGACATAATTCTACTAGGGGAAATAAGCTTCCTTTTGTGGTGCTTGATAAGTATGTAAATAAGAGTTTTTATGATAAACATAAAGTTATTTATTTATATACTAAGGACGGAAAGATGACTTTTGATATATTTTCTGCTTACGTAGAAGTTTCTGATTTTGATTATGTAAATATTGATGATTATAATGGTCTTACTTATTTAGAACATATTAATAAATTAAAAAATAAGTCTAATTATGATACTAATATAACTTTGAATAAGAATTCTAAAATAATTATTCTTCAGACATGTAATGTTGAGTCTGGATATGATGGTAGTATGAAAAATACTTTGGTAATGGGAGTACTAAGATAGGAATGGTGATATTATTAAAACAGTAGTAGTTGGAGGAGGAGCATCTGGTGTAGTTGCGGCGATTATGGCTAGTAAAACTAATGAAGAAGTAGTGATTTTGGAGAGAAATGATAAGTTATTAAAGAAATTATTAATAACAGGAAATGGAAGATGTAATTATTTTAATGATGATTTTGATGTCAAACATTATTATTCTGATGATTTTGAGTTTTTGGGCGATATAATTAACGTTTCAAATAGAAAGTTGTTTATGAATTTTTTTAATGATCTAGGAATAGTACCTTACATTAAAAATGGTTATTATTATCCATATTCTAGGAATTCTTCTTCTGTTAAGGAAATACTTGAAAGTAAGTTAGAATTTAATAATGTAAAAGTAATTACTTCGGCTTTTGTTAAAGATATATCTAAGTTTGGAGATAAGTTTAAAGTATTATATAATGATGATTTTTTAGTCTGTGATAGAGTTATATTAAGTGCTGGCTCTAAAGCCTATCCTAAGACTGGTTCGGATGGTAATGGCTATAGTTTAATTAGAAAGTTTGGGCATACTATTAATAGAGTGTATCCTGCTCTTACTAAGTTTATAGGAAATGAGTTATATTTTAAGAAGTGGGATGGAGTACGTAGTGAGGTTGTTTTGTCATTATATGAAAATGATACGAAAATAAAAGAAGAGTTTGGAGAGGTTCAATTTACTAAAACTGGAATAAGCGGTATATGTGTATTTAATTTAAGTAATCTAGTAAGTAAGGGATTATTAAATAATAATAAAGAAATAGTAAAAATTAATTTTATGCCTTTTATTACTGGTAATGTTATCAATTGGTTTAATAGTAGAAATGATAATTTAAAGAATAAGGATATTTCACTTTTTTTAGAAGGATTTTTAAATTATAAGTTAATAGATATAATATTAAATTTTTGTGGGATAGATAAAAGTAGTACTTGGAATAAACTTTCTGATAATAAGAAGAAAGAGTTAATTAAAAGTTTAACTGAGTTTGAGTTTAAAGTGTGTGATGTTGGTACATATGATGCCTCACAAGTATGTGGTGGAGGTGTTTCTTTAAAAGAAGTTGATTTATCTACTATGGAATCTAAATTGATTGATAATTTGTATTTAACTGGGGAACTTTTAGATATAACTGGTGATTGTGGTGGTTATAATTTAGGTTTAGCATTTATAAGCGGAATACTTGCTGGAAGAAGTGGTAAAGATGATTAGAGTAAGACAAATAAAAGTAAATGTTGATAGTGATCAATATAAAGAAATAAAAAGAAAAGTTGCTAAGAAATTAAATGTTAAAATAAAGGAAATAAAAAATATAAAAATAAGTAAAAGATCTATTGATGCTAGAGATAAAGATAATATTAGATTTGTATATGAGGTAGATATAGCAGCAAACAACGAAGATAATATATTAAGAAAGGTAAAAACAAA
This sequence comes from uncultured Bacilli bacterium, assembly GCA_934087515.1. Taxonomy (GTDB): domain Bacteria; phylum Bacillota_I; class Bacilli_A; order RF39; family UBA660; genus UMGS1449. The sequence continues at coordinate 8,355 of CAKOIY010000009.1, forward strand.
CGATATCTTTAAAACTCCAAATGAAGAGTATAAGTATGTTTTAAAGTATGATAAGAATATAAATCCTATTATAGTTGGTAGTGGCCCAGCAGGACTTTTTTGTGCTTATCTTTTAGCAGACGCTGGTTTCAAACCTCTTATAATTGAAAGAGGGGAAAAGGTAGAAGATAGAGTAAAAACTGTTGAAGATTTTTGGAAGACTAATAATTTGAATTTAAATTCTAATGTTCAATTTGGTGAAGGAGGAGCTGGTACTTTTTCTGATGGGAAACTTAATACTTTAGTAAAAGATAAGAGTTATAGGATGAAAAAGGTATTTGAAATTTTTGCCTCTTGTGGTGCTCCTAAGGAAATAATGTATGTACATAATCCTCATATTGGAACAGATATTCTTAGAAAAGTTGTAGTAAATATGAGAAATAAAATAATAAATATGGGCGGAGTTTTCAGGTATAATACTTGTTTGACTGATATTGAAATAAAAAATAATGAAATTGTAAGTATAGTGTTAAATAATAAAGAAAAGGTATTATGTAATACTTTGGTACTTGCTATAGGACATAGTTCTAGAGATACTTTTAGAATGCTTTATAACAGAGGTATTAACATGATTTCTAAACCTTTTGCAGTTGGTCTTAGGATTGTTCATCGTCAAGATATGATTGATAAAAATCAATATGGAATGAGTTATGATGAGTTAGGACCTGCTAATTATAAATTAACATATAGAGCTAAAAGTGGTCGTGGTGTCTATTCATTTTGTATGTGTCCTGGTGGTTATGTTGTTAATGCTTCTAGTGAAATTAATAGATTAGTTGTTAATGGAATGAGTAATTATGCTAGAAATAGTAAGTACGCCAATAGTGCTATTATTACTAGTGTTTCTAAAGAAGATTTTGGATTTGGTGTTTTAGATGGAATAAGATATCAAGAAATGCTAGAGAAGAAAGCATATGAATTAGGAAATGGAGTAATTCCTGTTCAAAGATATATTGATTTTAAAAATAATAAAATCTCAAATTGTGAAAAAGATTTAAAATTTATTAAGGGAGAATATAATTTTTCAAATATGAATAGTTTATTTAGTGATAATATAACTAGAGATTTAATCGAAGGAATAGAATCTTTTAATAATAAAATATTAGGATTTACTGATAAAAATGCTTATGTACTTGGAGTTGAATCAAGAAGTTCTTCTCCTGTTAGAATTATAAGAGATAATAATCTAATATCTAATATAAAAGGAATATACCCTTGTGGTGAAGGAGCAGGATATGCTGGGGGAATAACTACTTCTGCTATGGATGGTATAAAAGTTGCTGAAGTAATAGGAAATGCTATTTTGAAATAGTTTTTCTTTTTTTTCATATAATTATTTTGTGGTTTATGTGTAAAAAAAACGCATTATGTTTAATTTTTAACCATAATTCACCAAATTCTTGACTTTTAAGGGGATAAGTAGTAATATATGTGAAAAGTATTTTTTAGGATAACTGTGCTGAAAATTGCTTTTTTAAATGTTGTGTGTTATAATTTACGCACAAAAGGAGGAAAAAAATGAAAAATGATTTAAAAGAATTGAAAAAAAAGTTAGCTGCTTTATCGGTAGCTGGGACAATGGCAGCATCAGCGGTAGGATTTGGGGCACCAGAAGTATTTGCTGATGAAACAATTTCGGAAGGTGTTAAAACAGAAGAGGAAGCTGATTACTCTTATAAATCTGATTTGACTTCTGATAAAGAAGAAGTAGAAAAATGGTTGGAAGAGAAAGATAAAGCTTTAAAAGAAAAATATGAAGTAACAGAAAAAAAGATAATTGAAGTTGAAAATCAAGTTGTTAGTACTGAAGAAAAAGAAATAAATGAAAGTTTTGATACGGAAGAATCTGCTAAAGAAAGAAAAAATGAAATAGAAAAAGGTGATATTAAAGATTCAACTCTTTCTATAGAAAAAAATGATGCAATAGCTGAAGAAATTAATGAAAGTTTTGATACGGAACAAGAAGCTTTAGAATTTATTGAAAAATGTAGAGAAAAGGATAATTCTAATTTATCAGTATCTGAAATTTATAGTGATTGGGTTTCAAAAGGAACTATAAAAGTAAAAGAGCTTTCTGGTCTTACTGAAGAAGAAAGAGATCGTGAAATAGAAAGAATAACTAAAGAAATAGAAGGTAATAGTACTGATACTATTAGATATGAAGTATCTGTTACTAAAACTTCTAAGACAGAAAAAGTTTATGTAAAAGATAATATTACTGAAGAAACTAAAGTATTTAATTCTTTGAAAGAAGCAAATGATTTTATAGATAGTCTTAAGCTTTCTGAAAATGAAAATATTAAAGTGGAAATCAATGGTCCTAAAATAAATCAAGTTTTAATAAGTTCTGAATCATCTAAGATAGAAGAAATTTTTGAAAGTGAAAAAGAACTTGATGAGTATATAAAACAATTAGAAAAACAAGGATATACATTAGGGGATATTACTAAAGAAAAAGTAGTAATACAAGAAACAGAAAAAGTTCCAACAGGAAAAGTAATTGTAGAAGGCTCTAAAAAACTTGATTCAAGTAGTAAATATGAGGTAAATGGTAATTATATTATGATAAAACAGGCAAGTGGTAGTATTGCTATTTGGACTAATGATGAGTTGACAAAAGAAGAACAAGAATCATTTATGAAATCTTGGTTTGCTGGTAATTATGATAATTCAATAAAAGATAATGTTAATGTTTACTTTATTTTTGGTGAAGGTAAAAAAGATTTATCTTACATAGGAAATGGATGGGGAACTTATAATATAAGTACAAAAGATGATAAAATTATAATGACTTGTAATAGTGACAAGATTTCTCATTTAAATTATGGTAAGTTTGAACAAGAATATACTGAAAAGAAGGTTGATGTAACTAAGTATTTAGTTTCAGGCAACAAAGTTATGAATAAATATAAGGATGAGTATTTAGTTGATTATAAAAAAACTGAAAAATCTTTTGAAGATAAAATTACTTATGGTGCAATAATTAATAAAGATGAATTCGCTAGAGATAAAAAATATCAAGTAAGTAGTCTATATGATTTAGAAAGAGAATCATGGATTTTATCTGGAAAATATATTCAAAACAATAGGGGTTCTTTATACTATGGTCTTATTAAGGCAAAGGAAAAAGAACTAGAAGATCCAGTTATTGATAATAATGATAATTCTAAGCCAGAAAATAAAACTCAAACAGTTGCTAATAAAACTGAAGTTAAGGAAAATACACCTAAAACTGGTGATGATACTAATGTAGGCCTTATGGCTGGTGCTCTAGGTATTGCACTTGCTGGAGCAGCTGGTGCCGCAGGTATTGCACGTACTAGAAAAAGAAATTAATTTAACTTACTAGAACTGAACATTGTTGTTTGGTTCTTTTTTATTTTTGTTAAAATAAAAGAAGGATTTTAATGATATCCTCCTTTTCCATCATCAAATTTAAAGAATGATGATATTAAAAACATTATTATTGATATGAATAACACTTGTTTGATATTGAATCCTAATAGGATAAACATAGTAATAATTATTAGTCTTCCAACATTGGTAATTGTTTCTAATATAAAGTTATAGGCTTCGGGATTACAGTTTTTACAAAGAAACCATATATCTCTACTGTAGGATGTTGTATGTATTTTTGATAGGTATCCTTCTAGTAAGGCTATTATAGCAATTATTATGGAATTTGTGGAAGATAGTTTTAAAAAGTATAATATACATAGTATTATTGTAACTAATCTTAAGTAATCTTTTTTGTTTTTGTCCATGTGTCTTCCAAATTTCCAAACGAAGAATATACTAGATAGTCCAATTAATAGATTTATTATTCCTACGAAGGTATAGGTGCTTTCTACATAGATATATAAGTAAAGCGGGAAGAATAAGCTTATGTAAAAGGTTGCTTCGTATAGAAATAGTATTATATAATTATCGGGTTTTATGTTTTTTAATATTGTTTTGTAGTCTTCTTTGGTTGCTGTTTTTTCTTTTATATGTTTTATTTTAAATAATGGGATGATACTAATTAGCATTAATATAAGTGATAGAGTGGCAAGTGTAATGAATTTTTGATTGTCTAGGAAGAAGGCTCCGGCGAGAGAAGATAGTAGTCCTGCTAGTTCTCCAGAAATGGTAATCCAAGCACTGGCTTCTCCAGTTTTTCTTTTTGCGGCATATTTTACACTGTAATATCTTTTTGTCATCCAATAACTTCTTCTATAAATAGAATAGCATAGAGCGAGTGTTATTATAAATAGAAATGATGAGTTGTAATTATTTAAGAGATAGTATGTAAAAATAAAAAATATGGAACTAATAATTAAGAAGTATCTGTAGGGAACTTTTTTTCCTAATTTTAGTAGTGCTAGGGAAACTAATATGGAAAAGAAATTTATAAATAAGTAGTATATTAGTATATTATTAAACGTCATTCCTGCTTTATATAGGAAAAGGGGAATAAATATTTCTATTAGACTTCTGGCAAATCCAGATATGAATACGAAAATGTTATATTTTTTTAGATTTTTTGTCATTTTATGCACCTCTACTTTATTACTAAGATAATTATATATAAAATTTGTAATTTACACAACTAAAAGTTTTGTTTATTATTTTTTTAAAATTGCTTGTTTATTGTTTTAAAATATATTATACTCTTATTGTGGTAAAGGGGTAATAATATGAAAGATGAGTTAAAGAAAAACCATTATCTTCCGAAAAAGATATTTTTTCCTATTGGTTCGGTTTTTATTATAATTGGTATTGCATTAATTATTTTATCTTTTAATCATGAGATTTTAGATGATAAGTATATAGTAAAAGATGTTACTGAGTATACTTCTGATATTAATAAGTCTTTGGAAAAGGGAGAAATGGTTGCCTTTAAGAATACTAAGTATATGGGAAAGGGTATTTATGAGATAACTTATTTAAATCATGCTAGGGCTTTTGGTAAGAAGAAGTTAGTTGATCAAGGAACATATTTTAATATTACTGATATGTTTGGTAATGGTTATGAACTTGATAAGAGTAATATTGTAATAAATGATAAGTCATATAAGCTAGGTAATGATGGATTTGAGAGTAAAGAGGGGATTAATGTTAGTTATCAGAATAATGTTTTAGATATTGAAATACCGAGTGATAGGATTTTAAAGGATAATGTGATTATTATTTCTTTGAAATTAGTTGGAAGAGATTCAGGTGTTAAATATATTACTTCTCAAGATGCTTATTATAGTTTTGTTCCTAGTGTTGAAAATGATTTTTATGGTAAGAAAAATTCACAGGCTTATGTTATAGATGGTTTTGGTTATATTAAGTTAGAGGATAAATGATGCAAATCATTTTTTTCTTTGGTATTTTATAGTTATTTTTGTTATTTTTTGATAGAATAGAAATGGAGGATGATAAAATGAAATATGTTTATAATTTTAATGAGGGCACAAAAGATATGAAAGATTTGTTAGGAGGAAAGGGTGCTAATTTATGTGAAATGGTAAATATTGGACTTCCTGTTCCTAAGGGATTTGTTGTTTCTACTGATGCTTGTCAGGATTATTATAGAAATGATATGTCTATTAATGATGAGGTTGTTTTACAAATAAATGAAAAGTTAAGAGAACTCGAAAGTAGTACCGGTAAGAAGTTTGGTGATAGTAAAAATCCTCTTTTAGTATCAGTAAGAAGTGGTGCTAGGAGTTCTATGCCTGGGATGATGGATACTATTTTAAATTTAGGACTTAATGATGAAATAGTTGAGTCTTTGGTTAAAGAACGAGATGAGAGATTTATTTATGATTGTTATCGTCGTTTTATAAGTATGTATAGTGATGTTGTAATGGGTTATGATAAGTCTAAGTTTGAAAATATAATAGATGATCTTAAGAAGAAAAAGAAAATAAAGTATGATATAGAGTTTACTACTGATGATATTAGGTTTTTAGTTGGTGAGTTTAAAAAGTTATATGTTTCTTTAGCAGGTGTTGATTTTCCTAGTGACCCTAAGGTTCAACTTATTGAGGCTGTGAAAGCAGTATTTAGATCGTGGAATAATGATAGGGCTAAGTTTTACAGAAAGATGAATAATATTCCTGATGAATGGGGTACTGCGGTAAACATTCAAGAAATGGTTTATGGAAATTTAAATGAAAATTCTGGTACTGGTGTAGTATTTAGTAGGAATCCTGCAAGTGGTGATAATGAATTATATGGTGAGTATTTGATGAATGCTCAGGGAGAGGATATTGTTGCAGGAGTTCGTACTCCTAGAAGTATCAATACTTTAAAGGAAGTTAATTCTAAGTGTTATGATGAGTTATTTGATATTTGTAAGAGACTTGAGAAACATTATAAAGATATGCAGGATATGGAGTTTACTATTGAAAATGGTAAGTTATATATGCTTCAGACAAGAAATGGTAAGAGGACTGGAAAAGCTGCGATTAAGATTGTAGTAGATTTAATTAAAGAAAATATTATAACTAAGGAAGAGGGAATTCTTAGGATAACTTCTAGGGATATTGATAGTATGCTTCATAGAGTGTTTGATGAGAATGAATTAAATAGTAGGGAGGTAGTTACTAAAGGATTAGCAGCTTCCCCTGGGGCTGGTTCTGGTAAGATCTATTTTAATGCTAAAGATGTTAAGAGTGCTTATGATAAGGGAGAAAGAAATATTGTTTTAGTTAGACTCGAAACTTCTCCAGAAGACATTGAAGGAATGAATTTATCTAAGGCTGTTGTTACTGTACGTGGGGGTATGACTTCTCATGCTGCAGTTGTGGCACGCGGAATGGGTATACCTTGTGTATCAGGATGTGAAAATTTGCTTATTGATGAGGCAAATAAGACTATTATTTATAATGGAAAAACCTTAACTAAAGATGATTATATAAGTGTTGATGGAACAAGTGGAATTGTTTATTTAGGAGAAGTTCCTGTAAAGGATTTAGATATTGATGATTATTTTAAAGAATTTATGTCTTATGTTGATGAGTATATGAAAGTTGGAGTTCGTGCTAATGCTGATAACGAAAAGGATGCTAAGAGGGCATTAGAGCTTGGTGCTAAAGGTATTGGTCTTTGTCGTACTGAACATATGTTTTTTAGTAAAGAAAGAATATTTAATTTTAGAAAGATGATTTTGGCTAGTGATGAAGTTCAAAGAAAGAAAGCTTTAGATAAGATATTACCATATCAAAGAGAAGATTTTTATCATCTATTTAAAGTAATGAATGGTTTTCCTGTAACAATAAGGTTACTTGATCCACCTTTACATGAATTTCTTCCTAAGACTAATGATGAAACTCAGGAACTTGCTAAATCTTTAGGAATAAGTGTAAATGATATAAATGATGAAATAAATAAATTAAAAGAATTTAATCCAATGATGGGACATAGGGGTTGTAGACTTGCTATAACATATCCAGAAATTGCCAAGATGCAAACTAAAGCTATAGTTGAGGCTTATATAAAGGCAAAGAAAGAAGGTATTTTAGTAAAACCTGAGATTATGGTTCCTTTAGTGGGAGAAGTAAATGAACTTGAATATGTAAAGTGTATAATTAATGATACAATAAATAAATTAACAAATGAGAAATTTATGATTGGGACAATGATTGAAGTTCCAAGAGGGGCTATAACTGCTGATAAAATTGCAAAACATGCTGATTTCTTCTCTTTTGGTACTAATGATTTAACTCAAATGACTTTTGGTTTTTCAAGGGATGATTCTGGTAAGTTTTTAAATGACTATTATGATAAAAAAATATTAACTTTTAATCCTTTTAAAACTTTAGATAGAGAAGGAGTAGGTTATTTGATAAAAGAAGCTGTAAAAAAAGGAAAAGAAGCTAATAGTAAGATAGAACTTGGTATATGTGGAGAACAAGGCGCAGATGAAAATAGTATTTTTTTCTTAAAGGAAATAGGAATAGATTATGTATCTTGCAGCCCATATAGAGTTCCTTGTGCTAAACTTGCTAGTGCTAAGGCCAGTATTAGTAAAGAATAAATTTGTTTAGAAAGTTAAGAGAGTGCTTATAATTTTTGCACTTTTCTTTTTTCTTTAAAGATAAAATATAATGATATGTATCTTTTATGAATTAAGTAATTGTCATAAAACTTAATATAAAAACAAATAATAATTGTAAATAAGTTTAAAGTATTAAAAAAATTTCTTGAAAGAAATGGTGATCTAAGTTATAATTTTTATATGATAAGAGGTGTCTGATATGTTAGGAAAAATTGTAGAAATAAAAGATGAAAAAGTAAAGATAAAGATGAGTATTGATATTAAAGTTCAACCTAGTTTATCTAATTTACATGTAATATTCGAAGAAAATGGTCAAAAGGTAGTTGGAGAAATTACTGGTATTGATGAGGAATATTTGATGATTGCTATTATTGGAGAAATAATAGATAATAGGTATTATCCTGGTGTTAGTAAAAAACCAAGCTTTAAAGCTGATGTTAGAATAATTAATATGGATGAGTTAGTTCTTATTTTAGGACCTTCTACTCCAAGTCCTAGTACTTTTTACTTAGGACAATCTTCAATATATAATAATTATGGTATTAATGTAGGAATAAATAATTTCTTTTCTAATCATTTTGCTATAATTGGTAATTCCGGGTCTGGTAAAAGTTGTGCTACTGCGACTATAATTCAAAACTTGTTTTATTCTAATCATGCCCCAGTAAATTCAAATATTTTTGTATTTGATGCATATGGAGAATATCATCATTCATTTTCAAGATTAGAAGAAGTTAATCCAAATATCTGCTATAAGAGTATTACTACTAATCCTAATGCTTATGGTGAGGAACAACTTAGAATTCCTCTTTGGCTTATGGGAACTGATGGTATTTCAATGCTATTAGATGTAAATGATCCTAATCAAATACCAATAATAGAAAAGACTCTTAATTTATTACCAGTATTATCAAGAAACGATGAGAGTGTTCAAAGATATAAGAATAATATTATTGCTAAGTGTTTGAGAGATATAATCTTAACTGGTAAGAGTGCTTCCAGTGTTAGAAATCAAATTATTTCAGTACTTACTTGTTATAATACTCCAGAACTTAATTTGGATTTAAAAATAGTTGAACCTGGTTATACTAGAACTTTGAAACAATGTTTATATGTTAATGATAATGATAGCATGGCTGCGATTGAGAAAGTTGTTGGAGCAATTTCACATTTTATAGTAGATGATTTAGAATATGTAAATAACGAGCCAGTTCCTTTTACTTTACAAGATTTTAGTAATGCATTATCATTTGCTCTTATATCAGAAGGAATTTTAAAAAGTGATAAGGTTTATGATTATGCAAATATTTTAGCTGTTCGTACTAGTAGTCTTTTAGAAAGTGAATATGCCACTTATTTTGATTGTAAGGAATATATAACTGAGGCACAATATATTGATATGTTAATGACTACTAGTGATGGTAGAAAAGCTCAGATAGTAAACTTTAATATTAATTATGTAGATGATAGATTTGCAAAAGTGTTGGTAAAACTTCTTTCAAGAGCTTTATTTAATCAATGTGTAACTGCAGAAAAACGTGCTAGCAGAGCATATCATATTTTAATTGAAGAAGCTCATAGATATGTTCAAAATGATACTGATACTAAGTTATTTGGTTATAATATATTTGATCGTATCGCTAAAGAAGGTAGAAAATATGGAATATTACTTGGTTTTATAACTCAAAGACCTTCGGAAATTAGTGAAACTGCTATTAGTCAATGTTCTAATTTCCTAATATTTAGGACTATGCATGCTAGAGATGTTAATTATCTAGAAACAATGATGCCTAATGTTACTAGAGATACAATAGCAACAATAAAAACTTTACAACCTGGTACTTGTATGACTTTTGGTTCAGCATTTAAAATACCAATTTCCGTAAAACTACAAATGCCAAATCCTGCACCACTTTCTAGTAATGCTCAAATAGAAAATATTTGGTATTGACAAATAGTATAAAAATTGATATTATTTATAACAAGTTTGCAAGTATGAAGAAGTAGTAGCAAGAAATACTTATTAAAGTGAATTTGGGATAGTGGGAACCAAGTAATAAGTCCTTGTGAACGTATCTTTTAGCAAAAACGTGTTATCAGCGTTAAAGATTAAAGTGCATAGGATTCTATGAAGTAAGGTGGTACCGCGAGAAATCGTCCTTATCTTTATAGAATTTTTATTTTTGAGGAGGATTAAAATGATAGAAAAATTAGAAAAGGTAATAAGTGTAGCATTCAAGAAGAATAATTATGATTTAAAGCATGCTAGTATAAGAGTTTCAAATAGACCAGAATTATGTGATTTTCAAATAAATAGTGTGTTTAAAATTGCTAAGGAATTGGGAAAAAATCCTATAGAAATAGGAGAGTCTTTAGTAAAAAATTTAAATGAAATTGATAATATAAATTATTACTTTGATAGTATAGAGTTTGTTAAACCTGGTTTTATAAATTTAAAAATAGCAAATGTTTTTTTGGCTGATGAGCTTAATAAAATTATAGATAGGGGTAGTTATGGTATAAAAAAAGCCTACACTGGAGAATCATTCGTAGTTGATTATGGTGGCCCTAATATAGCAAAACCTCTTCATGTTGGACATATAAGGCCTGCGATTATCGGACAATCTATTTACGAAATATTAAAGGAAAAAGGCTATAAAGTAGTTGGAGATGTTCATTTAGGAGATTTTGGACTTCAAATGGGACAAGTAATATATGGTTTAAAACAAAGAAATTTAAAACCAGGTGATATAACGATAGAATTACTACAAGATGTATATCCCAAAATGTCTAAACTTTGTAAAGAAGATAAATATGTTAAACAAATATGTCAAAATATTACTAAGGAATTACAAGATGGTAATAAGGAATATACTGAGTATTTTAAAGTTATGTATGATGTATCATTAAATGATATAAAGAAAATATATAATTATTTAAATGTTGATTTTGATTATTGGTATGGCGAAAGAGATAGTTATAAATATATAGATGATCTAATGAAATTTTTAAGGGAACAAGGTGTTTTAGAAGAAGATGATGGTGCTAAAATTATAAGAGTTGCAGAACCAAGCGATAAGAAAGAAATGCCTCCTTTAATTGTTCAAGGAAAAAGTGGAGCATATTTATATGCTACTAGTGATATGGCTACTATTTATCAAAGAATGAAAGATTTTAATCCTGATAATATACTTTATGTAGTAGATGATAGACAAAGTCTTTATTTTGAACAAATATTTAGAGCATGTAAAAAGAGTAATTTAACTAGAAATACTCATTTAGAACATGATTGTTTCGGAACTATAAATGGAAAAGACGGTAAGCCTTTTAAGACAAGAAATGGTGAAACTTTAAAATTAGAAGATTTAATAAAACAGACAAAAGAAATATTTTTATCTAAGAAAGAAACTAATAAAAATATGAAAGAAGAAGATATTGATATAATAGTAAATTCTATTTTAAAGTATGCTGATCTTCAAAATAATAGAGAAAATAATTATATATTTGATATTGAAAAGTTTGCAGATGTAAATGGAAAAACTGGACCTTATTTACTTTATACTGCTGTTAGAATAAGAAAAATTATTAAAGAACAAAAAAAAGCAATTGGTAAAATAAGCAATAATATTTATAATGAAAATGATAGAGAGTTAAGAATGAAATTATTGAAGGCTGGAGAATGTGTAGATTTAGCTGCTCAAAAGCGCATGCCTCATTATATAGCGGAATATTTATATGATTTAGCGGTAATTACTAATACATTCTATCAAAATAATAATATATCAAAGTTAAAAGATGAGAATCAAAAAAGTGATTGGTTGAGTCTTTTAAATTATACCTATGATGTAATGGAAAAGTTATTAAGTTTATTGGTTATTAAAATACCAAGTGAAATGTAAAGAGAAACTAGATATTTCTCTTTTGTTGACTAGAGAGGAGAGACAGAAAAAAATGAAAAGTATAACAATATTGCAGGAAAATGAAATTTCAGATAAAAATAGAGTTGCTACTGTTACTGATTATGCTATATCAAACGGTGCTGTTGTTTATGAAAAAAAGGGAAAACAGAAATTAGGTAGGTACTGGACAAGTACTTGTAACCCAGAGGTTTTAAATGCTACTTTTGTGGGTACCGATGGTTTATGCTATCCTAATTCTAATAAAAAATTTGTGAATTATGGATATGGTATTGGTTTAAGATTGGGATTTAAAGTTTCATCTGATTTATTTAAGACAATAGAAAAAGAATGTGGAAAAAGCATAAAAGATGGTGAAGAATTTGAGTATTTTGCAGAAATAGAAAATTTAGTTTCTGATGAATTGGAAAAAGAGCTTAATACTTCAAATGAAATTCATAAACTTGATTATTCTTGTGTAAGAAATAAAGGAGTATTAAAGTACTTTGTTTCTGAGAAAATTCCACTTTATGAATATCAAGATAGAGTGTTTGCTAAGGTAACCCATAATTATTTAAAATATAAAAACAAAGAAAAAGATTATGTATGGATGGAAGTAAAAAAGATAAAATGGTTAAGGGATAATGATAATGTAATAAGTAAAAATATAATTACTGGAGGAATAGATTTTCATAATTGGTATTATAGTGGTAAGTTCAATGAAACATCTGTATACAATTATATTAATAAACAATTAGTGCCAGAAATAAATACATTAGGTAATATATTATCATTTTTTGAACGAAAGCAAAATAGGAAGAAAGTTGTAGATATATCAAGTGTTGATAGTAATGTGAGAACTTCTGTTAAAGAAAAAGTTTTAAAAAAATAAAATTTTGTTAATTTGTGATATTTGATATAGAAAAGTATTGTGAAACTTAAAAAATGCTATAAGTAAATTAGTTTTTTCTTATAGTTTTTTTGGTTTAAATGTAAAAATGTGTGATTTTACTTGTGTCTTAAAATAGTTTATAGTGGAACAAATGAATTCATTTAAAAACAATTTTAAGGAGGAATTCTATGAATAAAATAGCAATGTTAGATAGAAAAGTAAG
>CAKOIY010000010.1 GCA_934087515.1 uncultured Bacilli bacterium
AAATATAAATGGTATGATTATGATAATAAGATGTGGGCTAATAGTGTTACAGTATCAGAAACAAATAGAAGTAAATATTTATCTGCAAACCTAGGAACAGAAATACCAATGGATGACATATTAACTATGGAGGTTTGGATACCGAGATATAAGTATAAAGTATTTAATTATAATAGTGATGGAACAAAGACAAGTTCACCACAACAAATAGAAATAACATTTGAAAAAGATAATAAAAATACAAGTGAAATAACATGTAGTGATAGTATAAGTGGAACAGACGGAAAAGCATCTGAGGCATGTAAACTAAAAAGTACCAATGCTACTTGTACAGATAGTTTATGTAATAATAAAAACTATACACATCCAGCATTTACATTTGGTAATGAAGAAATAAAAGGATTCTGGATAGGAAAGTTTGAACTTACAGGAACAATAAGTAGTATAACAACAAAACCTAATTTAAGTAGTATAAGAAATCAAAGTGTAAGTACATTTGAAACAAATATAATGAATATGAAAAATATTGGCAATCAATATGGATTAAATACAACAACAGATACACATATGATAAAAAATAGTGAATGGGGAGCAGTAGCATACTTATCACACTCTAAATATGGGACATGTACAAGTGGTAGTTGCACAGAAATAGGAATAAATAATAATTCTAATTTTATAACAGGGTGTGGTTCTTCACCATCAAGTTCATCAAGTGCAACATGTAATAGTTATAATAGAAGTAAAGGAATGTTAGCATCAACAACTTTTAATATATATGGAGTATACGATATGAGTGGTGGAGCTGTTGATTATGTAATGGGAAATATGATTTATTTGGATAAAACAATTATGATAAGTGGTTTTGCTCTTGATAGGAATTCTGGTTATACAGGAGAGGTTCCTTATGTTAAGGCTTCTAATGAAACTTTGTCGTGGTCTCTTTTTTCTGGAGTTACTTATCCAGAGAAAAAATACTATAATATATATAGTTATGGGAGTAATGCTAAAAATAGTACAAAACTTGGTGATGCTGTAAAGGAAGTGCAAACTGGTACAAATGTTGGGTGGTATTCTGTTTTTAATTATTCGTTAGAGAAGCAACGTCCGTGGTTTAGACGTGGTGGAGGTTATAGTGGTGGAAATTCAACAGGGATTTTTTATGCTGGTTATGAATATGGCTCTGCTTTGGATGGTGCTTCAACTCGTTTTATAATTTCTGATTAAAAAATAACTTTCATTCTTGTACAAAAGTACATACTAGTACTAAATATAAAAACTAATTTAAAAAAAAACAAAGAAAAAAAGCCTTACTTTTGGCTTTTTTTAGCTATCTTACTAAGATCGATACCATTTCCTTCAATAGCTCTTAAAACCTCAATAGGAAGGGCAAATATAATAGTATTTGACTGATCAGAAGAAATATCATTAATAGTAGATAGTGTTCTTAAATGAAGTGCTCCATTTGCACTACTCATAGTCTCTGCTGCTTTTGCTAAGTTTTTAGAAGCTTCGACTTCACCAATGGATTTAGTAATAACAGCTTGTTTTTCTCTTTCAGCTTCTGCAACTCTAGCAATAACTCTTTTCATTTCTTCTGGAAGAGAAACATCCTTAAGTTCAACATTTTCAACTTTAATTCCCCAAGGATCAGTAGCTTTGTCAATGATATTACATATTTCTGTAGAAAGCTTATCTCTTTCACTTAAGAGTTCATCCAAAGATACAGAACCTACAACATTTCTCATAGTAGTCTGAGCAAGTTGTGATACTGCATAAAAGAAATTTTCAACTTCTAGAACACTTTTAGAAGCATCAAATACTTTATAATAAATAACAGCATTAATCTTTACGGAAACATTATCTTTAGTAATTGCTTCTTGTTCTGGAACATCTACAGCTTTAGTTCTAATATCTACTTTCTTATAGGATTGAAAAACAGGAATAACAATTCTCCAACCTGGTTCCATTATTTTAGTAAATTTACCAAGACAAAATTTAATTCCTCTTTCATATTGGTTAATTTGTTTTATTGAAGCCAGTAATATAACAGCAATTATAACTCCAATAACTATACCTATATTCATAAAACATACCTCCTTAAAAAAATTATATCATAAAAAAAGAAAAAAATTATTTTTTTCGTAAAGATCTAATAAAATTACTAATTTTTTTCTTTTATCAAAGTGTACTTATTCTCAATATAATACTTTTTTGTTTATTTCAAATTATTTTTCAAAAGAAAAAGATCATTAATGATCTGTTTCTTTGTAGGCTTGTTATATTTATAATTCATGCTAGTATCTATTTTGCCGAAATAGTATAATCTAAATATATAAATTTTTCAAGAAAAACCATCAAATCTATGATAAAATTATTTTAAGGAGGAAAGTCTATGTACACACCACTTTATGTAAAAACTGATTATAGCTTACTATCAAGTCTAATAAAAATAGATGAATTAGTAGAAAATTTAAAAAAGAAAAACATATCATCATGCGCCATAGTAGATGATAATCTATATGGAACAATGGAAGTAATACATAAATTTAATAAAGCAGGTATAAAACCAATCATAGGACTAGATTTAAAAGAAATTTTACTATATGCAAAAACAAGCGAGGGATACTACAACTTAGTAAAAATAGAAACACTAAAAAACAAAGATGAACTTTCACAAGAAAGCTTAATAAAATATAGTAATGATTTAATACTAATCTGTTTTAATAAAGAAACGTATAATATGTATAAAGATAGTTTTACTGATATTTTTATAGGAATAAAAAACAAAAAAGAAGAGGAACTATATAAAGATGAAGAAACCGTGTACATAAACAAAACCTTATACTTAGAAAAAGCCTTATACAAATATCTCCCTTATATATTTATGATAAGAGACGGAAAAACTATAAGTGATAAAATAGAATTCATCTATCAAGACAATTATATATTAACAAGTGATGAAGTAATGCAAAAAGTAAGTAGTAAATCAATAAACAACACTCTAAAAATAGAAAGTATGTGTAACATTTCCTTTAAAAAAGAATTATTTATGCCAAAATATGATACAGAAGACTCTAAAGAATTTTTAAAAAATTTAAGCAATAAAGGACTTTACAAAAGATTAAACGGGAATATAACAGAAACTTATCAAAAACGTTTAAATTATGAACTAGATATAATTTTAAAAATGCATTTTGAAGATTATTTTTTAGTAGTATATGATTATATCAAATATGCTAAACAAAATGGGATTTTAGTAGGACCAGGAAGGGGTTCTGCAGCAGGTTCACTTGTATCTTATTGTTTAGGAATAACAGATGTTGATCCTATAAAATATAATTTATTATTTGAAAGATTTCTAAATCCAGAAAGAGTAACAATGCCTGATATAGATACTGATTTTCCTGACACTAGACGTGGAGAAGTTATAGAATACGTAAAAGAAAAATACGGTGAGGATAACGTCGCTGGTATTATAACATTTGGAACACTTGGAGGAAGAGCATCAGTAAGAGATGTAGGAAGAATACTAAATATACCAACAAAATACATAGATATAATATGTAAAAAAATACCTTTCAAAGGGACACTAAAAGAATTAAAACACAGCGATAAAGAAGTAAATACAATGATAGAAAATGATGATAAATTAAAACTACTATATAATATAGTAAATCTAATTGAAGGAAATAAAAGGCACACAAGTATTCATGCCGCAGGAATAGTAATAAGTTATAAACCACTTTATGAAATAATACCAATAAAACCAAATGATGATATAAATTTAACAGAATACACCATGGAATATCTAGAGGAACTAGGATTAATAAAAATGGATTTCCTAGGTATAAAAAACCTATCAATAATTGATGGAGTAATAAAAGATATAGAACGAAAAACAAACAAAAAATTAGACTTTAATAAAATACCATTTGATGATCCAAAAGTAATGAAACTCTTTGAAGAAGGACAAACATCAGGTATATTCCAGTTTGAATCTGAAGGAATGAAAAGATTTTTAAAAGATTTAAAACCTAAGAACTTCATAGATTTATGTAATGCCATTGCCTTATTTAGACCAGGACCAGCTTCTAACATACCATCATTTATTAAACGAAAAGAAGGGAAAGAAAAAATAGAGTACTTAGACGAATCTTTAAAAGATATACTAAAAGAAACATATGGAATTATTATTTACCAAGAACAAATAATGTTAATAGCGCAAAAATTTGCAGGTTATACTTTATCAGAAGCTGATATATTAAGAAGGGCAATGAGTAAGAAAAAATATGATGTTTTAAAAAATGAAGAGGCAAGATTCATAGAAAAATCTTTAAAAAATGGTAAAAGCAAAGAAATAGCAAGAGAACTATTTGATTTAATACTAGCCTTTGCTGGTTATGGTTTCAACAAAAGTCATTCTGTATCTTACTCCATAGTAGCATATAAAATGGCTTATCTAAAATATTATTTTCCTAAAGAATTCTATGCAAATCTTTTATCAAGCGTAATAGGAAGTGAGGAAAAAACAAAGGAATATTTAAACGAAATAAAAAAATTAGGAATCAAAATATTACCACCAGATATAAATTTAAGTAATGATACAAGATTCACATTCAAAGAAAATGCTATAGTTTTCCCACTTAACTCTATAAGAAATGTTGGAGGAGTAATTTCAAGCTATATAATAAAGCAAAGAGAAATACCATATAAAGATATATATGATTTTCTAAAAAGAACTCACCAAAAAACAAACAATAAAAAAATACTAGAATCACTAATTTACGCTCATGTATTTGATAGCTTTTACAATATAAACACTTTAATAAGTAATTTAGATAATATTTTAAATTATGTAGAATTATCTTCTGGACTTGACGATGATATATTAGTAAAACCAGAAATAGAATTAAAACCAGAATTATCAACTGAAGATATCCTAAACAAAGAAAAAGAAATATTTGGTTTTTACTTAACCAGTCATAAGACAGAAAAATTTAAATTAAACAATCCAAACATAACGGATATATATGATATAAAGAATAAACTAAATCAGAGAATAAATGTAATAGTATCCATAGATAAAACAAGAGAAATAATAACTAAAAAGAATGAAGTGATGTGTTTCATAACTGGATCAGATAATACAGGAACCACAACTTTAATAGTATTTCCAGAATTATATAAAACAAAAAACAATTTCAAAAAAAATGAAATAGTAAAAGTAAGTGGAAAAGTAGAAAGAAGATTTAATGAATATCAAATAATATGTAATGATATAGAAAAGTAATAAATATTAAAAAAATAAACTAATAATTATTGCAAATCACATGTAAATGATATAATATATTTAACTAAGAGGTGAAAATTATGTTTGATAAAGATGCAAAATTAACATTACTTGATTATGATGAACTACGTACTGAATGTAATGGAAAGCAATTAGAAGTTTTCAAAAAATATGGAATAATTACTTCTGCTACAGATCTAGCAAGTGTAACAAGTTCTTCATTTGAAACATATAATGAAGATTTCTATGTTCCAGCTGCCGATGATAATTCCTTAAACGGAAGAAGCACAGCAATTTTTACTAAGGAATGTGCAATTAGAAGTTTAGGTATGATACGTACAATCGAAGAAGATGGTTGGAGCAAATGGGCAGATTATGATAGTAGACAAGAAGCAATTAGACCAGTTTTAGAATCACAAAAAGCTTATGAATACGCCATAAAAAATAAAAAAGTAGGGTATAATGGTGTAGAAGAAGTAGAATTTGGAGAATACCCACAATATGCATTACCTTTAGAAATGCAAAAAAAACTAAAAAAAGAGTATAAAAAGAATAATCTTCAAAAAACAGGAAAAAGTTATACTTTTGATAAAACAATGTACCTAGATCGTAAAAGAAATGATGAATTAGGAAATTGTGGCCGCAATGGTAAAAAAAGTTTATGTGGCGATATTGGTTTTAATCCAATGGTATGCGATGAGTATATCTATGATAATAAAAAATTTATTATCATAAAAGTTAATTCTGAATTTCATCTGCCAAATAAAAAATATCAATTATTATCAAATAATCTTAAAGTAAAAAATGGTGATATGGTTTGTATTGAAGTTTCTCCAGTTACATGGTTAATTGATAATAGAGACAAAAAACTAATAGCAAAAAGAGGACTACTTTCCGGAATAAAATTTAACAACAAAAAATATGATGGTGATTTTGGAAACACAAAAATGAATGAATACTTAAACAAATATATGATAAAAGATCTAACACAATCAGTTAACTTATCTTATAGTCGTGATGATGACGAAAATAGAAGAAAAGTAAAAAACATTGAAAGCACTACTATCTTAAATAATAATCCTAAAGTAAGAACAAGATAAAAAACTACACATAAAAATGTAAAATAAATGTAGACATAAAAAAGTGTCTGCATTTTTTTATACAAAAATTCTATTTCTTCAAATTAATATAATTATTACCAGTAACAATATTAAAGTATTAAGCTTATTTTAATAAAATAAAAAGTTTTATCATTATAACAAACACTAAATAATACCTAAACCAATATTAAAAATTCCTATAAAACATTTACATATTACTACTAAAAAAACAAATTAAACCATATTTTTTACAACTTTTTATCAAAAAAAAGTAGGAACTTTCTAAAACCTCGGTAATTATATATATGAGGGGGATAAAGAATGAACAAAAAATATGACTACGTCTTACAACAAAATACTACTGACTGTGGAATAGCAAGTATAATGACAGTTTTAATGTATTATGGAATAAAACCATCTAGAGAAAAAATAATAAATAAATTACCTAAAAGACAAGATGGTTACACAGCATATGACTTAGTAAAAATAAGTAAATCATATGGTATTAATTCTTATGGTATGAAATTAAAGATAAGTGATATAAAAAACTTTCCAGTAATTGCCCATACTATAAAAGATAAAAACATATTCCATTTTATAGTAATACTATCATATGATAAAAAAAGACAAATATTAAAAATAATGGATCCTGCTATAGGGATAAAAACAATTTCATTAAAAGAGTTCGAAGAAATTACTACTAATATTTTTTTACTATTTGATAAAACCAAAAAGAAAAAGATAAAAGATAAAAGATTCAAAAATGAAATAACTAAAATCATGAAACAAAATAAAACCATTATTTTTAAAACAATAGTACTTTCAATCATATTTGTTCTATTTTCATTAGTATTTAATTATTATTTAAAAATAGTTTTATCATATCAAAAAATAGGCATACTACTAGAAATATTTATATTTTATTTTCTAATAGTAATTATCAAAAGTATTATTAACTATCTAAAAAATAAATTAGTACTAGATTTAAACATAAAGATAGATAAAGATATTACAAATAAAGTAACTAGTCATATTCTAAATCTCCCTTACAATTACTTCATCACTAAACAATCCGGAGAATTAGTAACAATTATCGAAGACATTGAAAACTTTAAAGAAATAGTAACAAAAGTTTTTATTCTCTCATTGGTAGATTTTATTCTAATAATAGTAATAATTTTCTATACTTCTATATTAAATATTTATGTTGGCTTATCACTATTATTAATGTTATTTATAATATATGTAATAACAAAAAAATATCAGTATACATTAAATGATTCATTTATCAAATATAAATTAAGCAAAATCAATTATACCTCTTTGCTATATAACTATTTTGGTAGTTTTGAAACAATAAAAAACTTAAATATAAGCCAAAACATAAAAAATATCATAGAAAACAAATATAGTAATACTTTAAAATATGATAAAATATATAATAAAACTAATAATACATATAGTTTCATAATGACATTATTAATAGACTTATTCTATATATCATTAATATTCCTTTCTTTAAGTATAGCAATAAAAACAAATACAAATGTATTAGATGTTATACTATTTTCTTCAATATTTTATCTAATAATAGGATTTATAAGTAATATAACAGAAAGTATAGTTTTATATAAAGTCTATGAAACCTCTACAGATAGAATACTTGATTGTCTAGAAATAAAAGAAGAAATTCATAAAAAGTCAAACTTTTCTAGTATTAATAAAATCAGTTTTAAAGATGTTACTTATAAAATAGAGGATAACTATCTATTAAAAAATGTTAATTTAACTATTAAAAAAAATGAAAAAATTTACATAACAGGAGAATCTGGAATAGGGAAGTCTACGATGATGAAATTATTATTAAAGTACTATGACTTAGATAAAGGAAAAATATTAATAGATAATATTAATTTAAATGATTTGCCATTAACATTCATAAGAAATAATATAACTTATATAGGACAAAACGAACAATTATTTACTAGTTCTATCTTAGATAATTTAAAACTAATAACAAAAGATGAGAACAAAATAAAAGAAGTTTGTGATATAAGTTTAGTAACTAATTTTCTAAAGAAGAATAACTTTAGCTTAGATTATCATATAGAAGAAAATGCTTCAAATCTAAGTGGAGGAGAAAAGAAAAAAATAGTATTAGCAAGAGGATTATTGCACTTAAAAAATGTTTTAATCCTTGATGAAGTATTTAATGAAATTTCTATTAAAGAAGAAAGAATAATTTTAAAAAATATTATGTCAAAGTATCAAGATAAAATAATAATTATGATATCTCATAGAAATAGTAATACTGATTTATTTACAAAAAAATATCAATTAAAGGGGGATGGTAAATTATATGAAACTAAATAACCAAGAATTAAAACAAATAAGCGGAGGTATATCTCCTTGGGTAATAATTGGTGCAATTGCGGGCTTAATATTTGGATTTGGAGCAGTTGATGGGTACACTAGACCAACTAAATGTCGTAGAAGATAAACTGAGTAGAGAAGAACTAAAAATGATAGTCGGGGGAGCAAAATTCTCTGGTACTATAATAAACGCCTTTACTTCAGCATTTAAAACCTTGTATGGTATAGGACAAGACTTTGGTTCAGCAATTCGTCGTATAAGAAGAAAAAAACTATGCAGCTTATAGAAAAAATAAAGTTATTAAACACAAAAACTACAATAAAAGTACTACTATTTATACTAACAATACCTATAATTATGAAAATAATATACTTCATAAATATACTAGGCATAGCATTCGGGACTTATTTAAGAGAAATTTCAAACTGTATTTAAGACTAGACAAGATTAGAAATAATATCTAGTCTTTTCATTTTTTTAAGACAAAAACATACCCTTAATTAGAAGTATTAAAAATATATTTTAATAAAATTATAATAAAGAAAGGAACCATTTCATAAAAGAATTGGTTATATAAAATATGTTCCGAGAATTAAAAAATGTAATATATGATAAAAATTTTAAAATGACTATACTAGAAGACAAAATAAGTATAAAACCTTTTAAAGATATATTAACTTTTGAAGAAAATGAATTATTAATAAAAACAGAAAATAAAATAATAAAAATAAAAGGAGAAAATTTAACAATAAACAAATTAGAAAACTACGAAATACTAATATTAGGAAACATAATAACCATAGAATTTAGGTGATATAATGATTAACTACTTTTGGATAGAAATAAAAGGAAAAAATCCTAAAAGATTTCTTTCAAAACTTTTAAAACTAAAAATAAATATAGCAGATATAAAGTATGAAAAAGATAAAATACTATTAAAAGTATCTTATGAAGATTATAAAAACATAAAACAAATAAAAACTATCTACACTATAAAAATAATAAAAACTTCTGGGAAAAAGAAACTACTAGAACAAGTAATAAAATACAAAATACCACTTTTAACCTTTATTATAAGTGTTTTTTTCTTATTAATAATTTCTAATTTTATACTATTTATCAATATAGATACTGAAAATAAAAACATAAAAAAGATTATTAAAGAAAACTTACAAGAAAATAATGTAACACTATATTCAAAAAAGAAAAGTTATACAAAATTAAAAGAAATAACTCAAAATATCAAAAACAATAATTTAGATAATATTGAATGGATTGAAATAGATCAAAAAGGAGTAGTTCTAACTGTTAAAGTAATAGAAAGATTATCTAATAATACTAATACAAATAATAATTACAAAGATATAGTAGCAAGTAAAAATGGTTACATAAAAAAAATATATTCTAGAAAAGGTGAGGTTTTAAAAAATATAGATGATTACGTAAAAAAAGGCGATATAATAATAAGTGGAAATATTTTTAGAAACGATAAAGTAGTAGATAGGGTAAAAGCAAACGGAAAAGTATATGCAGAAGTCTGGTATATAGTAAAACTAAATGATAAGTTAATTCATCAAGAAATAACTCCTAAAGAAGTGGGAAAACAAAAACTAATATTAAAAGTAAATAAAAAAGAAATTACTTTTTTAACTATTCCCAAAAAAGTAATTACTGAAAATAAAAAAAATTTCTTTAAAAATGATATATTTTCTCTTTACTTAAAACAAGAAAAAAATTACCAAAAAGAAACTACTAAATATAAAGAAAATGATTTAACAGATATTTTAAATAAAAGAGCAAAAAATGCTATAAACAAAAATTTAAAAAAAGATGAATATATAATTAAACAAAAAACTTTGAAAAAGTATATTAAAAATGGTAAAATGTATATAGAAGTATTTTTTAAAACATACGAAGATATTTCTTTAGAAAAGGATTCAGTAAAAATAGAGGAGAAAGTAGAAGAGGAATAGTATATGATTGAAGGATTTAAAAATCAAGTTCTATCGCTATTAAGCTTTTCTTGGCCAATGATAGCAATAGGAGTAATAATAGCAGTACTTTTAAGAACAACATATCTTTTAGTAAATAAAGAAAAATTAGTTATTCATGAAGAATTATTTAAATTATGTTTTATCATATATATATTATGTCTTTTCTATGCCGTAACTTTTCAAGATGTAAGTTGGGCTTCTCATAATTATATACCATTTAAAGAAATACTAAGATACGATTTTGGAAGTGGACTTTTCTATAAAAACATATTTGGTAACGTCCTCTTATTTCTTCCTTATGGAATCTTTATAGCAAAATACGTAAAATTAAAAAGTCCATTAATAGTAGGAATAATTGGTTTTATTACTTCGCTTTCTATAGAAGTTATTCAATTTCTAATAGGACGTGTATTTGATGTTGATGATATAATTTTAAACGTATTAGGATGTCTTTTAGGATTCTTTATATATAACATATTTAAAAAATTCAATAGTAAATTACCAAGTATCTTTCACAAAGATATATTTTGGGATATAATATCAGTATTAGCACTAGGAGGTTTGATATGGTTTTTAATTCCTTAAATAAATTTAATATATATAACACAACAGAGTATGATCTAAATGAAGAGATAAAACATATGAAAAAAAACTTAAAGAAATGTTTAAAAATAGAAAAAGTAAAAAATGCTAGATTTAACGTAATATTAACAGATAATAAAGAAATAAAAGAAATTAATGCAAAATATAGAAACATAAATAAAGAAACAGATGTAATAAGTTTTGCTTTAGAAGATGAAAAAGAAGAAAATACATTTTTAAACAAAAGAATACTAGGAGATATTTACATATCAGTAGATAAAGCAAAATCACAAAGTAAAGAATATGGACATTCATTAATTAGAGAATTATCATTTTTAAGTGTTCATGGATTATTACATTTACTGG
The DNA here is from genome assembly GCA_934087515.1 of uncultured Bacilli bacterium. Taxonomy (GTDB): domain Bacteria; phylum Bacillota_I; class Bacilli_A; order RF39; family UBA660; genus UMGS1449. The sequence goes on from CAKOIY010000010.1 coordinate 11,710, forward strand.
GATATGATCACATAGAAAAAGAGGATGAAAAAATAATGTTTGAAAAACAGGAGTTGATATTAGATGGAAAACAAAGATAAAGAAATGTTTAGAGAAAATAGAAAAAGTTTAAAAAGATTCACTAAATCATTTGGTTATGCAGGAGAAGGCATAAGGTACGCTTTTTATCATGAAAAAAATATTATAGTTATGTTTATCATGGGAATAATTGCTATAATAATGGGATTAATTTGTAATATAAGTTACATAGAAAGACTAGTGATAATTCTATTAATTGGAATGATTTTATCCTTAGAACTTTTAAATACTGCGATTGAAGCAGTGGTAAATCTACATGATGGTGAAAAAAGAAGTAAATATGGGAAAATTGCTAAAGATTGTGCAAGTGGAGCAGTTGCAATAGCATCAATATTTGCATTTATAATCGGACTTATAGTTTTTATACCTCATATTGTTAGTTTATTTTAAAGGAGAGTAGTTATGACAGAAAAATTAAAGGAAAATTTAAAAAAATCTTATGCACCATATTCTAACTTTCATGTCTCAGCAATTCTAGTAACAAAAGATGGAAAAGAATATACAGGAGTAAATATAGAAAATGCTTCATTTGGAGCTACAATATGCGCTGAAAGAGTAGCAATAACAAAGGCCATAAGCGAAGGAGAAAACAAAGAAAACATAAAAGAAATACATATAATGTGTGATAGTGATAAACCTGCAATGCCATGTTTTCTATGCAGACAAGTATTTATTGAATTCTTAAGTAGCGATGTTGAAATATATATTTATAACAAAAGTGGTAACAAGGAAAAATATACCCTGGAGCAAATTTGTCCTTTACCATTTTCTAAAGGGGATTTAAAATGAAGAGTGGTTTCGTAAGCATTGTTGGAAGACCAAATGTAGGAAAAAGTACACTTCTAAACAATCTAATAAATAAAAAACTAGCTATAACATCTGATAAAGTAGGAACAACAAGAAACAATATATATGGAATTTACAATGAAAAAGATGCTCAAATTATATTTATAGATACACCAGGAATAGGAAGAGCAACCGATAAACTAGGAGAAACTTTAAACAAAAAAGCATATCTTTCACTAGAAAATGATTTAGTACTTTTTTTGGTAGACATAGCAAGTGGTTTTGGTAAAAATGATGAAAAAATTCTGGAAAGATTAAAAAAAGAAAATAAAGATGTAATACTTGTATTAAATAAAATAGATAAAATAACAAAAGAACAATTATTTGAAGAAATATTAAAACTAAAAGATTTATATGATTTCAAAGAAATAGTACCAATATCAGGATTAAAAGGTCAAAACACCAAAGAATTAATAAAAGCAATAAAAACTCATCTTAAAGACGATATAAAATATTTTGAAGATGATATAATAACTAACACTGATGAGACTTTTATGATTGGAGAAATAATAAGAGAAAAAGTATTAAATTTAACCAAAGAAGAAGTTCCTCACTCTGTAACATGTGTTGTAGAAAATTTAGAGTTTAAAAAAGGTATAGCAAATATAAATGCTTTAATAATAGTAGATAGAAAAAATTTAAAAAAAATTATAATAGGAAAAAATGGTTCTATGCTAAAGAAAATAGGTATGCTAGCTAGAAAAGATATAGAAGAATATCTAAATATGAAAGTTTATCTAGAAATATATGTAAAAACTATAGAAAATTGGAAAAATAAAGAGGAAATTTTCGATTTTTTAAAAATAACTGAAAAAGATTTATAAAAATGTATCACTATATAAATAGGTGATAAAAATGAAAAATAAAATATGGGATTTGTTTAAACTAACAGGAGATATTAAATATTATATAATGTTTAAAGAAATGGAGAACGTGGAAGAAAGTGCAAACAATAAAAGTCAAGGGAATAGTAATAAATGATACAAATTATAGTGAATCAAGTAAAATATTAAATATAATAACCCAAGAAAAAGGACTTATTAGTGTTATATCAAAAGGATGTAGAAATTACAAATCAAAGCTAAGAAGCTCCTCAGGTAAATTGACATATGGTTATTTTTATATAAACTATAAAGAAAACACATTATCAACTTTAATCGAAGTAGACATAATAAATGATTTAAAAAACATCAAAACAGATATAAAAAAAATAGGTTATGGAGCTTACTTAGTAGATCTAGCAAAACAAGTAATGAAACAAAACGATAACAAAGAAATATTTAATATTTTGGAAGATTCTTTATTAAAAATAAATGATAATTTTAATTCAGAAATTATAACCAATATTGCAGAATTAAAATATTTATCATATTTAGGAGTGAAACCAGTATTAGATAGATGCAATATATGTGGAAGTACCAAAGATATAATAACAGTAAATAGTGATGCCGGAGGGTATATATGTAAAAACTGCTATACAAACGAATATATAACAGACGAAAAAACACTAAAATTATTAAGAATGTTTGATTTCGTAGACATAGCAAAAATAAAAGAATTAAATATTATAGACAAAAATAAAAGAGAAATAAATAAGTTTTTAGAGGATTATTATACAAAATATACTGGTTTATACCTAAAATCAAAAGATTTTTTAAGTCAAATCAAGTAAAATGCAAAAATATTCTTGTATTTTTATTAAATATAGTGTATACTTTATAAAGCAACGACTTAAGTAAGTCAAATGAAAAAGGAGTGATAATATGGCAGTTCCTGCAAGAAAAGTTTCAAAAACTAGTCAAAGAACTCGTAGAGCACACATGGCTTTAACAGCAAAAAGTACAACTGTTTGTCCAAATTGTGGTGCAACTATTAAATCACATAGAGTTTGTAAAGAATGTGGATATTACAAAAATACACAAGTAGTAAAAAATGAAAACGAAGAAGTAGTTGAAACTAAAAAAACAAAAAAAAGCAAAAAAGAAGAAAAGTAATAAGTCATATTATGAGGGCTTATTTTTTTTGTTTTGTAGGAAAGTTCTTGATTTGTTATGAAAATAATTCATTAACAGTTCTGAGTTTTTTTTGACTAAATAGTACCTTTATGTTAAAATACAAAAACAAAAGGAGAGGTACTATGCAAAAACTATCAGAAATAGAACAAATTATATTTAAAAGATTAACAAATGTATCAGAAAGAATAGAATTAACATATAAAAATTTAGAAAACCTAGAAATAAGCAACAAAAAGAATACAAAGGCTTATCAAAGTGAAGTAAACAGACTAAAAGAATTAATATCTCTAGAATTAGATTATTATAGCGAAGAAATAGCAACCGAAGAAAATTATATAAATATTTTAAATAAAACAGAACAAGAAAATATTAAAATACCAACTAGAATGAAAAACAGATTAGAAGAAATAAAAAAAGATTATGAATGTAAACAAGAAATAGAAGAAGATTACACTCAAGATGATATGAATATATTTTATAATTTAGGATATATTGAGTCAGATGACATATACAAAACTATAAGAAATGAAGTAGCATTAAAAAATAATTTATCAAAAATTCTTATAAAAGAACAAGAATTACTAGCATTATATTATTTAGAAAACATGATAGAGCACGATAATCAAAAGCAAAGAAACTTTCTAATAAAAACAAAATATGAAGATATAAAAAACTATTCACTAGAAGATAGATTCTTTTTTACAAACTTTGAAATAAAAAAACCAGAAATATTATCAAATAGCAATCTATCATTTTTCCTAGGAGTAGCGGAAAGTGATATAGAAAAAAATAAAGAAGATATCTTAGAAAGACAAATAGAAAAAATGATAATAACAATAGCAAATACTCCAGACTATTATTATGATGAAATCGCAGTATATTTATTAATAACAAAATTAAAAAGTATTTTAAAAGCAACACTTGAATTAACAGATGATAAAACAGCACAATGTGCATATAACACAACTGTAAAATACTTAAAAAGTAATGACTATAGCATGACTCATCCAACAAATTCTATATCTAAAGGAGTAATAATAGATATTATGAAGGAAAGAAAAAATAATTGTAAAGAAGAGATGAGTGTTAGAGAAAAAGCATTAGGAAAAAGCTATCAATAAAATTGACAAATTATAAAAAATCTCTATAATTTATAGTAAGGAGGAGATAACAATGAATAATAAATTTAAGGCTGATGATCTTGTAAAAGAAATAGATAAAAAACTAGAAGAATTAGAAAACAAATCTGAAGAAGAATTAAAACAAGAACAAGAAGAAAAACTAAATATTATCAAAAAATTTAGTGAAAAAACAAATCGTATGGATTTATATGAAAAATGTTTAAAAATGGGAGAACCAATAATAACAATACTATATAATGATATAAAACATAAATATCCAAATGAATTTTAAAACAAAAAACACGAAAATAGAAAAATATTACAAAAACACTTGAAAACATTATCAAGCTATGGTATGATTACAATGCCTATATTTTTCTGGCGATGTAGCTCAGCTGGCTAGAGCGTCCGGTTCATACCCGGAAGGTCGGGGGTTCAATCCCCTCCGTCGCTACCAATATAGTTTATAAAATCCTTATTTTATAAGGGTTTCTTTTTTTATTACTCTAAAAATTACTCCGATTTAACAAATAAAAAAGTAATCATATGAAGATAAAGATTTTACGTCAAATATAAAAAAGATATTCAAAAAGTAAACTAACCACTAATAAGTGTGATATATTAAAATAAAAGGAGGAAGTAATAGTGAAAAATAATCAAAAATCAAAAGGGCCAATCGTTATCATAATAATTCTAGTAATTTTATTAGCAGTAGCGATCGGATACATAATATATGAAAAAACAAATAATGAAATGAAAGTACAAACAAAAATAAATAATAAAACAGATCAAACAATATTAGTCGAAGGAAATACCTTTGATTTAAATGGAACATCATGTGTAATGGAAAATGATTCATGCATTAAAGAAATTCAAGTAGCCTATAACAACAAAAACCATAATATAAAAGTAAAATATACTCTAAATGATAAAAATATTGATGAGTACAATAAATACTATAAAGTTACTTATTATTTGTATATTGATAACAAACTAATAGATACTTTAGAAGGTGGAACTTTATTAACTAATGATAAAGAAGATTTAAACTCCAAATATAATGGAAAATTATTTGTGTTTCAAGGCAAATATTTAGGTTTCTTAAGGGAAAGTAATTCTCCAGAAGGAAGTTCAGGATATATACTAACCCTATATAACAATAGTGAAAAAATAGGCAGTGAACAAGTAATAAAAATAAGTGGACAACAATTATGCTATGATAAAAACTGTAACAAAGAAATAAATATAGTAGAAGACGCAGAATTTGATGGAAAATCTTATAAGTTTTATCAAGGAGATTGTGATTCTGGAAAAATAGTTTTATATAGTTTAACAACAGATGGACAAAATATAAAAAGAGAAATAGATAAAAAATTAAATATTAATTATGAAGAAGCTGGAAGTGGAGTAAATGGTTGCTATTCATTAACAAAAAATGCTATAAAATAAAAAAAGTAAGATAACAATAAAAAAAGAAAGGAAAATAAAAATGGAAGAAACAAAAAATAAAAAGGGAAAAACAATTGCAATAGTAATATTAATTGTTCTTTTAGTAGCTCTAGGGGCTTATACAATATATGATAAATTAGTATTAGATAAAAATACAAAAAATGATTTAGAAGAAACTAGAGATAATTTAGAAATAGCAAACAGGGAAAAGAAAGAAGCAAATGAGAAAATAAAAGCTTTAGAAAAAGATCAACTGGAAAATGTTTCAGAAAACACTCAAAACTCAAATAGTATAAGTGTATATTCATATGGGTATAATCATGCTGAATATGGTTATAATGGTGAAATATACCTGGTATCATTTGAAGAATTAGATGATGATGATGATCAATGTGATATAGAAAATTTAATATCAGCAGATGATAAAACTAAAAGTACAGATTGTTACAAAGTTAAAAAATTAAATATTAAAGAAAAAGATATTAATAAAATAATAACAACAAATAATTTTTATACATCTGATGCACAAGAATTTATATATATAATATTTAAAGATGGCACAGTAAAAAGATATAATTATGCCGGAGATACTGATATTGAAGGAAAACAAGTTTTAAAAGATTATAAAGTAAAAGATTTAAAAGTATCTTGTAAGGGTGGTTGGGAAAAATGTAAATCTCTAACTTATAAATTAACTCTTTTAGATGGAACTGAAAAAACTGTTAAAGAAAAATAATTAAGTGTAAAACCAATTCAAAAAAGTTGGTTTTTTTCTTATTTTATTCTATAATAAAAAATGTAACAAAAAATAAAAAGAAAGGAGAATCAATCTCAAAACAAGTATAAATATTAAGATTGATTAAATATAAAATGAATGAGGTAATAGTAAAACAAATAGCACTTGAAGAAAACATAACAGAAAAACAAATATTAAATACTTTAAAACTACTAGAAGAAGGAAATACTATTCCATTTATAGCAAGATATAGAAAAGAAGCTACTAATGGACTAGATGAAACAAAAATAAAAAAAATAGAAACAGTTTATCAATATCAAATAAATCTTTTAAAAAGAAAAGAAGATGTTATCAGATTAATTGAAGGAAAAGATATGATGACTGATGAATTAAAACAAAAAATTTTGAGTGCTACAAAACTAATAGAAATAGAAGACTTATATCGTCCATATAAAGAAAAGAAAAAAACAAAAGCAACAATAGCAATCGCAGATGGTTTAGAAGGACTAGCTAAAATAATACTTTCTTTTCCACTTAATAAAGCCCCAGAAGATATAGCAAAAACCTATAAATGTAAAGTGGAAAGTACAGAAAAAAAACTAGAAGGAGCATCATATATAATTTCTGAATACATTTCTGATAATGCAAATTATAGAAAATATATCAGAAACTATATTGTAAAAAATGGGACAATAAAAAGTAAAATTAAAAAAGGAAAAGAAGTCGAAGACGAAAATAAAATATATGAAATGTATTACGAATATGAAGAACAAATAAAACATGTAAAACCTCACAGAATTTTAGCCTTAAACAGAGGAGAAAAAGAAGGAATACTAAATGTAAAAATAAATTTTGATCAAGACAAAATCGAAGATTACTTGCAAAAGAAAATAATTAAAAACAAGGATTCATTAGTTTGTAGTTTAGTAATAAATGCTATAAAAGACAGTTTAAAAAGATTAATTTTACCATCAGTAGAGAGAGAAATAAGAAGTGAATTAACAGATAATGCTAGTGAAGTCTCAATAGAAAATTTTTCAAGCAACCTAAAAAACTTATTACTTTCTCCACCAATGAAAGAAATTACAGTACTAGGATTTGATCCAGCCTTTAGAACAGGATGTAAATTAGCAGTCTTAGATAAAACAGGAACAGTATTAGACATAAGTGTAATCTATCCACATGAACCTCAAAATGAAAAAGAAAAAAGTAAAAAACATGTTCAAGATTTAATAAACAAATATCATATAGAGGTAATAGCAATTGGGAATGGAACAGCATCTAGAGAAAGTGAAGCCTTCGTCGCAGACTTAATTAAAGGAACAAATACAAAATATATTATTGTAAACGAAGCCGGAGCAAGTGTCTATTCAGCATCTGACTTAGCAATAAAAGAATTTCCTAAGTTAAATGTTTCAGAAAGAAGTGCTATATCAATAGGAAGAAGACTACAAGATCCTTTATCAGAACTTGTAAAAATAGATCCTAAGTCAATTGGAGTAGGGTTATATCAACACGATGTAAAACAAAAAGAATTAACTGAAGCCTTAGATTTTGTTGTAGATAGTGTAGTAAATAGTGTTGGAGTAAATATAAATACAGCATCTAAAGCAATTTTATCTCATATTTCAGGTTTAACTTCAAAAACAATAGATAAAATAATAAAATTAAGAGAAGAAAAAGGAAAATACAAAACCAGAGAAGAACTCAAAAAAAGTACAAAACTATCAGACAAAGTATATGAACAAGCTATAGGATTCATAAGAATAAATGACGGAGAAAACCCTCTTGACAAAACTAGTATCCATCCAGAAAGTTATGAAAAAACATATAAATTGTTAGAAATAATAAATTCAAATTTAAATGAACTAGGTACAGATACATTAAAAGAAAAATTAAAAAAAGTAGATAAAGAAGAATTACAAAAAGAATTAAATATAGATATGTATACTTTAGAGGATATAATAAAATCATTAGAAAAACCATTACTAGATCCTAGAGATGAACTTATAAAACCAACTCTTAAAAGTGATATTCTTACAATAGATAATCTAAAAGAAGGAATGATACTAGAAGGAACAGTAAGAAATGTAGTAGACTTTGGAGCCTTTGTAGATATAGGTTTAAAAAATGATGGTTTAATACATATATCAAATTTAAGTGATAATTATGTAAAACATCCAAGTGATATCCTTTCAGTAGGAGATATAATAAAATGTAAAGTATTAGAAATAAATAAAGACAAAAAGAAAGTTGCTTTAACATTAAAAGATATGTAAAAAACAATTTATTACTTTATAACATTTCAAAACAAATAAACAAAGTAAAAACAAAAATTGATATAAGAAAACATTAAAAATTCTTATATCTTTTCTTATACAAAATAAAAAATTACCAGTTTTACAATAAAAACCAATTAGTATATAGTATAGTTAAAAAGGAGAGAACGAATGAATAATATAACCCTAACAAACCAAATAAATATAGAAGACTTAATCTATGAAATAAGAGGAAAACAAGTCATGTTAGATAGTGATTTAGCAAAACTATACAACTGTACTAATGGTACAAAAGAAATAAATCAAGCAGTAAAGCGAAATATAGAAAAATTTCCAGAAGATTTTTATTTTATGCTAACAGAACAAGAATATACCAACTTGAAGTCACAATTTGTTACCTCAAGTTTAAATAGTTATGGAGGAAGAAGAAACACCCCACACGTTTTTACGGAATTAGGAGTAGCAATGTTAAGCTCAGTACTAAAAACAGAAATAGCAAATAAAGTAAGTGTAAACATAATACGTGCTTTTGTAAATATGAGAAAATATATAAAAACAAATTTAATAGAACAATCATACATAAATAATTTAGTTTTAGAACATGATACCAAAATAAATAAAATATTAGACAAACTAGATAACACAGTAAAAAACCATATATTCTTCAAAGGACAAATATACGATGCATACTCACTATTATTAGATATAATAAATAAATCAAAACAAGAAATAATTATAATAGATAACTATGCAGACAAAAAACTACTAGATATCCTAACAAAAACAAACAAACAAATAACACTTTATACAAAAAATACAAACGAAGAACTAATAAAAAAATATCAAACTCAGTATAACAACTTAACAATAATCAAAAAAGATAATCTCCATGATAGATTTATAATAATAGATAAAAAAATATTATATCACTCCGGAGCATCCTTTAAAGATCTAGGAAAAAACTGTTTTGCCATAAACGAAGTAGAAGACAAAAACATTTTAAAAGAATTATTAACATATTTAAAACGATAAAAACAAATTACTCCTTGAATAAATAACAAATTTGTTATAAAATTAAAGTACGTTAAATTTAGAGATAACTTCACATAAATGAAAAAATACTGTTTACACTTGTAACTTCACAGTTTAACGATAAA
>CAKOIY010000011.1 GCA_934087515.1 uncultured Bacilli bacterium
GAAGACCTAGTATAGATCCAATTGTATTATTTAAAATTGTATTTATTCAAGCATTAGATGGAATAAAATCAATGAGACAAACATGTAAAAAAATAAAAGTAGATGCAGAATATAGATGGTTTTTAGGAATACCTTTTGGACAAGACACTCCACACTTTTCAACATTTAGTAAAAACTATGAAAGAAGATTTAAAGACACAGATATATTTGAGGAAATAGTAAATCAAGCGATAAGATATAATTTAGTTGATGGAACAACATTCTATACAGATTCAACACATAAAAAAGCAAATGCAAATAAAAATAAATATAATGATGAAGTTATTGAAATTGTAAAAGAAAGAAGAAAGTGGTTAGAAGAAGAAATAAATGAGGAAAGAATAAAAAAAGGAAGAAAGTCGTTTGAATACAAAGGTGTAATAGAAATGGGTACAAAAAATATGAAAACACAGATAAAACAAAAATAACTAGAAGACATATCCATGAAGAATGGAATGAAATATTTAGAGAAAACAGACTATCAAAAGAAAGAAAAGAACTTTATAAAAAAAGAAAGGAACACGTAGAAAGAAGTTTTGCAAATTCAAAACAAAATCATGGATATAGATATGCTATGTATAAAAGTATTTAAAAAAATCAACATTATACATGGATTATTTGTGTTGCTCAAAACATGAAAAATATAGTAATAAAAAATGATAATGTAGGGAAGAAAGTATTTACTTTATTACAAAATATATCCAATTTTATAAAAATGCTTAAAAATATTATAAATACTAGTAAAAAAATTTTTCATAAGAAAACCCTTAGAAAAAATTCTAGGGGTTTGTCTACACTCTGAATTAATCTTTCGATTGATTCTATATATCAAGTTCAAACTGAATAGTTCGAGCAAATCTCACTATGGAGCGGACGAGGAGAATCGAACTCCCATCTTAGCCTTGGCAAGGCCATATTCTAACCATTAAACCACATCCGCAAAACAAGTACATATATAATGTACCATTTTTTTTATTGAAAAGCAATAATTTTATTCAAGTTCCTCCAGTTTTTCCTTATCAAGTTCCACTTTACTAATAGAATTAAATCTCTTAGTAATCTTTTCAGTAGTAGTATGTATATCATTAACATCCCTACTTACCGTTTCAATACTTCTAGATAACTTATCCCATCTATCCTTATACCTACCAAACTCAACACCAAGCTTATTAAGTTCCTCATGAATAACACTAGTATACTTATCTCTTTCAATATTCTTAAGAAGCATTTGAATAACAGTTAAAGTGGAAATAAGTGTTGTAGGAGAAGCAATCCATACCCTTCTCTTATAAGCATAATCAATTATATCAGAATGATAAGCATTAATCTCTGCAAAAATAGCCTCTGCTGGTAAAAACATAATAGCTTGATCACTAGTAACACCAGGAATAATATACTTACTACTAATAGCATCTATATGTTTTTTTACATCAGCCTTAAATAACTTTTCATACTTTTCTCTTTCTACCCTACTAATATTTTTATCAACCATATTTCTATAGTTTTCCAAAGGAAACTTAGAATCAATAGCAATAGTACCCAATGGTTCTGGAGCAAACAAAATAGAATCTGCTATAGTACCATTAGGAAGAGAATATTGAAGCCTATAAATACTATCATTTCTCTCACCAAATACTGAAGACAAAATATGTTTAAGATTAACTTCTCCAAAAATACCTCTAGTCTTCTTATCAGTTAAAATACCTTGTAAAGAAACAATATCACTAGAAAGTGAATCAATCTTCTTCTGAGCCTCATCAATCTTAGAAAGCCTTTCAAGTACATTAGAAAAAGTCTTATTAGTCTTTTCAAAATTCTGATCAAGCCTTTCATTAACCTTCTCATTCATCAAAATAAGTCTTTGATCTTGCCTTTCTGAAAGTTTATTAAAATCACTATTAAGAGAACTCTTCAAATCACCAAGTTCCTTCATCATACTAACTTCAAGTTTCCCAAGTCTTTCAGTTATATTAGCCTCATTTCCACCCTTAGTAATACTAACCACTACTAAAATTAAAATAATAACCAAAATCCCAATTATTACATATTCCATCTATTCTTCCACCTTTACTATCTTTTCTACTATCTTACTTATAATATAAGCAACAAGAACAAGTACTCCTACTTTAACAAAATTAATCGGATCCTTTAAACTATCTACAAAAGAAACAGCAATATATCCATAAAACAAAAGCATCGCTGGTTTTCCAATCAATAAAGCAATTAAATACTTTCTAGCAGATATATCACTAAGTCCCCCAGCTATATTAACAGCAAAAGCCGGAGTAACAGGAAGTGCAAAAAGCACCACTAAAACATTAAAATCAATATTAGATAACTTATCCATCCACTTTTTTATAGTCTCTTGCTTACTCTTAGAAAACCAATGAATAAACTTATCTTTAAACAAATATCTAAACAAATAAAACGATACAATACATCCTATAATAGTAGCAATATAAGAAATTAAAAATCCAAAAACATTACCAAAAGAAAGCATATTAAGACCAACTATTGCCCCCAAAGGAAGCGGAGGTACCACAGATTCCAAAAGAACAAGTAAAAATCCTCCCAAAGGGCCAAAAGACACCATAACATTAACAAGTTGATCAATTAACATAGATATTTTATCCATAACCCACTTCCTTTATCATGTTAATATTATACCACGTCTAAACAAAAAAATATATAAATTTATAAATTTTCCAAAAACAAAAACATTCCCGTAGAAATATCCATTTTTCCACTTTTAACATTAATGTCAACATCACTAAGACCTTTAAGCATAAAAAGAATCTTTTCCCTAGACACCAACCTACACTGCTCCTTTAATTTAGTAAGTCTATAAGGATGAAGCCTATAAACCCTAATCATTTCACTATCACTCATAGACATAGATTTAATCTTAACCTTATACAAAAGCCTATAATGATTAGCAATAGTATAAAGAATCTTTTCCTCAGTCTCATTTTCCATAAGAAGCTCCCTATAAATACTATAAATCTTTTCTTTATTACCACTATTAATCTCATCAATTAAATTAAATATAGTACTATCATAACCCTTCCTAACAATCCTATTAACATCATCTAAAGTAATAACCTTTTCATTAAACTTATATAGTTTTAACTTCTCAAGCTCATTAAAAAGTCTCTTAATATCACCATCACAATAACTAACAAGCAAATTAATAGTCATAAAATCCATCTTAAAACCATCAAGTCTCTCCTTAACATAACCATTAAAATCATAACTAAATATCTCTTTATACTCTGTCTTTTCCTTTAACACTTTAGTAAGTTTCTTCCTATTATCAAGTTCTTTATATGAAACAAGAATTAAAACATTATCCAAAACATTATCAAAATACTTAATCAAAAAATCACTATCATCAATTTTATCCAAACCAAACACTTTAACTATCTTCTTACCAAACAAACTAACAGTATCTAAATCAATAATAGCATCCTTAATAGAACATTCTTCTAAATCATAACTAATAACATTACTAGAATCTCCTACTATCTTATCAATTTCCTCTAAAACATAATCCTTATTTCCAACTAAAGTATATACCATATATAAAAACTCCTAACTACAAAGTATTATATCACAAAAAAAGTTAAATCTTAATTATCTGCTTTAACTTTTTAATAACTTTCTTCTCAATTCTCGAAATATAAGACTGACTAATATTAAGCCTCTTAGCAACCTCCTTCTGAGTAAGTTCATCCTTACCATTTAAACCATATCTCATCTGCATAATTTCCTTATCTCTTGCATCAAGCTTATCAAGTTCTAACCTTAAAACCTTTTTATCATACTCATCCTCAAGTGGCTTAGTAACAATATCATCATCAGTACCTAAAATATCCTCCAAATGAAGTTCATTACCATCACTATCAAAACTAAGCGATTCCTCAAAAGAAATATCAGTCTTATTCTTCTTAGTTTTTCTAAGATACATCAAAATCTCATTATCAATACACCTAGAACAATAAGTAGCAAGTTTAATATTCTTCCCCCTCTTATAAGTATTAATCCCTTTTATAAGCCCAATAGACCCAATACTAACAAGATCCTCCAAATCAACCTTAGTATTCTCATATCTCTTAGCAAGAAACACAACAAGCCTTAAATTATGTTCAATAAGCTTATCCTTAGCATACGTATCACCATTTTCCTTAAGCTCCAAAAAACGATCCTCATCTTCCTTACTAAGAGGTGGAGGAAGTATATCAGTCGCCCCAACAAAAAATACTCCATCCCTCTTAAAAAATCTCCTAATTAAACACAAAATCTTATCTTTCATTTAATCATCCTCCCATAAATTTACATTCAAAATCATATCACAATCCTTAAGTTGAAATTTGTCATTTGCTATAGCAACATAAACATTTTCAAAAAAACCCTTTCCAGAAACAAAAATCTTAGAAACCTTAAAACCCTTCATAACACTATTACCATTAACACTTCTAAAAGGAATATAAACATAATCACCATCATAACCAAAATCCTTATTCAAAATAACAACAGGCCTATTAAAATATAACAAATCATTCCCCGTATCCATAAACCCATCAAACTTATAACTAGAATTACCAATAAATACTTCAACATTATATTTATTAACAACAGACCTCTTAATAACCTTAACATACCTAGAATAAAATAAAACAATCAAAAAACCAATCAAAATAAGCACAAACAAATTAACACTATTCCCATTAGCAAAAAATATCATCCCAACATTAGAATACCCAATCTCCGTATTAATCAAATAAAGACCACCACCAAGTATCACAGATAAAATAACCAAATAAATAAAATTACTCAAAGTATACCTAAAACTCTTATAAGAAAAACAAATAATAACCATTAAAACACCAAGCAACATCTTAACAATTAAAAACATAACTGAAGACATAGAAAAAAATATAATAAAAAAAGAAACTCCTCCAAACAAAGAACCTAAAAAAAGTCTTAACTTAGAAACATTTCTCTTAAGAACAATAGAAACCCCTAAAAGAAGTATAAAATCAAATAAAAAATTAATTAAAAATATATAATCCAAATATATTTTCATAAAACCACCAAATTAAGTATAAAAAAAAGACATTAAATAAAATGTCGATTTTTCTAAAAACTATTAGCTATTTCCTTAAACAAATCTCCTCGATCTTCACATTGTTTAAACTGATCCCAAGAAGCACTTCCTGGAGAAAGTAATATAACATCACCACTTGAACTAATCTCATAAGCTTTTCTAGTAGCCTTATCTATATAATTACATAAATAAGTAGGAATACCTAAAGAATCTCCAAACTCTTTAACCCTATTCTCACATTCACCCATTGCAATAATAGCCTTTACATTCTTCATATAAGGCGTAAGATCCTCAAACTTTTGACCTCTCTCAAGACCACCAAGCAATATAATAGTAGGTTCAGAAAAACTAGAAAGAGCAATCTGTGTACACTTTATATTAGTAGCCTCCGTATCATTATAAAAAATTCTACCATTCTTATTACAAACAAACTCTAATCTATGAGTAACACCAGTAAATTCCTTCAAAACAGATACAATAGAAGAAGTATTACACCCAAACTCCTTAACCCCCATAACAGCAGCCATAATATTTTCATAATTATGAACACCACGAAGCTTCAAATCACTAATAGATATTATTTTCTCACCATAATAATAAATACTATCATCAAATAAATAAGCCCCATCAATAACAGACTTAGAAGAAAAATACTTCTTAGTACTACTAGCATCACTAACACAATCAAGTAAATCCTTAGACTCTTTATTTAAAATAGCAACATCACTACTAGATTGATTCCTTAAAAGTTTACTCTTAACATATTTATAATGATCATAAGTCTTCATAAAATCAATATGAGCCTCAACAATATTAGTCATAACAGCAACATCAGGTCTAAACTCATCAAAATTTTCAAGTTGTTGACAAGAAACCTCCATAACAATAATAGTATCTTTCTCTAAAGAATCAACAAAAGAACAAAGAGGATATCCAATATTACCAGCAAGAACTACTTTTCTATTATCCCTTTTCAAAAACTCATAACACAAAGTAGTAGTAGTAGTCTTACCATTACTACCAGTAATACAAAGTAACTTAATATTCTTATCCTTAGGAATACATCTATAAGCCATTTCCGCCTCATTAATAACAGGAATACCAAGTTCATTACATTTTAAAACATATTTATGATCAATAGGAACTCCAGGATTCTTAATCAAATAATCAACAGAAGAATCAATCAAAGAATCAGGATGAGATCCCAAAACAACCTTTATACCTAAAGACTCAAGCTCATCAAGAACAGCCTTATCATAAGAAGATACTCTATCATTAACAATAACATCACAACCTCTTTTTCTAAGAAACTTAGAAGCAGCAATCCCACTACGAGCAAGTCCTAAAACAACTACCTTTTTATTTTCAAACATATTATCACTCCATAACTTTAATAATTATAACACACTTTAAAACTAAGTACGAGATTTTCTATCCTTAATTTCCTCCACTTTTCTTTCTATAGATGTAACCTTTTTCCTTCCTGTGAGAGTTAACCAATCACCTAACAAATTTAGTTTTGCTTCTCTTTTCTTTGATAATTTTCCTTGTCGATAATTGTTTCTTTGTTAATAGAGAACTGAAGTTTTCTGCCAACAGGCTTCTTCTCACATCCTATTTTACCAAACAAATACTCTGTAAACCAAACTCTGCCTGTTGCAGATATTGTGATTCTTTGTTCTATTGCATCTTCAGGTTCCGGACAAGGCCCATAGCACAGTAGGTCAAAAATAATCTGTGCCTTCTGCAGTCGTTTCTTTCTGACGATGAAATCAATACTAAACGAATAATATGAACTTTAGATGATGTATTTTTAACTTATTTAAATATGAAGAGTCATTCTTATTATTCCTAAAACAAGAAGATGTACTGGATAGAAGAAGTAGTTAAAAAGCTTATTTTGTCTGCCTCTTTCTCCGTTATAAGTCAGGTTTAAACCAAATCCAAGTAAGGCCCATGGTTCTTTAAACATTGAAGCATAACAGAACGGGATAGAATAGATATATCGATCATGAAAGAGATACATGAAATAGCCAATAAGTACAGCATGGTGTTCATAATCTAATCCTGCATTCATTGCGACAAAGCACATAATAGCCACAATAAGGAAAGAAACAAAATACCATAATGGTTTATTTAACTTCCTTTTGAGTACATCAATAAACCATATGATTGCAAGTACGAATGATAAAGTAAACATAATGTTGTTCCAGTTTGGCTCAAAAAAAACAGCTGATGTACACATATCAAATGGTATTTCGGAGATGATACCAAAGAGAAAAAGAGTTCCTAAGTATTTCCATTTGTTTCTTGTATGAAAGTATCCTTCTATGAGAAGAAAGATAAATATAGGGAAAGCGATTCTACCTAGAATATCAAATAGATCACTGACTCTATTCAGCATGCCACCACCATCTAAATTAGGATAAATTAGTGCTTTATTGAGATGATCAATAAGCATTGAAGCAAATGCGATATATTTTAATTGTGCACCAGAGAATATCTTGGTTTTCTTATTTATATTATTCATATGTCCCAACCTTTCTTTTCTTCATTTAATCATAAATATAATTTATTGTTTTTTCTACTAGAACATACCTTCTTCATTTTTCTTCCTGCTATAAAGCTCAATAGTTTATTATAATGTCTGGCTTTATTAGGACAAACAGCTATACAGTGCATGCATGAAATACATTGATCTTTATTCGTGATTTTTGGATTGTCTAATGATATAGCACCTGTTGGGCATTCTTTTGCACATAAGCCGCAAGATGTACACTTTCTACTTACAGAAGGTTTAAGTGGTACTCCTCCGTATTGCACATAAGGTCTGTGTCCTGGAAACTGAGGTGTTTCATATCTCTCACAATGTATGATTTCAGAAGTAAACTCCAATAATTCTTTTTCATCCTGCTGATCTGGTCGTCCTGTTCCAAACTGAGGCATTAAAGAATGTTCTGCCACAGCCTCCATTCCTGCAATACATACAAAGCCAGATACTTCTAAAACATCTTGTAATTCTACTAATGTATCATCAATAGCACGATTTCCATATACAACAGTTAAGACAGCCTTAGTCCCCTCTACTTTAATATCTTTAAACATTTCTGCGATAACAGAAAGAATACGTCCATCATAAGATGGCACAGTTATAACATATATCGTCTTTCACAAAGTCCTTCTTATTCAATTCATCTGGCTGTTTGATGAGATCAATTGTCTCAAAGGTTTGTTCTGTTCCTTTCATAATTATATCTGCAACCTTCTTAGTCCCTCCAGTTGGACTAAAAAAGATATTATATAAGGCCATAATTTCTTTCCTCATTTTCAACTATTATATCATATTCACAAAACTATGTATACATCCTATACGAAGCTCCTGTTATGTTTAGTGTAGTGTTACAATTGATGTAAGACTTTTATATATAGTAGAAAAGCAATAAGTCTAGTAAAATGTAATTATCAATAAACATTTTTATTAGAAAGGACTTATTACTATGACAAGTATATCACATTATCCACATAGTTTAAATACTAAATATTACGCTGTTTTATTATATAGAAATGGAAATCCTATATCTTTTGTATGTAGAAGATATAAATGTTCTAAAGCCTCTCTTATGAGATGGAATAAAAGATTTGATGGTACTAAAGATTCTTTGGTTGATAAATCTAATAAACCTCTTACTCCACATCCTAATGCTCATATTATCTTAGATTAAAAACTATATTAGAAGGAACCCTAATATATCTCTTTGTGAATTATATGGTAAATTAAGAGTCGAAAAAGGTTATTCTAGACATGTCTGTTCTTTATTTAGAATAGTTAGAAAATCAAAATATAAAGTTAATACTGAACACCATTCTAAATATACTCCTAAAAAGTATGATACTCCTACTGAAATTGGTATTAAATGGCAAATGGATGTTAAGGTAGTTCCAAAACAATGTTATGTTGGCCAGATGCCTGATAAATTCTATCAATATACAGTTATTGATGAAGCTTCTCGTGAACGTTTTATTTATCCTTATAAAGAACAATCATCCTATTCAACTATTGATTTTGTTAAAAGAGCTATTGCTTATTTCGGATATAAACCACAAATAATTCAAACAGATAACGGACAAGAATTCACTTATACAATGAAAACAGATAAAATTCATCCTCTTGATGCTTTATTAAACGAATTAAATATTACTCATAAACTAATTAGACCACGTACACCTAGACATAATGGTAAAGCGGAAAGAAGCCACAGAAACGATCAACAAAGATTTTATTCATATTTACAATTTTACTCATATGATGATTTATTAAAACAAATGAAAGCCTATCTAGAACGTTCAAATAATATTCCAATGCAATCATTAAATTGGTTATCTCCTCTTGAAATGAGACAAAAAATTATAGAAAAAAACAATATTCAATAATTACATAATAACTATATCATATTGCTTTTAATTTTTTTATAAATTTTGTCTCACATCATTTACAATTATACAACCACTTTATATACTTCATCACTTATTTCCTTAATTGATTTCATTTGTCCATCTTTAGAACAATTTATTATATCCCAAGACAAATAATCTGCTACAAATGTTGCATTATCATAAACCTTCTTCATAAAAGTTAAATCATTCTCATGAATATCTCCTTCTACTACCTCACCATTTTCCTCTTTTCTTTTATTTCTCATCTTCGTAATTATATCCAAATCTGCTGTTAAAAAAATCACTTTGTCAGGCTTTTTTATACCTATTTTATTATATTCAAAATCCATCACATAATTTAAAAATCTTTTCTTCTCTTCATTATCCTCAATCAAAGTACTTTGATATATCAAACTTGATGTAGTATATCTATCAAGCAAAATAGTATCCCCTTGCTCAAACTTTTTCTTTAAATCTATATTCCAAGTAATTGCTCTATCTACTGCATATAAACTATTTACAAAATAAGGAGATAACTGATCAGGTTTTCCAAATGTTCCTTTTAAATATTCCTCTACCAGTTTTCCTTGATACGTATTATAACTAGGAAAATGATGAGACTCCACTTTTATATTTTCATCAAGTAATCTTTGTTTTAAAAGATTAAACTGCGTTGTCTTCCCAATTCCATCACTTGAACCTTCAATTACAATTAGTTTTCCTTTCATTTCTCTATCCCTTTCTCTTATAACAAACAAATGAATAATTTATATCATCTTTAGTATTAGCCCCTATTATCTCTTTTACATACTTAGTCTTATCAAAAGACGGAAAATAACAATCAGCATTCTTATCCTCCATATCTATTTCAGTTAAATATAAATTATTAGCATACGGAAGAAATAATTTATAAATAGAAGCCCCTCCAATTATAAATATTTCCTTTTCATCTAAACAAAATACCTCTTTATAATCATTTATTACAGTTACATCTTTTATCTGTTTTTTATCATACGACAGAACTATATTATTCCTATTAGGAAGAACTTTCCCTATTGAATTATAGGTATTCTCACCCATAACCACAGTCTTACCCATAGTCATCTCTTTAAAATATTTTAGATCCTCTTTTATAGACCAAATTAATCTATTATTTTTACCAAGTTCCAAGTTTTTACCTACCGCAGCTATTATATTTATTATCATTGTGATATTGGAAAAGATATTTTACCATGATGATTATATTTTCTAACCTTTATATCTTTAAGCTCCTTAGAATTATCAAACTCATAAAAATCTTTAATCTCAGGATTAAGCCACAACTCTGGCGCCGGTAAATCTTCCAAAGTATCTCCTCTTTCAATTTGTTCTTTAATTCCTTCAACTTGGTTAACATATATATGAGCATCTTTAATGGACCAATCAATAGAACCTGGTTTTAAATTAGTACAATGTGCTATCATACTAAGCAAAACAGCATACTGAGTTACATTAAAAGGAAGCCCAAGTGGCACATCACAACTTCTTTGATGAACTAACATATTCAGTTTACCATCTGTTACATCCCACTCACTACACCAAACACAAGAAGGTAAAACAGCAGTATCTAAAAACTCATCTTGCCATAAGCTCATAATCATTCTCCTATCAGTAGGATTATTCTTAATCTTATTAATCAAATTATCAACATGACCATATCTCTTAACAATCCAACCATAAGCAGTACCAATAGTATGAGCCCAATCCCTTCCAAAATCCTTAACAACATCTTTTTTTACAAGATTACCATCTTCATCTAAAACATTTTGAGTAGCTTTCCATAAACCATCTTCATCTATTTCCCACTCATCCCAAATATGATTATTTCTCTCCCTAAGCCACCTAACATCATTGCTTTGAGCTTGATAAATCCAAAGCATCTCCGTAATAGCATTCTTATAAAAAACTTGCTTAGTAGTAAGCATAGGAAACTCATCACTAAGATCAAAATGAAAATTATAACTAGGTATTTTAATAGAATTAGTACCAGTCCTATTCTCAACCTCTACCCCATCAGTTAATATCTTCTTACATAATTTTAAATATTCTTTATCAAACTTAGACATAACTTATCCTCCTAAAAAAATTATACAAAAAAAAAGAAATAAATGCTACATAAAAGCACTAACTTTACATAACATTTATTCTTCATTACCTAACTTATTCTTAACATATTCCATTAATAAAACTATCACTCCACCTACTATAAAAGCAATTATACTAAATGTACCAAAAGACAAAGGAGCTTTAGGATCACTCAAACTAGTAGGACCCATAAAAATAGCATATATAGAACCAATCATAAGACCAATAATAGTATATATAGTTTGACTTCTATATTTTTCAAGAGCCTTCTTAACAAGTCCAATAACAAGAAATATACCTGCAATAACACCAAGACCAAATATAAAAAGTATAGGAACAAATTCAAAATTCATATGAAGAGTTTCCTTAATACCATTAATAATCGGAAGATAAAGACCAAATATCAAAAGCAAAGTTGAACCAGATATACCAGGTAAAACCATCGCAGAAATAGCAACCATTCCCGCAACAAAAGTATATAAACAAAGACCAATATTTAAACTAGAAGCACTAATATCCAAACTACTAGAAGCACTAGGATTAAAAGAAGTAAGAAGAGATACAACAACTATTCCAATAAAAGTAAATACCAAATGTTTATAATTACCCTTCAAAATCTTAATATCATCCTTAACAATCAAAGGAATAGCAAACAAAATAAATCCCACAAACAACGAACTAACAACATAAATATGTGTCTCAAAAACCTTAGATAAAATAAGAGTAGCAAGGCACATACCAATAACCCAACCAATACCAAGTCTAACTAAAAACTTAATTGCACTCTTCTTATCACCATCTTTACTAAAAAGAGCATTAAGACTATTAATAAACTTATCATAAAATCCCAAAATAAACGCCACAGTACCCCCAGAAACCCCAGGAACACTATCAGCAAGAGACATACAAAATCCTCTAAAACCATTAACAATAAAACTCTTCATAATATCATCTCCAATACAAAATATTCTACCATTATAAATATATTTTTACCACTAATTTTTATTAATTATCATAGTTTTTTCAAAAATTACTTTCTAACTTTACATTTAACACTATCTAAACCATTAACCAAAGGTATACAATCACCATTCTCATCAAACAATAAAATCTTATTCTCAGAATAAGGAAAAACAGAAACACTATATCTTCCAGCAATTAAATTATCATAATTATTAACAGACATATACTCATAAATCTCATAATAACCAAAATCTTCACCATAACCAATTAACAACTTATAAACCAAATCATTTTCACAATTTTTATTTAAACCACACTTACAAATCTTCCATTTTTCAGGAATTAATATCTTATTAATACTTCCCATATCTCGCTCTATCACATTCACTAGTTATTGCATTCCAACCAACTGCCTTTACATCATCATTATTATTTTCCATAAACTTACCTCCAATAAACTAATTATACCCTAAAACAAATTATTTTAAAATGAGAATCAAAAAAAGACCAACAAAAAGTTAGTCTAACAATAAATAATCAAACAATTATTCTCTTCATAGGATAAAACCTCAAACCACTTATACACTGTTCAGAATCAGTATCAAAAAAACCTAAATGCTTATAAACCTCATGAGCATAAGGCGACGAATTAACAGTAAAATAACCATCTTTATTTAATTCAAGTACCATATTAAAAAGATTTCTACCAATTCCGCGTCTATGATAATCACCATCAAAAGCCCCATAAAACTCTCTAGCACTTACCCATGAATCATCCTCAATAGTCCTCTTAAACTCATTTATACCTTCTTCAGTATAATCTGGAGCCTCATATTCTAAAAAAACTCTCCATACCAATTCCAAAGCATCAGGAATTTCTATTTTATAGATTTTTCTATACTTCACCTTAAATCACCAACTTTACAAACAACTTTTATTTACAATCAAAAACACACAAACACTCAGCATGCTTAGTACAAGGAAACATATTAAATCCTTTAATACTAATAACATCATAATTACCCAAAAGTTCTATATCTCTCTTTAACGTACTAGGATTACAAGAAACATAAATAAGTCTCTTAGCCCGCATAGAATTTATATTACTAATAACCTCCCTACTAAGACCACTTCTCGGAGGATCCACCACTACTGTATCAAAACTATCCGAAATAACCGAAGCATCTCCTAAAATAACCTCATAATTATCTATATTATTAATCTTAATATTCTTCCTAGCACATCTAACAGATTCAGGATTAACCTCAACTCCTACTACTCTATCACAAACATCCGAAACATATATTCCAATCGAAGCAATACCACAATATAAATCCAAAAGATTATTTCCTAAAACATTCTTCTTAATCTCATCATACAAATGATAACAACACTCACTATTAACCTGAAAAAAAGCTTTATGATTAACAACATATTTAACATTTCCAAGTGAAGAAACAATAAAACTATCACCATAAACCAATTCATCATTAACATAAATAGATATAAGACTATTACATTCCTTAAGAACCTCTAAATCATCAAGTGAAACACTTCCTAAAACATATAAAAGAAGCCCATTATCACCTTTTCTAATAACCACTTCCTTAACATAAAGCAAATTAGTTCTAAGCAAAAAACTAATTAAACCATTAATCTCCTCATCAAGAAGCATACAACTAGAAACACAAATTAAATCATTACTAGACTCATCATAAAACCCAAGTTTACCATTTACAACATGAAACTTAACCTTATTTCTATAATTAAATCTATCAAAATAAGTAACTCCTTTAAAAACATTTCCAAAAAGCCTCTCTAAATATCTACTTTTAAGCAAAATCTCTCTTTCATAAGAAATATGTCCAAGCACACAACCACCACATCTATTATAATAAGGACACAAAACAGAAACATGCTTATCATCACTAAACACAAAAGAAACAACCTCTCCAACTGCATATTTCTTTAAAACTTTAACAATCCTAACCTTAACAATATCTCCACAAACAGTACCTTTAACAAAAACAGGAAAACCATCAATCTTACCAATACCATTACCATTATGATTATCATCTATTATATTAATCTCATAAATATCATTAACCTTCATAAAAAATACCTCTATATCAAAAAAAGTGTATTACTTTTCGTATACACTTACTTGTTTCTTATCTCTTCCAAGTCTTTCATACTTAACTACACCATCAATCTTAGCATATAAAGTATGATCATTTCCCATTCCAACATTTACTCCTGGATGAATTCTTGTTCCTCTTTGACGATAAATAATTGCTCCTGCTTTAGCACTTTGTCCGTCAGCAAGTTTAGCACCTAATCTACGTCCAGCAGAATCTCTACCATTTGAAGTAGATCCACCACCTTTTTTATGAGCAAATAATTGGATATTTAATCTTAACATAAATATTCCTCCTATAAAAATCTAACATTTTTTGGATAATCTCTTTCAAGTTCTTTAAGCAAAGATATCATATTATCAAGAAGTAAATTAGTAATATAACTATCCTTAAGAGTCCTAATAACAAAAGGAGTCTCATCATAAGAAATAGAGCTACTATCAACTCTCAATATAGCATTAACAGTAGTTATAACAATACTACTAACCGAAGCACAAACTATATCTTTACCATAATCATCATAAAGAGCATGTCCATTAATACTTATTTCCCTTATTATTTCTTCATCTTTTTTTACTTTAATCTTAATCATATCAATTAACCATTAATCTTAGTAATTTCAACCTTAGTATATGGTTGGCGATGACCTTGACTCTTACGAGTACTCTTACTCTTGTTAACATACTTAAAAATTCTAATTTTCTTACCTTTACCATGTTTAACAACTTTACCAGTAACCTTAGCACCATCTACTTTAGGACTACCAAAATTTCCATCAAGCATCAACACTTCATCAAAAACAACATTTTTTCCTTCTTCAGCATTTAACTTTTCAACATAAATAACTGAACCTTCTTCAACTAAATATTGTTTTCCACCAGTTTTAATTATTGCTTTCATACTTACCTCCTTATCTCTTACCTAAGACTCACTCTTAAGGTGTCTAATAAATAGAACTTTTACCTTTTCAATGTGGTTTAAAGCACTATATGAGGCCTTAAACATATAAGATTTTACCACAAAACAAAAGGAAAAGTCAACCTATTCCTTTAAAATATCATCAAGAGACAAAATCTTATACCCTTTTTGCTTCAAATACATAATAGAACTATTAAGTTCCTTAATATTCTCATCATTAACCTTAACCATATATATATAACCATTAATCTTATTATTAACAAAATAATTAAAAACATTATTCTTAATCACATAAGGCTTAATAGTATTAATCCTAGAACCAATACAAGCCTTAAAAAACTCATCATTAACATAAAGACAATAATCACTATACGAAAAACCATTACTAATTAAATTCTTAACATACCTAATACTAGAACCATTATACTTCTTATCATAACCATAAAGACCAAAACTAATCTTATCATTAACCAAATTTTTAATCTTTAAATAATTACTCTCAAAAAACTTACCATCTATAAAAAAAGTCGAAGACACATCATTAATATCTAAAACATATACCACTTCCTCTAAAAAATCTAAATCATCAAAACTAAAAACCAAAGACAATTTCTTCTCATCAGTATTAGTCCCAACAATAAACTTATCCAAATTATTACTCTTTAAAATACTAGGTTTAATACTAATAAACTCAAGTAAATTTTCATTATATTCATTAACCCTTTTCATTTGCTCATAACTATTATCAACATCAACAGAAATACCACTTTTACCTACAAGCATAGTATCACTAGAAAGAATCCCATTAACAGGACTAATATCCCTATCAAGTGATTTAATTTTTTCCATAATAGGATCCTGATTTTTAGAAAACTCCACTACTTTCTCAGTATAATAAAAACTAAAACACGTAAATAAACTAATAATAACTATTTGCATAAACTTTTTCATACTAAATAATATGAAATAAAAAAACAAAATATTAAAAAAGCAGGAAAATTTCCTACTTATCTCTAATATCACAATTAAACTTAGATTTTACTTTATCAATAATCTTTCTAAATAAAGTATCAACCTCTTCTTCAGTTAAAGTCCTATCATAATCATTAAATGTAAGACTATATGCAATAGACTTCTTACTAGATTCAATCTTATCTCCAACATAAACATCAAATACTGAAATATCTGTTAAAATTTTAGAACCACATTTCTTAATTTCTCTTTCAACATCACTACTTAAAACATCTTTATCTAAAATAAAAGCCACATCCTTAACAATATCAGGATACTTAGAAGCACTCTTATATTTTAGTGCTTTAGCCTTTTTATTATAAATCTTAGTAAGAGATAGTTCCGCTAAATATATTTCATCTTTATTAACAGAAGGATGAATTCTACCAATAACACCAATCTCATCCCTATCAATAAATATTTTAGCACACATTCCTGGATGCATATCACATACCTCTTCTTGAGTAAAATAATATCTACCAGCAAAACCTAAATAATCAAGCAAATTTTGAATTATTCCCTTCAAATGATAAAAATCACACTTAATAGTAGTATGCCACTTATTAACAATATAATTACCACTAACAAGCATAGCAATCTTACTCTCCTCAACATAATTTTTATCATAAGTCTTAGCAATTTCATAAATGCTTATATCATTAACATGCCTTTTCTTATTATAATCATAAACATTTAAAAGCGAAGGAAGAATTGAAGTCCTTATAACAGACTTATCAACACTCATAGGATTAGGAAGAAATACATTTTCCCTATTTTCATACCTAAATAGCTTAGCCATAACTGGACTAGTAAGAGTATAAGTCTTAACTTCATCAAGTCCTAAAGTTCTAAGTCTCTTAGATACATTCTTTCTAAGCCCTATATCTTTCAAATACATTCCCCTCTTAGTCTCAACCCTAGGAAGTGTAGATGCCAAATTCTCATAACCATAAAGCCTTCCAATCTCCTCAGCAATATCATTAACATTAGGATCAATATCAAGTCTTCTATAAGGAATAGTAACCACAAAAGTATCACCATTCATCTCATAATCAAACATAAGTCTTTCAAGTTCAGTCTTAACATCAGAATTAGTAAGACTAAGACCTAGTAAAGTACTAACCTCCTTAGTATTAAAACTAACAACCTTTGGAGTCCTATCAATAACATCATACTTAATAACATCACTAAGAATTATAGCATCAGCATACTTAGCAAGTAAATAGCATGCCCTATCAAGAGCCTTATCAGTATACTCAAACGAAAGACCCTTTCCATATCTAATAGAAGCCTCACTCCTTAAATTAAGTCTACTAGCAGTATACCTAATACTAACAGAATCAAATATAGCAGCTTCAATTAAAATATCCTTAGTATCAGAATCAACCTCTGTATTTTCTCCTCCCATAACACCTGCTATAGCAATAGGAACATTACCATCAGTAATAACAACATCAGAAGAAGTAAGTTTTCTAGTTGTTCCATCCAAAGTAACAATTTCTTCATCCAAACTAGCATCCCTTACTAAAATATTATCACCAATCTTATTCTTATCAAAGAAATGAAGAGGTTGCCCATACTCAAGCATTACATAATTAGAAATATCAACAACATTATTAATAGGTCTCATTCCAGCAGCAATAAGTCTTCTCTTAATAAAATCTGGAGATTCCTTAATCTTAACACCCTTAACCATTTTAGCAGTATAATAAGGACATTTTTTAGTAACAACATCAATCTTAATATGATTCTTAACACTATCACTTATTTCACTATAATCAGAAACTGGTAAAGTTACCTTTCTTCCCAAAATACTAGCAATTTCATAAGCAAAACCAATATGATAATAACAATCGTTATTCCTATGCTTATGCACATCAAGTTCATACAAAGTATCATTAGTGCCTAAATAAATATTAGCATCCGTACCAGCTTTCAAATCAGTATCAAGAATCTCAATACCACGATCATAATTTTCCTTAGTCTTTTCCTCTAAACCAAGTTCAAACAAAGCACAAATCATTCCATTAGACTCTTGTCCTCTAATAACACCCTTCTTAATAGTAACACCATCAGGTAAAACACATCCAGGAAGAGCAACTAACACCTTAATACCAGCCCTAACATTCGAAGCACCACAAACAATTTGTACTACCTTATCACCAATATTTACCATACAAACATTCAAATGATCACTATCTGGATGACTATCACAAGATACAACCTCACCAATAACCAAATTATTAATGCGATTATCAACTATCTTTTCAATATTAACCCCAGCCTTAGTAACCTTTTCAGCAAGTTCATGTAAATCTTGATCACTTATATCAACATAATCCTTTACCCAATCTAAACTAATCATTACAAGACCTCCTATCAAATAACTTTTCCTCCCTCAAATCAGTCTGATAAAATGCTCTTATATCATTAATATCATACTTAAGCATAGCAAGTCTTTCAGCCCCAAAACCAAAAGCAAAACCAGACCACTTTTTAGGATCATACCCACAATTTCTAAGCACATTAGGATGAACCATACCAGCACCACTAACAGTAATCCAACCAGTATTCTTACAAAGAAAACATCCCTTTCCTTTACAATTAAAACAAGATATATCAGTCTCTACTGAAGGTTCAGTAAATTGATAATAACTAGGTCTAAACCTTGTCTTACAATCCTCTCCAAAAAGTCTCTTAGCAATAACATCAAAAGTACCCTTTAAATCTGATAATCTAATATCTTTATCAACTAAAAGACCTTCTATTTGCATAAATTGATGAGAATGAGTTGCATCATCATCATCTCTCCTATAAGTCTTACCAGGACAAATAACTCTAACTGGTTTATTACCCCCAGCTTCTAACATAGTCCTAACTTGAACCGGAGAAGTTTGACTACGAAGTAATATATTCTCATCTTCAATGTAAAAAGTATCTTGAGCATCACGTGCTGGATGACCCTTAGGAATATTAAGCATTTCAAAATTAAATTTATCCTCCTCAATCTCTGGACCGTCTACAACATCATAACCCATTGACATAAATACTTCCTCAACCTCTTCAATTATCTTCTCCAAAATATTAGGAGCACCAACTATAGGTTTAGTACCAGGTAATGTTATATCAATCTTTTCACTAGCAAGCCTCTTAGAAAGTTCCATCTCCTCTAAAAAATTCTTCTTATCTTCATACTTTTCATTAAATAAATCCTTAAGTTCATTTATCTTCATACCATATTTCTTCTTCTCCTCATTAGAAATATCCTTCATCTTAGCATAAAGTAAAGTAATAACCCCTTTCTTACCAATATATTTAACCTTCAAATCATTAAGTTCACTAACAGAATTAACACCATCTATATCATGAACTATATCATTTTTAATATTTTCCATAAATCCTCCTTCAAAATAAAAAAAGTGCCACCAAAGGACGACATTACATCGTGGTACCACCTTATTTCATAGTTACACTATCTCTTATCCTTAACGCAGACATACGATCTTAACTAGAGAGTGAATTCATAAGAATTTATTTTAAAAGTTTTCACCAACCACTTCTTCTCTAAAAAATAATTATCTCTTATTACTACTTTCTCATCACAGTCAAACTAATAATAGTTTATCACAACAACATAATTTATAAAAGTATTTTCTTAAAATTTTACTATTTACAACACTTTTTATGTCTAAATCTAAAATACTCCTCATCAGAAAGTTTATTATCTAAAACACCTTCATCATTCATAACATCATCATCCAAAAACTGATAATGACTATTATAAACATTCCTAGCATCAATAGATAAACCTCTATTATGTATACCATTAAGAGAATCATTAATAGATAAAGAAACCAACCACTTAAGCTTTTCCAAATTAGCTTTAGCAAGATTAGCATTTCTACTCATCTCACCTTCATGATAACCAATTTCATATAAATATGCTAAATCCTCGCTATAAGAAGCATCACCATAAACATACTCATCAAAATAACCATCCATATATCCAAAAGTATAAACTTGTTCCTCAGAATCATCAAGAATTTCAGTCTCATACATATAAGCATTAATCATCTCAGAATTAGCACATCTAGCCTTATAATAATTTCTAGCATACATATCCTTATAATTCCTAGATATTTTTCTAGGAGCAATACCACTTTCTCCATCATACATAGCAAGTTTAATAATATGTTCAGACTTTTGCATTAAAAAAACATCACTATCTTCCTTAAGTCTAGCATTAACACCTTCTATATAAC
>CAKOIY010000012.1 GCA_934087515.1 uncultured Bacilli bacterium
TCTTATTGTCATGGAAGAAGTACACTTGGTATTAATTATAATGGTATAGCGATTTATTATAATAGGAATACTGAATTTGATCTAATGATGTTGGAGGAACTTAAAAAGTATTATAGTATGATCATCACTATTGACTCTAAATTTAAAGATCAAATATTAGATGATTTTCAGATGCTTATCCAAAGTATGTATCTAACAAAGTATATTGCAGAGAAAAAATTAAAAGATTTATCTAAAGTAGAATACTCACCAATAGTAAAAAAATTGTATAAATATAGTGGGCAAATTTAAGCACACTAATTTTTCTTTTTATGTTCAGTTGCTTACTTTTTAAAATTATAGTATAATTTATTCGGCAGTATATTTATAAATATACTATATTAAATAAAATTTTTAGGAAAGAAATTTATATCTGCACACAACAGTTCCTATTAAAATGGGAACATTGTGCACCTTTTGTGCTCATTAACCTAAAAACATATAGTAAAAATAATACTATATGTACCATTTATACCGTATCTGTTTAGACCTTTTAAGCCTTGTAAAATCTATAATACTATATATATTTCATAGTGTTATATGTACTGAAAAAGGACGAACTTGTGGCTCAGGACGCAAGTATAAACAGTGTTGTGGTAAATAAGCCCGCAAACCCGTATAAAATAAGGGATTGCGGTTTTTCTATGATTACAATATTTAGGTAATTTTAGACATGCCTTTTGTCTTAGATACGTTTTTAGATAAGTTCTACTGGGTTTGCCGAGTGCTACGGAGTGCTCTGGGGTGCAGCCAAATGCCAAAATAACTAGCCAAGTGCTCCCAAAAGCTACCAAAATCCCCAATACAAAAGGCCATGTGGCTCAGGGAAGAAATATAAGAATTGTTGTGGAAAATAATGATTAAAGTTAGCACAAATCTATGTAATAAGGATTTGTTCTATTTTATGTAATATTTAAATAGTTAAAAAAATATGATTTAAAAACTTTGAATGAGTTCTAGGTGAGTTTTGTTAATTCTTAAAAGTGTTTTAAACACAAATAAAATAACAACTTGCTCTAAAAACATTATTTTTAAATTTGATGAAACCTGTTTAAATTGAAATTCATTTCTTGAATACGTGAGTAGGATATAGTTGTAAATAGGAATGTTTTATGGGAGTGATTATTGTGATGGTTCGATATGAAGATGAAAAATGGATAAATGGAATAGGGGTATATTTCTTTTTGTTAGAGGAGGTCAATGAAACTTTATTTAAACTTATAACATATAAATATAATAATGTTGAAGAAATAAAAATACTATTTTTTGATCTTGTTGTTAATATTAATAGATTGATTCCAATGAAAGGTAGGAAAATAAGTTATGAGGATGGTATATTAAGATTATCAAAATATTTTGATTTTTTAAATGATGATTTTTCAAAAATATACGATGATTATTCGAATGAATTAATTAATATGAATGATGTTAGAAATAAGTTTGAACATGTACCTCACGTAATAAAGTGGACTAATTATATTGGCGGGAGTACTTTCAAAAAAATTAGATTCATTAATGAAGAATATAATAATGATATTATTGAATGTAATGAAAGTTCTATAGAAAAAAGGAAAAAAAGAAGAGAAAAATTGGAATGGGTAATTGATACTAATGAAATAATTAAAATAATGATTGATATTAATAATATTTTTATAAAGATTCAATACAAACTAAAAAATTATTTTGAAAATAATAAAGTGGCATTAGAATATCCTTATATAAAAAAAATAAATAGTATTGATTTTATTAAATATATAAATCGATTAAAAGAATTGTGTTATAATGCTTATGAAAGGTTGTGATATTATGTATTGTACAAAGTGTGGAAATAAGATTGAAGATGGTGAAAAATTTTGCACTAATTGTGGCTTAAGTGTTGCAAAGACAAATGATTTTGAAAATAATATAAAGGGGAAAAAATTTGTTTTTAAAGTTATGGGTGAAGGTAAAGCTACAATAGAAGTAAATGAAAATAGTATAACAATTTCTAGGCCTGGTGCAATTTCTAAATTTACTCATGGATTTGTTGGTGATAAAACAATAATGTTAAATCAAATCACAAGTGTTCAATTTAAAAAATCAACTGCGTTTACGACAGGTTTTTTACAATTTATTGTTCCTGGTACTGTTGAAGCAAAGAAAAGAAAACTATTAGAGCGAGTAAAAGATGAAAATATTGTATATTTTAAAGATCCGTGTGGGCATTATGCTAATGAGAATAGAGTGGCTCAGTCTATTAAAGAATATATTGAAAACTATAATTTCAAACAAAATCAACCTCAACAAATTATAAATAAAAACAGTAATTTGGATGAAATAAAAAAATTGAAAGAATTGCTTGATATGAAAGCTATATCTGAAGAAGAATTTGATAAAAAGAAAAAGGAATTACTAAATTTATAATTTTAATTTTATAGTATTTTGTTAAAAAAATTATGATTTGAGGTAGATGTATGGAGAAGTTTAAACATGTTAGACCAACTAAGGAATATGAAAGGGATGCTGTTGCTTATATTAATGAGTTTTATGAGTATAATTCTAAGATTAATGGTGTTGGTGGTTTGTATAAGTTTTTAGATAATTATGATGGATGGCTTAATAGATTAGAAAGTGATAGGAATGCTGTTGTTTCTTCGGATAAGGTTCCTACTGAAACTTTTTTCTTGGTTCGTTCTAATGATAATTATATTGTTGGAATGATTAATATTAGGTTTGCTCTTAATTCTAGGCTTAAAAGACATGGTGGTAATATTGGATATAGTATTCGTCCTTTGGAAAGAAATAAGGGTTATAATAAAGTAAATTTATATTTAGGATTGTTATGTTGTCAGGAGCATGGTATTAAGGAAGTTTTACTTGATTGTGATAAGGATAATTTGGGTTCTGCTAGGACTATTAAATCTTTAGGTGGTATTTTAAAAAATGAGTTTTATGATGATAAATATGGTGTTATTATTCAGCAATATGTTATTGATGTTGATAGTTCTATTAGAGATAATAGGAATAAATATGATAAGTTTTTAGATAATTGATTTTATCTTTTTTTTGTTTTGTTCTTGCAAACAAATGTTTGCTATGTTATAATTTTTGTGTTAGCAAGCTTTATTGTTTTTTATTAATGTTTGTATTTGGTGGTGTTTTTATGTATATATATAATTATAAGACTCCTAGTGGTTTTTCTGATATATTGATGTCTAGTGATGGGGTTTATCTTACTGGACTTTGGTTTTGTGATTCTAGAGATGTTTTAAAGCATAAATTTGATTATGAGGAGAAGCTGTTACCTGTTTTTGATGATACTATTAGATGGCTTAATATTTATTTTAGTGGGAAGATTCCTGATTTTGTTCCTAAGTATAAGATATTGAATTCTACCTCTTTTAGAGATAGTGTTATAGAAATAATGAATAAAATTCCTTGGGGTGAAGTGATTACTTATGGAGATATAGCAGATGGTATTGCTAAAAAGAAAGGTCTTTCTAGGATGTCTTCTCAGGCTGTTGGGGGTGCTGTTGGATGGAATCCTATTTGTATAATTATACCTTGTCATAGAGTTATTGGCTCAAATGGTAGTTTAACTGGTTATGGTGGTGGTATTTCTAACAAGATAAAACTTTTAGAACTTGAGGGCCATGATATGAATGATTTTATTATTCCTACTAGAGGTACTGCTTTATGAATAGGTGTAAATGGTGTAATTTAAATAATCCTCTTTATGTTTCTTATCATGATAATGAATGGGGAGTTTTACGAACTGATAATAGTTATTTATTTGAGATGCTTATTTTAGAATCTTTTCAGGCTGGACTTTCTTGGGAGTGTATTTTAAATAAAAGAGATGCTTTTAGGAAGGCTTATGATAATTTTTCTTTAGATAAGGTATGTTCTTATGATGAAGAAAAGATTAATGAACTTATTGGTAATAGTGATATTGTTAGAAATAAACTTAAGATTAGGGCTAGTGTTAACAATGCTAGAGTTTTTAAGAGTATTGTTTTGGAGTTTGGTTCTTTTTATAGTTATTTATGTTCTTTTACTAATGGTTATATTTTTTATGAAATTGATAAGACTAAGTCTTTGCTTTCTGATTCTATTTCTAATGATTTAGTTAAACGTGGTATGAAATTTGTTGGTTCTACTATTATTTATTCTTATTTGCAAGCTATTGGTGTTATTTATTCTCATGATAAAGATTGTTATTTATATAGGAGTTCTAATGATAATTAATACTGGGTGTAGAACTGATATTCCTGCTTTTTATTCTAAGTGGTTTATTAATAGGATTAGAGAAGGTTATGTTTTAGTTAGAAATCCTTATTATGAGGATAGGGTTACTAAGTATGTTTTTGATTCTTCTGTTGTTGATTTCATTGATTTTTGTACTAAGAATCCTTGTCCTATGATTAAGTATATGGATGAACTTAAGAACTATAATTTGTTTTGGTATGTTACTATTACTCCTTATGGTAAAGATATTGAACCTAATGTTCCAGATAGAGATATAGTAATAGAGGGTGTTAAGAAATTGTGTTCTTTTCCTAATAATTTGTTTGTTGGTTGGAGATATGATCCTATATTTTTTAATGATGAGTTTGATATTAATAGACATATTATGGAATTTAGAGGTATTGCTAGTAGGCTTAGTGGTTATGTAGATTGTTGTGTTATTAGTTTTTTAGATATGTATGAGAAAGTTAAAAGGAATGCTCCTGATCTTAGAGTTCCTTCAAAAGATGAGATAATCTATCTTACTAAGGAATTTGTTTCTATTGGTAAGGAATATGGAATATCTATTTATTCTTGTTGTGAGAATGATTTTCTTTCTTGTTATGGTGTTAATGTTGGGGGATGTCGTAGTAAAGAGTTGATAGAGAAATATTTGGGATATAAACTTAATGTTTCAAATGTTAAACCAATTAGAGATTGTTCTTGTTTGCTTGGTAATGATATTGGTGCATATAATTCATGTTTTCATTTTTGCAGGTATTGTTATGCTAATTATGATAGGGATAGTGTTATTAGAAATGTTAAGTTTCATGATGATGATTCTCCTTTGCTTATTGGTAATGTTAAGGATTCTGATATTATTACTTTAGCTAAACAGGTTAGCTATAAAAAAGATTTTGATCAGCTTTCTTTGTTTTGATATTAATGATATAATTGTTTTAATTATTGAATGAAAGAAGTTGATTTTATGAAAATATATGTTTCACATTCTAGTAATTGTGATTATGTAAGTGAGATTTATGAACCTTTAAAGGAATCAAAGTTATATGATGAAAATGAGGTTTATTTACCCCATGATGGGAATGTTTTTAATACTAAAGAAGTTATTAAGAATAGTGATTTATTAGTTGCAGAGTGTTCTTCTAATTCTACTGGACAAGGTATTGAGATTGGTTGGGCTGATTCTTTTAATGTTCCAATTTTATGTATATATAAGACAGGTAGTTCTATTAGTTCATCTTTAAAGTTTATTACTAATAATATAATTTCATATAATTCTTTGGATGAGTTTTTAGAGTGTATTTCGAATTTTATTTTAGATGGTGGTCAAAATGGATAGAGAAAAGTTTTTAGCTTCTATTTATTTAATTATAAAAGATGATTCTGGTAGAATTTTATTTTAAAGAAGACGGGGTACTAAGTTATGGTCTGGTTTTTTAGGCCTTCCGGCTGGGCATGTTGATATTGGTGAGAATGTTTATGATGCTGCTATTAGAGAGGCTAAGGAGGAGCTTGATATTACTTTTGGTATTAAAAATATTGTTAATACTTTTGTTGTTAATAGGAGAAATAAACATCTTAGTCCTTACTTTGATGTATATTTTGAAATAGATAGTTATATTGGAGATATAAAAATTAATGAACCTTTAAAGTGTTCTGAACTTTGTTATTTTTCTATTAATGAGTTGCCTTTTGATGTTATTAGTTTTGAGAAGGAGGCGCTTATTGATAATTTGAATGGTATTAAGTTTGGTGTTGTTGATATAGATGAAGAAAAAGATATGAACAGATTTTGTTAATATCTTTAATGTTTATTTAATATTTAGTATTTATTAGAATTTGGTAAACATTTGTTCGTTAATAGTTGCTAGAAAAAACTATTGCTTATGTAATAGTTATATGAAATTTCGTTTTTTTAATTTTGGATTTTCTTCTTGTATAGATTGTTGTTGTAGAATTTCTTGGTGATTTAGTTTTTGTTTTAAGTTTGTGGCTTTTTTTTGAAAATTGGTGCTAGTCCTAATAATGTTCCTCCGGATAAGGCTGCTAGTGATGGTTCAATTGGCTGAGAGTGTATCTTTTAAACTCGTTTTTAATGTTTCTGAGGGTGTTGTCATTGAAGGTAATAATAAAGTTTTTTTGAATGATTGCACACTTATTGATAGTAATACTAAGCTTAATGGGCAATCTACTACTTATAAAAATGTGTTTTTATACCAATCTATGAGTGGTGCTGCTGCAAGTGGTAAGTCAGAATTTAGTTCTAAAAATAGTTCTATAACTACAAAAAAGGTGATAGTTTTTATGTGACTAATACTAATGCTTATATATATCTTGAGAATAATGATTAAGCTTACTGGTAATAGTTATGTTATTAGTTTATCTGATGATGATTCTAGTTATAATAATATTGATTTTAATGGTTATAAGTTATATGTTAATGGGAAAGCTATTAATTAATTTAAGTCCTTTTGGACTTTTTTTCTTTTGTAAATATATATTTTTGTTTTAAATTTACTTGAAATGTTGATGATTATGTAGTATCATTTATATGAGTAAGATATAGAACATTTATATATTATATAAGGAGTTAGTAGCTATGAAAAAAACAAAAAAGAGTACTAGCAAGCGTTTTTTTAATGGCGATAATTCTTCTTTGGAGAATAAAGAGTCAGTTAATATAAATATGATAACTAAATTTAAGTCATTTTTTAAGCGTAGTTTTATTAGTAAATTTAATAATTTAAAAGTTAGATATAAGAAAGATCCTAAAAAAGGTTTGGCATTAGTGCTTGCTATTGTGGCACTTTTTAGTACTCTTGTTGGTTCTTCTTATGCTTATTTGCAATATGTTAGTAAGACTAATAATAGTACAGTTATTAATGCTGGAACTCTTGCTCTTACTTTTAAGGGTAGTTCTAATTCTATTATGCTTACTGGGGCTCTTCCTCAGAGTGATTCGGATGGTCTTGCTAATAGTGCTGAATATGAATTTAGTATTGAGAATACTGGTAGTATTCCTGCTAATTATAGGTTGACTCTTGATAATGTTTGTTCTACTTCTAGTAGTTATTCTATTGATGGGACTAGTGTTACTCCTTCTTTATGTATTCCTAATGAATATATTAAAGTTGCTATAAAAGAGGGAAATAAAGATTATAAAGTTTTAGAGAAAAAGACTATTAATAATGAGACTAGTTATATTATTGATGCTGATAGTTTGAAGTCTAAACTTACTAGGACTTATAAGATGAAGATATGGCTTGATTATGATACTCCGAATACTTATAGTTCTAGTGGTTCAAATGTTGTTATTTATGCTGGTAAGTTGGGGCTTAGTTATGAACAAGGAAGCTTAAAAAAATTAGATACAAGTGGAGCAAATGCACCGGTATTAGACGAAGGAATGATACCAGTTTATTATGATGAAACATCAGAAACATGGAAAAAAGCCGATGTAAAGAATCAAGATGAAAATTACAAATGGTATGATTATAATAATAAGATGTGGGCTAATAGTGTTACAGTAAGCTCTACTAATAGAAGTAAATATCAATCAGCAAGTGTAGGAACAGAAATACCAATGGATGATATACTAACAATGCAGGTTTGGATACCAAGATATAAATATAAAGTATGGAATTATAATGCTGATGGAACAAAAACAAGTAATGAACAACAAATAGAAGTAACATTTGAAAAAGGAATAGCTAAAACAGGAGAAATATCTTGTGCAGACTCTATATCAGGAACAGATGGAAATCCATCAGAAACATGCAAATTAAAAAGTACAAACTCTGCTTGTACAGATAGTACATGTAATAATAAAACATATACCCATCCAGCATTTACATTTGGAGATAAAGAAATAAAAGGATTCTGGATAGGAAAGTTTGAACTTACAGGAACAATAAGTAATATAACGACAAAACCTAATTTGAGCAGTCTACTAAATCAAAGTGTAAGTTCATTCGAAACAAATATAATGAATATGAAAAATAGTGGTAATCAATATGGATTAAATACAACAACAGATACACATATGATAAAAAATAGTGAATGGGGAGCAGTAGCATACTTATCACACTCAAAATATGGAACATGCACAGATGGTACTTGCACAGAAGTAAATATAAATAATAGTAGTGGGTATTATACAGGAAGAAGTGGTGGAAGTCCAAGTGCATCAAGTTCTACCGAAGGAACATATAAATATAACCAAACTAAGAAAACTACAACAATAACTGGTAGTGGAACTGCAATAACACCAACAGTAACAAATGATACAACATATCCATGGACTTCTTCAAATGGTCTATATAAAAGCTCAAATCAAGGAAAAAATTCAACAACTACTAATTTAAAATTTAGTTTTACAGCACCAACTAATAATACATATCTATCGTTTGACTGGAGTGTATCAAGTGAAAGTGCAAATTTTGATTATTTATATTATACAATAACAAAAGATGGAACAGCTTTATCAGATACAGGAAAAAGTACAAAAATAGGAGGAACAACATTAGGAACAACAGAAAGTGCGTTAATATATAAAAATGTATCAAAAAAACTAGATAAAGGAACATATGAATTAACATTTACATATAGAAAGGATAGTTCTGGTGCAAAAGGAACAGATACAGGATATATAAAAAATATAAAAATAGTAGATAGTCCAACAGTAACCAAAACACCAATAGGAGAAGGCAAAGATGGCCCAAGTGCCTCAACAACACATAATATATATGGAGTGTACGATATGAGTGGTGGAGCGTATGATCATACAATGGGGAATATTGTAAGTAATGATGGAACAACAATGATGAGTGGAAATTATTCATACGCTAATTCAGGATATACAGGAAAAATATATGACTCTGGCAATTACACATC
This sequence comes from uncultured Bacilli bacterium, assembly GCA_934087515.1. GTDB lineage: Bacteria > Bacillota_I > Bacilli_A > RF39 > UBA660 > UMGS1449. Next base: position 9,160 of record CAKOIY010000012.1, read on the forward strand.
ATACACTGGAATAGCATACCCTAATAGTAAATATTATGATAAATATAGTTTTAGTACAAGTGAGACATCAAGAATAAGAAGTAAATTAGGAGATGGAATAAAAGAAGTGTACAAAGGTTCAAGTGGCTGGTATGACGATTACTCCTCCCTTGCTCTCTCGGGTGACCCTTGGTTCGAACGTGGTGGTGGCTATGACTTTGGTGCAGATGCCGGAGTGTTTAATTCGAGCGTCAACAGTGGTAATGCTAGTTCCGGCATTTCCTCTCGCCTCATAATAACACCGTAGGTGTTAGATAACAAAATAACAGTCTTGTAAAACTATGAATAATTATAATATTTCTCTTTTTTGTAGAGAAATATTTTTTTCTTTGGTATAATTTTATTATTATTGGAGGTATTTTTATGGAAATTGTTGAAATGAAAAAGGTTTTGGTTAGTAATTTAGATAAAATTAATGTTTTATGGAGGTCTCTTTGACGTAGATTCTAAACTTGATGAAATAAAAAAGTTAGAGGATGAGGTTAATTCTTCTTCTTTTTGGAATAATAATGATAGGGCACAAGGTGTTATTAATAAACTTAATGTTTTGAAGGGAAAGACATCTTCGATTGTGTCTTTGAAATCTGATATTGTTGATGCTCTTGATCTTGTTTCTTTGCTTCTTGAGGATTATGATGAAGATGTTTATTCTTTTGTTTTTGATGTTGTTTCTTCTTGTGATGAGAAGGTTAAGGCTTTGGAACTTGAACTTTTGCTTTCTGGTCCTTATGATAGTAATAATGCTATTGTTGAGATTCATTCTGGTGCTGGTGGTACTGAGGCATGTGATTGGGCTTTAATGCTTTATCGTATGTATACTCGTTGGTGTGAGAGAAAAGGTTATTCTGTAGAAGTTCTTGATTTGCTTGATGGAGATGAGGCTGGTATTAAAAGAGTTTCCTTTTTGGTTAAGGGTGTTAATGCTTATGGTTATCTTAAGTGTGAAAAGGGGATTCATAGGCTAGTTAGGCTTTCTCCTTTTGATGCTAATAATAAGCGTCATACTTCTTTTGCTTCTTTGGAGGTTATGCCTGAATTTGATAATGATATAGATGTTGAGATTCGTGATGAGGATTTAAAAATTGATGTTTATCGTTCTAGTGGTGCTGGTGGACAGGGTGTTAATACTACGGATAGTGCTGTTAGGATTACGCATTTACCTACTAGGACTGTTGTTACTTGTCAAAATGAACGTAGTCAAATTAAGAATAAAGAAAAGGCTATGTCTATACTTAAGGGTAAGCTTTTGTTACTTGAGATTGAGGCTAATGAAAAAGAACTTGCTAGTATTCGTGGTGATTCTATGAATATTGATTTTGGTTCACAAATTAGAAGTTATGTTATGCATCCGTATTCTATGGTTAAGGATCATAGGACTGGTATTTCTACTAGTGATGTTTCTAAGGTGTTAGATGGTGATATTGATATGTTTATTGAGGCTTATTTGAGGAGTTGATTTTGTGGAAAATATATTGAGTAAGGTTTATAGTAAGAATAGGATTTTTAGATATTTTTGGATGATATTTGGTGTTTTGATATGTGCTGCTTCTTATAATATTTTTATTTATCCTTATGATATTGTTTTTGGAGGGGTTGGTGGTATTAGTATAATAGTTTCTCATTTTATTAATATTAATCCTTCTTTGATAATGCTTTTTTGTTCTTTGATTTTTTGTTTTATTGGGGTATTGTTTTTAGATAAGACTAAGGTTATTCATTCTGTTTTTGGAGCGATTATGTTTCCTATTTTTGTTGAAATTACTTCTTTTTTACCTTCTTTGGTTAAGATAGATAGTTCTGATATGCTTCTTATTGCTTTGTTTGGTGGTACTCTTTATGGACTGGGTCTTGGGTTTATTATGAGATCTGGTTTTACTCTTGGAGGAACTGACTTTTTAACACAAATTGTTAATAAGTATTTTAAGATAACTCTTGGAAGTTCTATGCTTTTGATTGAGGGTGCTATTGTTGTTATTGGGGCATTTATTTTTGGATTTATGAATTTTATGTATGCTGTATTAATTCTTTATTTGATTACTTTTTTGGTTGATAAGGTTGTTTTGGGTATTTCTGATAAGAAGGCGTTTTATATTGTTACTAAGGATAAAAAATCTGTTTGTGATTATATAATTAAAGAACTTGGTCATACTGTTACTATTTTTTCTGCTACTGGTGGTTTTAGTAAGAAGAAGACTTCTGTTTTGTTTACTGTTGTTCCTACTAAGGAGTATTATAGGCTTAAAGAGGGTATTAGATGTATTGATGGTGGTGCGTTTTTTACTGTTGTTGATGCTTATGAGGTTACTGGTGGTGAATAGTTATGGGATTTTATAATGAGATTAAGTTAATTTTTACTGATGGTAGTTATGGTATTAAGTATGGTAAGATGAGTTTGGGTCTTTTGCTTCTTGCTATTTGTTATAATTTGTTTATATGTTCTATTCATTTAGTATCAGGTGGTGCTGGTGGTCTTGGTGTTTTATTTAATTATTTGTTTGATATTGAACCTTCTTTAGTGGTATTTTTTGTTTCTTTTTTGATGTTTGTACTTGCTTTTATCTTTTTGAATTCTGATCAGGTTGTTTCTACGTTTTTTGTTGCTCTTGTGTATCCTTTGATGGTTAAGGCTACTAGTGGTATTACGGATATTGTTTTTATTGATACTAGTCATGTTTTGTTAATTGTGTTATTTGGAGCGATTTTTAGTGGTATTGGACAGGGTTATATTTTTAAGATTGGTCTTAATTTTGGTGGGTTTTCTGTTTTGGCTAAGATTGTTAATAAGTATACAAAGATTTCTGTTACGATGGTTAATGCCGTTATTAATGGTATTATTGTAGTTGTTGGTGGTTTTGTTTTTGGAATTGTTATGGTTTTGTATGCGATTATTTTTATTGTTATTTCTAGGTATGTTAGTGAAAAGATTATGCTTGGTATAAGTTCTAGTAAGACTTTTAAGATTATTAGCTTTAAATATGATATTATTGAGAAGTTTATTTATGATAATTTGGGGCATGATGTTACTATTTATAATACTTATGGGGCTTATCTTAATGATGATAGGAAGCTTATTATGGTTGTTGTTCCTACTAGTGAGTTTCTTGTTTTGAGAGAGTATGTTAAAAGTGTTGATAAGTCAGCGTTTATGTTTATTGCTGATACGTATGAGGTTAAGGGACAAGATATATCTATTAATAAGAAAATGTGTTAAGTTTTTGAGAATATGGTTTTTTTGTGATTTTTTTGTCTTTTTTTGTGTTATAATGTAATGTAAGTGAGGTGTTAGGCTTGGATATAATTAGTATGAGAAATGTTTATAAGACTTATCCTAATGGGGTAGGTGCTATATTTAATCTTAATCTTTCTATTGAAAAGGGAGATTTTGTATTTATTATAGGTGGTTCTGGTTCTGGTAAGAGTACTCTTATTAAGATGCTTTATCGTGAGGAGAAACCTTCGCGTGGTGAGATTATTTTAGGAGGAGTTAATGTTGGTAAACTTCGTAATTCTAGGGTTTATAAACTTCGTCGTTTGATTGGGGTTGTTTTTCAAGATTATAAATTGCTTCCTAAACTTACTGTCTATGAGAATGTTGCTTTTGCTTTAGAGGTTACTGGGGCTGATAGTAAGCTTATTAGGAAAAGGGTTATTGATGTTTTAGGAAAAGTTGGTCTTAAGCATAAGGCTAAGGAGTATCCTGATAAACTTTCTGGTGGAGAACAACAAAGGGTTGCTATTGCTAGGGCTGTTGTTAATCGTCCTAAACTTTTGATTTGTGATGAACCTACTGGTAATCTTGATCCAACGATTAGTATGGAAATTATGGAGATACTTGATAAGATTAATAGAGAATATGGTACTACTATTTTGATGGTTACTCATGATATTGATATTGTTAAAAAGATGAAGAAGAGAGTTATTGTGCTTAAGGATGGTAGACTTGAAAAGGATTATAAGAAGGGAAGTTTTGTAGATGAAAGGTTGTAGAACGTTTTTTAGAAGTTTAAGAGATGCTTTTAAAAGTGTTGTTAGAAATTTTAGTTTGTCTCTTGCTTCGATTACTTGTATTACGATAACTCTTATTATAATTGCTTCGGCTCTTCTGTTGTCGGAGAATGTTAAGAATTTTACTGATGAAATAGAAAAGGATGTTACAATTGTGGCTTTTCTTGAATCTGATGTTAAGGATGATACTCGTGAAAACTTTGAGACTTCTCTTAAGAAAAATCTTAATGTTGAAACTTTTGATTATAAGTCTAAGGATGAGGTAAAGAATGAAATGGCTAAGGAGAATAAGACTTTTAGTTCTGTTCTTTCTGAGTGGGATGATGCTAGTAATCCTCTTAAAGATACTTATACTATAAAGGTTCGTGATGTTAAGAGTATTGGTAAAACTGCTAAGGAGATTGAGGGTACTGATGGAGTTAACTCTGTTCAGTATGGTGAAGGGCTTGTTGAGAAGTTAGTTGGAGTATTTGATGCTATTGAAAAGATTACTTATATTGCTGCTCTTGCTCTTATAATTGTTACTGTTTTCTTGATAATTAATACTATTAAACTTACTATTTTTTCTAGAAAACGTGAAATTGGTATTATGAGACTTGTTGGGGCTTCTAATAGTAGAATAAAACTTCCTTTTGTTATTGAGGGTATTATTCTTGGTATGATTGGTTCTATTATTCCTATTCTTGTTGTTGTGTTTGGTTATACTGGTTTGTATGATTATTTTGGAGGAGTGTTATTTTCTCCGGTTATAAAACTTGTTAGTCCTATGCCATTTGTTGTTAATACTTCATTAATTATATTAGTTATTGGTATGGTTGTTGGTATGGTTGGTAGTGCTAGAGCTGTAAGGAGGTATATTAAGGTATAATGAAAAAATATAGGGTTTTGTTTGCTGTTTTTATATCATTTTTGTTGGTTCCTATTTGTGTAAGTGCTGAGACTATTGCGGATTTTAGAGCGGAGATTAAAGATATTGAAGCTCAGAAGGCTGAAAGTGAAAGTAAGAGTGCTTTTGTTCAAAAGAGGATTGATGAGGCTAATGCAAGAATTGATGAGATTACTAGACAAATTGTTCAAGCAAGGAAAGATCAAGAAAGTACGCAAAAGGAAATTAATGATCTTAATTCTAAGATTGATGATAAGAAGGAAGAGATTAAAGATTTAGTGGCTTTTTATCAAATTTCTGAGAATGATAATTTTTATCTTAAGTTTATATTTGGTGCAGATAGTTTCGAAGATTTTATTTATAGATTTTCTGTTGCTGAACAACTTACTGATGCTAACGATAAGTTAGTTGATGAGATGAATGGTTTGATTAAGGAAAATAAGAAAAAGGCTAAGGAACTTAAGTCTCAAGAAAAGAGGCTTGATAGTCTTAATGCAGAGATTACTAAAGAAATAGCTAAACTTGGTAATAAGAGAGATTCTTATATTAAAGAGGGTGCTACTTATGATGAACAAATTGCTTCTTTGGAAAAACAAATAGCGTTTTATAAGAAAGCTGGTTGTGGTGAGAATGATAATGTTTTTACTTGTGGTGTTAAGTCTAGTGTACCAAGTTCTAGTGGCTTTATTATTCCGACTGGTTCTGGTTTTATTGAAGATGATGAGAGTGAATGGGGTTATAGTCCTATGAGGGGTAGACTTCATGCTGGTATTGATGTAAGTGGTGTATCTTTGAATTCTCCAGTTTATGCTGTTGCTAGTGGTGTTGTTTCTGATGTTACTTGGTGGACTTATGGTGGAAATGTTGTTATGATTAGACATGTTGTTAATGGCAATAAGTATACTTCTATTTATTTACATCTTAATTCTACTTCAGTTAGTATTGGTCAGGTTGTTAATCGAGGTCAACAAATTGGTGGAGCAGGTGGTTCTGGTGGTTATCCTGTGCATCTTCATTTGGAAATGATGTATGGTCATGGTGGTTATAGTATGTCTAGTACTTTTAATCCTCGTAGTGTTATTAATTTTCCGAGTCAAGGTGTTTGGTGGTAAAATCTGTAAAATCTATTGACTGAAAACACTTTTTGTGTTATTCTCTAGTTGTGAGACACGAAAGTGTTTTTATTTTGAAAAAATATATTATTTAGAGGTGGGTTATGAAATCTGAAAATGTTAAAGCAAGTAAAGTAAAAAAAGATAATAGAAAAGTTTCTAAAAAAGAGGTTACTTCTAAAGGTAAAGCAAAGACTAAGAAAGAAGGATTTTTTAAAGAAGTTATTAGGGAACTTAAGATAGTTAAGTGGCCAGATAAGAAATATATGGTTAAGTATTCTATTGCTACTTTTGTTACTATTATTATGTGTTCTTTATATTTTTATTTAATCACTGTAGTGTTTGCACTTGTAAAGGAGCTTAGATAATATGGATAAGAAGTGGTATGTTGTAAATACGTATTCTGGGCATGAAAAAAAGGTTCAAGAAAAGCTTTTGATGCGTGCTAGTTCTATGAATATGGAAGATTATATTTTTAGAGTTATTGTTCCTGAACAAACTGAGGTTGAAGTTAAGGATGGGGTAACCAAGGAAAAGGTTAAGAAGTTATTTCCTGGTTATGTTCTTGTAGAAATGATTATGACTGATGAAGCTTGGTTTGTGGTACGTAATACTCCTGGTGTTACTGGGTTTATTGGCTCAAGTGGTAAGGGTGCTAAACCTACGCCTTTACAACCATATGAAGTTGATAAGATACTTAATAATATGGGTATGAGTAGGTTAGAAGTTTCTTCTGATCTTAAGGAGGGAGAAATTGTTAAGATTACTTCTGGACCATTTTCTGGTATGGAAGGAAAGGTTTCTTCTTTGGATTTAGAGAATCAACAAATTATTGTTTTGGTTGATTTATTTGGACAAGAAACTGAGGTTGAAGCATCTATTTCTCAAATAGAAAAGGCTTAGGCTTGCTTTTTTTGGGGAATAGTGTTATTATTTAATACGTTTATGTATATTTATTTTTAAATATATGTATATAAATTTAAGTGGGAGGCAAAGCGGAGCTATTATTACCACTCGCGAAAACTTAAAAAAACTAGAAAAGGAGAGTGTTTTTCGTGAATAAAGAAGTTGTTAAAGTAATTAAGTTACAAATTGAAGCAGGAAAAGCTACACCAGCACCACCAGTTGGTACTGTTCTTGGACCTGCAGGAATTAATTTAGGGGAATTTTGTACAAAATATAATGATGCAACTAGAGAACAAATGGGTAATGTGTTGCCTGTTGAAATTTCAATTTATGATGATCGTTCATTTGATTTTGTGATTAAGACTCCACCTGCTGCATTTTTAATTAAGAAATATGCTAAGGTTAAGAAAGGATCTAGTAAAGGATCTAAGGAAATTGTTGGTAGTCTTACTAATGAACAACTTAAAGAAATTGCAGAAATTAAATTACCAGATTTGAATGCTTATAATATTGAAGAAGCTATTGAAATTGTTCGTGGTACTGCAAAGAACATGGGAATTGAAATTAAAGATTAATAAAAAATAATAAAAAAAATTACATAGGTTTTTTATCTATGTGGGAGGTATATATCCGCTAATACCACATAAGGAGGAAATGAAATGAAAAATAGAGGAAAAAGCTATAAGAGTGAAGTTTCTAAGGTAGAAAAGAATAAACTTTATACTAAAGAAGAAGCAATTAAACTTGTTAAGGATATGTCTAATGTTAAGTTTGATGCTACTGTTGAAGTTGCTATGAATTTAAATTTAGATGTTAAAAAAGCTGATCAACAATTAAGAGGTGCTATTGTACTTCCTAAGGGAACTGGTAAAGATGTTCGTGTTTTAGTTATTGCTAAGGGCGATGCTGTTAAAGATGCTAAGGAAGCTGGGGCTGATTATGTTGGAGATGCTGATATGATTGAAAAAATTCAAAAGGAAAATTGGTTTGAATTTGATACTTTAATTGCTACTCCTGAAATGATGCCTTTATTAGGTAAGATTGGTAAGATTTTAGGACCTAAGGGACTTATGCCAAATCCTAAGACTGGTACTGTAACTACTAATGTTAAGCAAGCTGTTTTAGATGCTAAAGCAGGTAAGCTTGAATATCGTACTGATAGTTATGGTAATATTCATGGAATTATTGGTAAGGTTTCATTTAGTGATGAAGATCTTATGGTTAACTTAGATGCTTTTGTAAAAACAATAATTAAGGCTAAACCTCAAGCTGCTAAGGGAACATATGTTAAATCAATTAGTATTTGTTCTACTATGAGTCCTGCAGTTAGAATAGATCAAAATAGTTTTGACAATTAGTAAAAAATAGTTTATAATATGGTTATCAAGTGCCAAAGACAGTAGGTTGTTAGTAAATCCTACCGAGGACTTATACTTTGTATAGTAAGAAGTCTTTGGTTAGACTTCTTATCTTTTGCACTTATAAAATATATTAATAAGGAGGAATTATAATGCCTAGTACTAAATCTTTAGAACTTAAACAAGCTATTGTATCAGAAATTAAAGATAAGTGTAATAGTGCTAAGAGTATTGTATTGTTTGATTATCGTGGTCTTACTGATAATCAAATTAAAGACCTTAGAATTAAACTTAGAGAAAATGATTCAGAATATAAGGTTTATAAGAATACATTACTTAAGATTGCATTTAAGGATTTAAATATTGATTTTGATTCTTATCTTGCTGGCCCTACTGCTATTGCATTTTCAAATGATGATATTGCTGCGGTTAAGGTTTTAAGTGATACTGCTAAGAAGAATGATGCTTTGGTTTTAAAAGCAGGATATGTTGAAAATTCTGTTTGTGATAAAGCTAAACTTGATGAATTTGCTAAGATTCCATCTCGCGAAGGACTTTATACAATGCTTGCTGGTGGTATGATGCAAATTGTTAAAGACTTGAGTATTGCTCTTGATCTTTATTCAGAACAAAAAGAAAATTAAATTAATAAAAATAAAGGAGGAAAAGTTATTATGGCAAAAATAACAAAAGAAGATTTTATTAGCTCTTTAAAAGAAATGACATTATTAGAAGTAAAGGAATTAGTTGACGCAATGAAGGAAGAATTTGGTGTTGATCCAAGTGCTGTTGCAGTAGCTGCTGCTCCTGCTCAAGCTGAAGAAGCTGGACCAAGTAAACAAACTGTAGTACTTAAGAGTGCTGGAGCTGCTAAGATTAATGTAATTAAGATTATTAGAGAAGTTACTGGTCTTGGTCTTAAAGAAGCTAAAGAAGTTGCTGATAATGGTGGTAATGTTAAGGAAAATATTCCTAGTGAAGAAGCTAATGAACTTAAAGCTAGACTTGAAGAAGCTGGCGCTGAAGTTGAACTTAAATAGTTAATTTTACTTACTTAAAGCCGTTTGCTTATGCACGTGGCTTTTTGTGCTATAAAGGGGAAGATAAAATGGAACACTATTTTACCAATTCTGATGTTAAGAGTAATTTGAAGAAGATTAGTTGTAATGTTTGTGATAAAAAATTTGTTTTTAATACTGATAATGGGGTTTTTTCTAAGAAGGGACTTGATTTTGGTAGTAGAACTCTTATTGATGTTTTGCTTTCGTGTGATATTACAGGTAATGTGCTTGATATTGGATGTGGTTATGGTGTTTTAGGTATCATTTTATCTTCTTTTTTTAATATTAATGTTGATATGGTTGATGTTAATAAAAGAGCGGTACATCTTGCAAATATGAATATTCGTTTGAATAATGTTTCTGGTGTTAATGCTTTTTGTAGTGATATATACTCTGGTGTTGATAAAAAATATGATGTTATTGTTACTAATCCCCCGATTAGAGCAGGAAAAGAAGTTGTTTATGAATTTTTATTTGGGGCACGTAATTATTTGGTTTCTGGTGGTTCTTTATATTGTGTTATAAATAAAGATCAGGGTGCTAAAAGTGTTGTTAAAGACCTTAGTGTTTATGGCAAAGTAGAGGTTCTTAAAAAAAATAAAGGTTTTTTTGTAATAAAGTGTATTTTTGATTGACAACTTGAGTGTTTTATGGTAATAATATAAGTTGGTTATTTGTCTGTGTGAGAGACAAAGATTTTTTGAAAATTTGAAAGTAGGGGTGAATTTTGTGGCATACAAAATTATAAAATGTGGTGACCACCGCACACGTAGAAGTTTTTCTAGGATTAAGAATACTTATGAGTTGACTGATTTACTAGAAATTCAAAAGAAATCATATCATTGGTTTGTTGAAAAGGGTATTAAGGAAGTTTTTGAAGATTTATTCCCCGTGGAAAACTTTGCTGGTACTTTATCTTTAGAATTTGGCGATTATCATTTTGATGAACCAAGATATTCTGTTAAAGAGTGTAAAGAAAGGTATGCTACTTTTGCTGCGCCTTTAAAAGTTGAAGTTAGACTTTTTAACAATGAAACAGGTGAAGTAAAGGAACAAGAGATATTTTTAGGTGATATGCCTCTTATGACTGATAGTGGGACTTTTGTTATAAATGGTGCTGAAAGAGTTATAGTATCTCAACTTGTTAGATCTCCAAGTGTTTACTTTAATAAGGAAATTGATAAGAATGGTAGACTTCTTATTACATCTCAAATTATACCTACTCGTGGTACTTGGCTTGAATTTGAGGCTGATGCTAGGGATATTTTATATGTAAGAATTGATAGGACTAGAAAGGTTCCTCTTACTACTATGCTTAGAGCATTTGGTCTTAGTAGTGATGAAGATATTACTAATTTATTTGGTAAGTCTGAATTTATGGATAATACTATAAGTAAGGATTCTACTAGAAATACTGATGAGGCTTTAATTGAAATATATGAAAAGTTAAGACCTGGTGAACCTGCAACTTTAGATAGTTCTAAGAATCAAATTATTACTAGATTTTTTGATGAATTTAGATATGATTTAGCTAAGGTTGGTAGATATAAGTTTAATCTTAAACTTAATGTTCTTGATAGACTTTTAGGACAAACTCTTGCTGAAGATATTAAGGTTGATGGAGAGGTTAAGTTTGAAAAGGGAACTGTTGTTAGTAAAACTGTTTTAGAAGAACTTCGTCCTATAATTGAAAGTGGTTATGGTATTAAGGAAGTTAAGATTAATGATGAGCTTGATTCTTATAATAAAGTTCAAATTATTAAGATTTATAAACCTGGTACTAAGGAAAAGATTAGTGTTATAGGTAATGATGGTTCTATTGATTCTAAGAGACTTACTATTTCTGATTTTTATGCTTCTTGTTCTTATTATCTTAATTTGCTTCAAGGAGTTGGTAATTTTGATGAAATAGATCATCTTGGTAATAGACGTATTCGTCAAGTTGGTGAACTTTTACAAAATCAATTTAGGGTAGGGGTTACTCGTATGGAAAGGGTTATTCGTGAAAGAATGACTACTCAAGATATTAATGAGGTTACTCCAAAGACTTTAATTAATATTAGACCTGTTACTGCTATTTTGAAAGAGTTTTTTGGTAGTTCACAACTTTCTCAATTTATGGATCAAAACAATCCTATTGCTGA
>CAKOIY010000013.1 GCA_934087515.1 uncultured Bacilli bacterium
CTAGAAATAAATGGTACAGAATATGGTCCAATGTCCTTAGAAAAAGTAAAGAATATAATAGATAGCGATATAATCTATAAAAAAGAAATGATAAACTTTAAGATGAGAATATGGCTAGATAAAACAAAAGAAAAAGATATAGAAAAACTGGAAGATTATAAAGCCTTCTTAAAATTAAAGATCGAAGCAACACAAAGACCAGAAAGTATGGATTCTGGAGCAACTAAAATATTTAATTATACAGGAAAGCCAGAGGAATATACAGTACCAAGAGATGGTTATTATTACATAGAAATGGCTGGTGGAGCTGGACATGCACCAGATAGTAACCCTAATTATGCTGGAGGTTCAAAAACAAGCGGCTATATAAAGCTACAAGCTGGAGAAAAATTATACTTTTACGTAGGAGGTAAAGCAAAACAACAAAAACAAGAAATATTTAATGGTGGAGGCGGAGGAGGATACTCTAATGCTGGATATACAATATCTTCTTCGATATCAGGAGACACAGGTTCTTATGGTTATACAGGTGGTGGTGCAACAGACGTAAGACTAACAAGTGGTTCTTGGGATAACACTAAATCTTTAATCTCTAGAATAATGGTAGCAGGAGCCGGAGGAAGCGCTTCATCATCAGCAATATACAACAATAGTGGAGAAAATAGCGAATCAAGTGGGTTAGTAGGAAATAGTGGTGGTTACTACTCAGGACATGGAGATAAAAGTGCTTATGGAGTAGGAGCAGGCCAAACATTCGGAGGAACCGGAGGAACGAATCTAAATTCCTATGGAACAAACTATAGTGGAAGCTTTGGAAAAGGTGGAACCTCAAACTCATACTCAAGTGGTGTTGGGTCATCTGGAGGAGGTGGAGGCTACTATGGAGGCGGAGCAGGTGCCGGAACTGGTGGAGGTGGAACAGGCCACGGAGCAGGAGGAGGGTCCTCTTACATATCAGGACTAGCAGGAGTAAACTCAGTAAAAGAAATGACAACAATTACACATACAAACCAAACACTTCATTACAGTGGTAAATACTTTATTGGTAGCGAAGTAATAGCAGGTGCAAATTATGATGATGGATATGCAAAAATCACATTTGTTGACACAAAACCTAAAAAAAGATCCTCAAAAGTAAATAATGTAAGATATATAAAAAATTGTGTAAATAATGATTCAAGCAATAGTGTTAATAACTGGACAGAAATCGAGGCTATAAAAGATGGATTAAATGTAGCAAAAGATAAATCAGGAAAAATCTATTCATCAAGTGGTAGTGTAGTAGAATCACTCGGAACAAATTATGCCTATTATTATGCAACAGACGGAATAATCGATAATGTTGAAGGTTCAATTGGCTATACAACCGGAACAACACATACTGGTTCACAATGCTTCATAGTAGATTTAGGTCAAACATACGACTTAGATGAATTAGCAGTATGGCACTATGCTAAAGATACCAGAGTTTATTTTAATGATTATACATTTGTCTCAGCCGATAATAAAGAATGGAATTTGGTAATAAACGAAACAAAATCAGAAGATTATAACGGAAGAAGATACAATCCTTACAGAGAAACATATAATGGCTATATACAAGATGACTTAAGACTTTGGTACGATGGATACGCAAATACCGGAACAGCACGAGCAAATCCCAATTACACATGGAAAGATTTAAGTGGTTATAACTATAACGGAACAATTTCCAGTGGTGCTTGGTATTATAAATATTTAGCTTTACCTCAAGAAACAGTAACCTCAAATGTAGCCTTATCAACTATGCTTCCAGCAGCCTCAGATAGAACACTTTCAATAACTTTAAAAATACATGAAGTACCATATACAGACACAACAAATGGTAATACCGGAGTATTTCTAGGAGCAGCCTATTATAACGGAATGGGAATTGTTTGGAACAAAGCAGCAAAAGAAACCGGAAAAATATTTTCAACAGCAGGTTTCACAAGGACCTCAGAAATAACCTCAGCCGGAGGAGAAAACCTAACGTATCCTACAAAAATACTAAATTTAACCTACGTAAACGATTCAAGTAATAAAAAAGTATACTATTACATAGATGGAGTAAAAGTAGGAGAAGCTCCCTCCATAACAGGCTCTTATACCTATGCTTCAAATATGGGAAATGTTGGAATAAATAAAGATCAAAAATCCGGAGGCAATGGCTTACCAAGCAAAGCAACAATAGATGTCTATAGTGCTAGAATATATAATCAAGCCTTAACTCCAGAAAAAATACTACACAACTATCACTACGACAAACAAAGATTTGCAATAAAAGACTAACAAAAAAAATACATTTAACAAACACTAAATGTATTTTTTTATTACTTTAAGATCACTATAACTCTTATACTTATTTCTAATAGCCATATAATTATCAGTACCCTTACCAAGTATTAAAACCAAATCATTCTTCTTAGCATTATTAATAGCATATCTTATAGCTCTTTTTCTATTAACTATTGATATATAATTCTTAATCTTAACACCTTTTACCATATCTTCTATAATATTCTTAACTTTTTCATATCTAGGATCATCCATAGTAAATATAACCTTATCTGATAGCTCAGTAGCAATTTTCCCAATACTTTCTCTCTTTTCCTTATCCCTTCCACCAGCACATCCTAAAACAGTAATAATTCTTTCAGACTTAACCTTATTAGCAAAACTTAAAATCTCCTCAGTAGCATTAATAGTATGAGCATAATCAAGTATCACCTTAGCACCATTCTTACACTTAAAAACATTAAGTCTTCCACTAATAGGTTTAATATCCTTAACAAACTCTATTATTTCACAAATATCAATACCAAAAGAACAACAACAAGCAATAGCTAAAGTCAAATTATAAACATTAAATTTTCCAAGCAAAGGACTCTCAACATTATATATTTTATCCTTATATCTAAGTTCAAATAAAGTTTTATCATCAAAAAGGCTAATATTCTTAATCATATAATCTGCTTTCTTATTAACTCCATACGTAATAGTATTCTTATCTAAATCTTTTATATATTCAAACGAAACATCATCAATATTAACAATAGCAACTCCATCATTACTTAAATTAGAAAAAAGTTTTAACTTAGATTTCAAATAATTATCAAAACTACCATGAATATTAAAATGATCTCCCGTAACATTAGTAATTAAAGCTCTCTTAACACATAAATTCTTACATCTATTATGAAGTAATCCCTCACTAGAAGCCTCCATAACTAATTTCTTAACACTATTCTTTCTAAGTATATCAGCATATTTCAAAATAATATCAATAGCAGGGGTAGTATTCTTCGTCTTAAACTTCTTATCTTTATAAATAAACCCATTAGTACCCAAATAAGCAGTATCTTCATAATTATCAAGTAATTGCTTTATTATCATAGCAGTCGTAGTCTTACCATCTGTACCCGTAACAGCAATTAAATTAATATCATCAAAAGGTTTACTATAATAATAATTATAAATATCAAACAAAGTATCATTAGTATTATTAACTTTTATCAAAGGAATCTTAATATTTCTATTTATATCCTTATCTATAATAATAGCATTTGCTTTCTTAATATCTTTTATATACTTATGTCTATCTTCAAACTCATCATGAATACAGACAAATATATCATTCTTTTTAACATACTTAGAATTAGTTTTTATCTTCATATTACATCATATTCATACTAGTTTGATAATCATAATTACTCTTAGGTAACTTCATTTCTTCTAAAGCTTTAACCTTTTGTTCTAAAACACTTATTCTTTGCTCAAGTTCACTTATCTTATCATAATTTTGATTCATAAATGGATTATTAAAATTAGCATCTGGTGTAAAATAATTTTGACTCATAAAACCATAAGGCATTTGATTAGGCATATTTCCTCCTCCTTTTTCACTTTATTGTATGCTTTTTTTATTTATTTTGTTACCCTGCTATAGTATAATATAACTTAGGTGATTTTAATGCGTATAAGAAATATCAAAAACAAAGAACAAATTCTTTTAAATAGTAACTATGTTCTAAAAAAATATCCACAAAAAGGAAAATGGAATACTTTATTCAAAAACACAAACCCTATATGTATCGAAATAGGAACTGGGAAATGTTCTTTTATATATGAAATGGCAAAACAAAACCCTAATATCAACTACATAGGGGTAGAAAAAATAGATACAGTCCTAGCCCTAGGAGTAAAAGAACTAGAACAAAACCAAAAATTAAAAAATCTATTCCTTATAAATTATGACGCTTCCAAAATAGATGAAATATTTCAAAACGAAATAGATAGAATCTATCTAAACTTTTCTGATCCATGGCCAAAAGCAAGACATGAAAAAAGACGATTAACAAACTTTAGATTTTTAGAAAAGTATGATATAATAACATCAGGTGATAGTAATATAACTTTAAAAACTGACAACCAAAGATTATTTGAATACTCAATAATTTCATTGTCAGAATTTGGTTATAAAATTAGCGATATATCACTAGACTTACACAAAAGAGTAGATTATAATAATGTTATGACAGAATATGAGAAGAAATTTTCTCAAAAAGGCTGTAAAATTTATATGTTAAACGCAAGTAAAAACTTTAAAAACAAAAAATGATTTGTTATAATAGAAGAGGTGAATATGAAAAAATACATATTAGTGATTGTAGCATTGTTTCTTCTTACAGGATGTACTAACATAGATAACCTAAGTTACAATAAAGTAATTAATCAGTCATTACAAGAACAAAAGGTAAAAACAAACACTTATCTAGAGGGATATAAACTATACTTGCCATTACACATGACCCTAATCGGAGACTTAAATGGTAATGATATTCTATATTCCTATGGAGATAAGTATTACCTATATGTAGATTTAATCAGTTATTACAACAAAAAAGAAAATAAATACATAATAGACAAAAATAATTACAAATACAGCAAAGAATTCACATACAAAGACTTAAATGGTTACGTACTAGTTAGTAAATCTAAAGGTGGTTACCTAGTACAAGTAATGTACAACTATGCAAAAATAGAAGTTATAACTACCGATGTAAAAAGAGCAGTCGCTGACAGTTTAATTGTTTTAAAAAATATAAGATATAATTATAAGATAATTGATAGTATGATAGGATCCAATACCCTTGTCTATGACTCCGAACAATTCACATTACTAGGACCTAAAAAAAGTACTGACAATTTCTTACAATATGTTGAAGAATATGGGGTTTACGATGAAAAAGATTCTAACAATGATGAAGATGTCATTGACATAGAATCATCAGATTAAAGAGGTGTAAATATGAAACTATTGGATAAAATAAAAAATGCAATTTTTGAAGATGATGAATTTGAGGAATTAGAAAAAACTGAAGAAGAAATAAAAAAAGAAGAAAGACAATTTACTGAAGAAGTAGTAAAAAAAATAGATATAGAAAAAACAATTCCCAAAAAAATAGAACTTCCAAAAGAAGAAAAAATAGCAAAACCAGAACGAAAAGAAGAAACAGAATTAAGAGAAACACCTAGACCAATGAGAAGGGAACAACATCGTAGAACTCCTGTAATATTTAACGAAGAAGACTTTGTAATGGAAGAAAAAAGAATGGCTCCAAAACCAGAACCAAAAAAGAAAGAAGAACCAAAAAAACCACTATATGGAGGTTATAAAGATGAAAAACCAAAAGAAAAATTCAAACCATCACCAGTAATTTCCCCAGTATATGGTTTTGTTGGAGTAAGTCCAATTCTAGAAAAACCACGTAACGATGAAGTATCATCATTTAACGAAATGTTTGCCAAAGAAAAAGAAAAAAAACCTGAAGTAACATTAGATACAGTTAGACAAAAAGCCTTTGGTATAGAAAAAGATCACGAAGAAGATGATGACCTAGGACTATTATATGATATGAAAACAGATGATAAACCAGCAATATCAAAAATAACCCTAGGAGATGCCGAAGAATATTTTGATGATTTAGGACTTGAATACAATGTAGATTACAAAGATAGTGCTAAAGAAAAAAAAACAACTAGAAGCACAAAAAATGAAGAACTTAGTAAAGAAGTAGATAACCAAATAAAAGTTCAAAAAGAATTAGAATCAACAAGAGAACTAGAAATAACAAAAGAACAAATCAAACCAAAAACAGCAAAAGATATTAAAAAAACAACAAAAATAACTGAAACAGATTTAGCACCAAAAACAAAACAAGAAGAAGAACCAGACGAAAAAAATCTTTATGATCTAATTGATATGATGTATGAAAATAAAGAGTAAGGAGGATAAAAATGGAAGCAAACAGTGTATTTTTAACAATATTATTAGTTTTATGTTCAGTACTAGTAGTATTTTTGATAATTGGAAGCATAAAATTACTATATACTGTTGATAAAATGAATATGATACTAGAAGACGTAGAAAAAAAGTTAAAGAGTGTTAATGGTGTCTTTCAAGCAATAGATACAGTAACAGATAGTATAACTACAATAAGTGAAACTATTGTAGGAAAAACACTTTTAATGATAGAAAAAATATTTAAAAGAAGAAAATAGGGAGGTAATAATATGAAAAAAAATAATTTAGGAACATTGCTAGCAGGAGCAGCAATCGGAGCAGGTCTAGGACTTCTATTTGCTCCAAAAAAAGGTAGTGAAACCAGAAAACTTTTAGGAGAAAAAATAGATGAGCTATGCAAAAAAGTAAAAGACATAGACTACGAAGATGTTAGAATTCAAATAGAAGACAAAATAGCAGAAATAAAAGAAGAAATAGCAGATTTAGATAAAGAAAAAGCACTAGAAATTGCTAAAGCAAAAAGTGAAAATATCAAAAAGAAAATAGATGAATTAGCAAAATTAGCCAAAGCAAAAGCAACTCCAGTAGTAGAACAAGCAGTAGAAGACCTAAGAAAAACTGCTATCAAAGCAACAAAAGAAATAACAAAAAAACTAGAAAATAAAGCTCCTAAAAAGAAAACTACAAAATAAAGAAATAAAAAGTATAAGAAATCAAAATCTTATACTTTTTCTTTAATTGGAGCAACAAAATTTTCAATAGAATTACAGAGTTGTGGATGAAATATAACAAAATGAATCGAAGGATTATTACTTTTTGAAACTATAACATATTTTTTAGAGTTAATTATAATATCTATATTCTTAAAAGTAGTAGAATTCTTAATTGATAATTTATAATTACGATTATTTTTACTATACATTTCAGTATCTCTAAAATGATTTAAATATTCATCATAATTATAATAAATATCCCTTTCATAAAAAATTTTTGATAACGATAGTTTAGGAGGATCTTTCGCAAACTCATCTTTTGATATATTAGTTATTTCATCAATAATTGTATTATTCGTTAAAATTTCATTAAATGCCATCTTTATTTTTTTAACTTCCTCAACTATTTTTTTAGCATCATTATTAGAAACATCATTTCTTTTCAATATTTTCAAAAGAAGATCATCCCTAATAGTACATATTGGAAGAGAAGATATTATTCTTTTTCTATTACCACTTTCCTTTGCATTATTCATTAAAAACTTAAGAAAAGTATTTTCCTCCTCCTTAGTATATATATTCATAAGAGGTTTAGCTTTTTTAAGCAAATGTTTAGCTTTTCTATTGTAATAGTCAATTTCATTTTTTTTAGTAGTTAAGTAGTATTTGCCATCATTGTGATAACCAATTATTGATTCACCAGTTAAAGCACAAACCTCAGAAACATAATTTAAATTTTGATATAAAGTATTCTCATCAATAGGAAAATAATAAGGAGAAATATGACCAGTCATATAAATAGGAATCCAACTTTCCAATCCTAGCATCATTTCATTAAATGGTCTATTAAGATCATGCACTATATTAATATGAAGTCCCTTTTTGATTGTTAAAGCTATCGCATACATCCACTTTTTACCAAATTCAATATCTTTAGCCATATCCTCCATAGGCATATTACTAGCCATAAAAACAGGTTCCTTTGTTTTTGATAATATAATCGTTTTAAAAAAGTCTAGTTCACCTTGTTTCATTTCAGTTATACCATAATATGTTTGAGACATTTTCTTATAAAAAGGAAAATAAGGAATCTTAATTTTATCAAAGTTTAACAATGTTATATATTCATTTAAATCAAAATTATCCAAATTATTTAAAAACCTATTAATTTGAACATCTTTCTTTTCTTTATTTGTTGAAAACCAATGATATAACTTATCAAAGTATTGTGTTTTGTCATCAAGACATTCATGCTTACAATTAATAAGTTCAGCTAATATAGATTTATTATTATCCGAAGTATATTTTTCAGTAATATAATTACAAATTAAGTTTATAAATTCTCTAGTATTTGAAGGAGTTCTTTTATTCAAACGAATTTTTGACAACAATGAAGGATCATAACGTATAGCCCTAGATAAAGAAGCAATACTTATATTTAAAGCATTTACAAGTTCGCTAAAATTACGACTTACTTGTTCTGGATCAATAGCAACCTCATTTAAAGAACATGATAAAGAAGCAAAAATCTCATCTTTAGTTAAATCAATTCTTTTCTTTTTTCCGATTCTATATATACCATCAACTAATTTTTTCATCTGATCGCTTTTAACATTTGGAACCCTTTTCCCATTTCTATATCTACTTATTACTGCAGAAGAAAGTCCTGTCTCTTGCGATAATTCCTTTGAATTACTTTCTAATAAATCAATAACCTCATTTAATTGTTCAGAAAAATTCATAAAGCACCTCCAACACTAATTTACATCATTTTATCATATATTCTTATATAAGTAAAAAAACTATTACCAAATTGTCCAGGATAAATTGGTAAAATTCACTACTTAATGAAAATCCTATGCTAAAATTAAAACATAACTATAGAAGAAAGGAGAGGATTGTTTTATAACACAAATGTATATTTGATTATGAGAGGAGAATTATATATGAAAAAAAACATATTATTTTTATTTTTTCTGGCATTAGCATTTTTTGGAATTATTAACGTTAATGCTGCAACAATTAGTGATGATGGAGAATATGCATTACTATTATCTTCAGACGAATTAGACCCCGTAATTGATGGAGAATATGTAGATCTTATAAGGTTTAATATCGAGGATGGAGAAACAACAGTTAAAGTAGCAGAACTAACAAAAGGAATTATACCTTTTAATGGCAAAAATGAGTTTTCACACTGGGAGACAGAAAATAAAGAAAAAGTAGGGGACGAATTAAAAATAACAGATTTTACAAAAGAAGGAACTTTCTATAAATCAAATGGAGAAGAAATTGATTATACCAAAGGATTGTATTTATCCGCTAAGTTTGAAGGTAAAGCACTAAATGAAACAGGAAAATATTACGTAGTTTTTGATGCCTTCGCAGGAACAATAAATAACAAATCACAACTAAGAATAGAAAACAAATCAACAGAATTTAAAACAATTGATTTAACAAAATATGTTCCAGTAAGAGAAGGATATACATTTATAGGTTGGGATTTAAATGGTAAAATAGTTACATCTATTGACTCAAGTGCTTTTAAAAAAGGTGCTGTAGTTAATTTAACTGCTACATACACAAAAGACACATTTGATAATACAGGTATAGTATTAATATTAAACGCTAATGGAGGTACAATTGATGGTAAAAAAACAAATAAATATGATTATTTAGGTGGAGGCGACTCTGGTACTTCTATGTCACTTTTACCATATATACCAGTAAGAACAGGATACACCTTTGAAGGTTGGAACACCAAGAAAGATGGAACAGGGAAGAATTACAAATATATATTTTGGAGAGCTTGGAACAAAGAAAATAGTGATTACTTTGTAAGAGATACATTGTTGGAGGATGGATATGGTTATAAAAACTTAACATTATACGCTAAATGGAAAAACAATAATCCAGCACCAAAGCCTAAATCAGTTACTCTAAGTAACACTAGTTATGTTTATAATGGTTATAGAAAAGCCCCAACTGTTTATATAAAAAATGAAGATGGAAAATATTTAAAAAAGGGAACCGATTATAAAGTAATATATCAAAGTGGAAGAGTCTATGTAGGTAAGTATTATGTACAAGTTAAATATATAAATAAGTATGCTAAATATGGAACAAAAAAACTATATTTCATTATTAAGCCAAAAGCTACTTCTATATATAAAATAAAACCAAGTAAAGGCAAATTCACTGTTACTATAAACAAAATGAAAACACAAACAACAGGATATCAAGTAATTTATTCAAAAAGTTCTAAATTTACATCAGCAAAAACATATAAAATCAAAAACACTTACAATAAAGTTACTCTAAAAGGAACAAGTAAAAAGAAATACTATGTAAAAGTAAGAACTTATAAAGTAGTAAAAGGTAATACTTATTATTCAAACTGGTCAAAAGTAAAAACTGTTGTTATCAAATAATATAAAAACATAAACTTAAAAAGTATAAGAAACATATAAATCTTATACTTTTTGTTTGTAAAACTACAAAAAAATAAATTTACCAAATAACAAAACATATCTTTTTTTTCGACAAAAAATCACCATCACAATACTATATACTAAATATGGTGATAATAATGAAATACAAATTCTTAATACCAATAACCCTTTCCATAGTAATAGGATTATTCTTTGGTAAAATATTCTTTACAAGTTATAAAGACTCATCCTTAACAGTATTTGATGAAAAAGACAAAGTATTTATGCTACAAACTGGAGTCTATTCTTCAAAAGAAAACATGAAAAAAAACTTTAAAAATTATGAAAAATACTTATACATAAAATTAGAAGATGGTTATCATTTATACCTAGGAATAACAAAAAATAAAGAAATTGCATCTAGACTTAAGGAATATTACGAAAAACTTGGTTATAGTATATATGTAAAAGAAACAATCATAGAAAGTCAAGAATTTCTATCAATACTAGGAGAATACGACAAAATTCTTAACATAGCAACAGATAAAGATATAAAAGAAGTAGAAAAAATAATAATATCAAATTACAAAGAAATGGTACTAAACAATGAAACATAACAAATAAAAAAGACAAGGAGATGATACAAAATAATGAAACTAAAAGAAATACCTCAAACAGAAAGACCCCGTGAAAAACTATTAAAATATGGCAAAGAAAACCTTTCAGATAGTGAACTCCTAGCAATTATCTTAAAAACCGGATCAAAAGGAGAAAATGTATGTAACCTAAGTCTAAAAATCCTAAATCAAATAAAAAACCTAGAAAACCTAAAAAATATAAACTTAGAAACCTTAACAAACATAAAAGGAGTAGGACTAGCAAAAGGAATAGAACTCCTAGCACTAACAGAACTATCAAAAAGAATCTATTACAAACAAACTACCACAAAAAAAGAAAAATACAATAATCCTAAAACCATTTATGAAAACAATAAATATTTATTTGACAACCTAAAACAAGAACACTTTTACTGCTTATATCTAAATAATAACAAACAATTAATAGAAAGGAAGTTATTATTCATGGGAACAATAAATAAAAGTGTAGTACATCCAAGAGAAATTTTCAAAGAAGCCTACAAACTATCAGCATCAAGCATAATTTGTATACATAACCACCCAGGAGGAAACAAAAATCCTAGCCTCGAAGACATAAACCTAACAAAAACCCTAGTAAAAATAGGACAAATAAATGGAATACCCGTACTAGATCACCTAATAGTAACAGAAGACGACTACTACAGTTTCTATGAAACTAATAAGGAAATAATGTGAAAAAACTACACTGGTACTATAAATTTCTAATTATATTTCTAATACTTTTTAGCATGTTCTTTTTACTAAACAAAAATATGTCTAAAATTGTAAATTCCAGTCCCTATAAAAGTTACATAGACATAATAAGTATTCCCTTTGATTTCCTAGATAAATATAATATCTTTAGATATAAACAAGTCCTAAAAGAAAACGAAAACCTAAAAAAGCATATCATCATAACAACAACCGAAAACTATCAAAAAGAAGAACTAATAAACGAATTAAACACCCTAAAAGAAACCCTAAACTTAAAAAATACCTATACAACAAACAACGTAGAAATAGCAAAAGTTATTACCAGAAATAAGATGTATTGGTTTAACACCATAACTATAGATAAAGGAACAGAAAATGGATTAAAAGAAGGAGAGGCCGTAGTAACCCAAAATGGTCTAATCGGACAAATAAAATATGCAAATAAAACAACTAGTAAAGTAAAACTAATAACTAGTAATGAAGATAGTAAAATATCAGTAACAATAAAAACAAACCAAGAATCCCTAGTAGGAAACATAATAGGATATCAAAACCCTCATATCTTAGTAGAACTACCCAAAACCACTAAAAAACCAAAAAAAGGAGATATAGTAAAAACCTCAGGATTAGGTAATCTTCCAAAAAACATCTCAATAGGAATTGTAGATAAAATAAAAAAAGATGATTATAAAATAAGTTATATTTTGTACATAACCCCAAGCCAAAACATGAACGATTTAACATATGTCGGAGTATTAACAAATAAATGATATATCTCATAATATCAACAATAATAGACCTATTACTAAGTACAAATATAACAAATATCTATCAAAACCTAAACTATTTCTTTCCCTTAATTCTCATAACTAGCTTGCCAATATCATATCTCTTAACAAAAAACAAAATAATTTTCTTCATAGCAATAATCATCATAGGAATAATCTACGATTTACTATATAGTGATATTCTCTTAATAAATCTTTATTTTCTTATCCTGCTAACTTTCCTAACAAAAATATTTTATCAAAATAAAAAACCAACCACTCTAAACATAACCATTTTAACTCTAATAGGCGTCATAACTTATGATTTATATCTATCACTAATACTAATCCTAACAAAGACACAAAATATAACCATAAATGACATAATCTATAAAGAAACACATTCACTTATACTAAACATAATCTATTTAATACTTTCTTTAATAATCCTAAAAAGTCGAATATTTGGTTCAAAAAAAAGTCTTAACAAAAAGTATTAACACATAAAATATTCTAGGTGATAAACATGGAATATAAATCAGTACAAAAATATTTAAACAAAACCAAAAAACCAACCAAACAAAAACATACCCTATATAAATTCATAATAAGACTATTCATATGTATTCTCATAGTCCTAGGAACATTAATATTTATAAAATATGATAAAAATGGAAAACAAATAATCTACAAATACTTATATGAAAACAACATCAACTTCGCCACCATAAACAATTGGTACCAAGAACACTTCGGAGATATTCTTCCATTTCAAAACACCGTAAAAGAAAAAACAAAATTAGTATTTAACGAAAATCTAGTCTACAAAGACGCCTCAATCTATAAAAATGGCGTAAAACTAAACGTCGAAGACAACTACCTAGTACCAATAATAGAAAGTGGTATAGTAGTATTCATAGGTAACAAAGATGATTATGGGAAAACCGTAATAATAGAACAAATAGACGGAGTAAACGTTTGGTACGGAAATATAGATAACATAAATGTAAGCTTATACGATTACGTATCAAAAGGAGAACTCCTCGCAGAAGCCTCTAAAAGTTTTTACATGGCCTTTCAAAAAAATGGAAAGTTTCTAAAATATCAAGACTATCTTAAATAAAATATATATACATCCCTTAACCTATATACTAATACTATTATCACTACTAACTGGAATGATTAAAGAATTTCTAATGGTCTTTACAATAGTCATAATCCATGAACTAGGACACTTCATAATGGCTAAACATTTCAAATGGAACTTCGACAAAATAGCAATCTATCCCTTCGGAGGGTGCACAAAATTTAATGAAAAAATAAACAAATCACTAAAAGAAGAACTATTAATTCTCATAAACGGACCATTATTTCAAATATTACTTTATATTATCGTTATAATCCTAAATATCAAAGGAATAATAACCCCAAGATCACTTAATCTCTTTAAAAATTATCATTACACACTCCTAATATTTAATCTCTTACCAATATATCCACTAGATGGAGGAAGAATCCTTAACATTATTATGAACTACCTCTTACCATATAAAAAAGGAAATAAAATAGTAATACTAATATCAATAATATTAACACTAACACTAATACTATTATATAACAGTTTAAACTATATTCTAATGAGCATCTTACTAATAACAGAAATAATAATTTACCTAAAAAGACAAAATTACCTATATAACAAAATGTTATTAGAAAGATATATCACACCACCAAACTATCACAAACTAAAAATAATAAAAAACAAAAATTCTCTTTACAAAGAAAAAAAGCACATCATAAAATATAAAAACAAATATATAACAGAAAAAGATTACCTAAACAAAAGATTCGGGGTGAATAAATGAAAAAAATAATAATAACTATAATGCTCCTAATAACCATATTCCTAATATATAACACCAAA
This sequence comes from uncultured Bacilli bacterium, assembly GCA_934087515.1. Lineage (GTDB taxonomy): Bacteria > Bacillota_I > Bacilli_A > RF39 > UBA660 > UMGS1449. The sequence goes on from CAKOIY010000013.1 coordinate 14,513, forward strand.
ATAGTCAAAGAAATACCAAATACAAATACCAAAACACAAAAAGAAAAAACCGAAGACAAAGGAGTATTTATCTCCTACATAGATTATGCTGATTTAAATGGAAAAACAAAAGAAGAACAACAAAAACAAATAACTAAAATGATTAATAACATAAGCTACTTCGGACTAAATAAAATAATTCTTCAAGTAAGCCCCTTTAGTGATGCAATATATCCATCAAAAATATACGAATCATCACACACAGTAGTACAAAACGAAGGAGATCCCCTAAAACTAGATATACTAAAATATTTTATAACCAAAGCAAAAGACAAAAATATTGATATCTACGCCTGGCTTAATCCCTATAGAATAAGAAATACAAACAATATCAAAACAATCTCAAAAAACACGTACTATTATAAATGGTTAAACACAGATAATATAGAAATAACAAATCAAGGAATATACCTAAATCCAGCATCAAAAGAAGTCTTAACATATATAGAAAAAGGGCTCCAAGAACTATGCCAAAACTATGACATAAAAGGAGTACTATATGATGATTACTATTACCCAAACGATACCATAGATCTAAATACATATAAGCAAACAAATATGGAAACAAACTTAAAAACATACAGAATAAACAACATAAACAAACTAATAGAAACAAGTTATAACATCATAAAACAAACAAACAACAACATAAAATTTGGCTTATCTCCAGCAGGAAACATAGAAAACAATAAAGACAAAGAATATCTAGACATAGAAAACGTTTTAAAAACAGACAAAATAGATTTTATAATACCACAACTATATTATGGCTTTGAAAACAGTACCAAACCCTATATAAAAACCCTAAAAGAATGGACTAGTATTAATACCAATAACAAAGACTTTTATGTAGCACTAGCACTCTATAAATCAGGAAAAATAGATAACTTCGCTGGACGTGGAGAAAACGAATGGCTAGAACAAACAAACATAATAAAAAAACAAATAATAACAGCAAGAAACGAAAAAAACTACAAAGGATTTTACATATATAGATATGAATATTTATTTAACATCTATCACAACAATAGCCTAACCAAAGAAATAAAAAATATAAAAAATCTAATTGACAAAAACTAACCAAAAAATAAAATAAAAAACCAAGCAATCATTTACACACAATATATTTTTTTGATATACTAATAACATAGTAAGGATGTGTTAAAATGAAAAAAAGTGTATTAAATGTAATAGGATTTATACTAGTATTTATAACAGTAATCATGATAACTCCCGTAAAAGCAAACTCAAAAAGCATAGACATATCATTAGATTGTCCAACCAAAGCAGAACCAAAAGATACCATAACCTGTAATGTGTATGCAAAATTATCCGGCAGTAATTCCGCAACTATATCAAGAATAGGAATAACAACAGATAGTCCATTCATATCAAGTAAAACAAAAACAGACATCCAAAAAGGAGACAATATAACAACCGGAAAAATAGGAACAATATCATTAAAATCATCATCAAACGGAGGAACAGGAAGAATAATGATAGATATTGATGTTTCATTTAAATTAGGATCTATGGCAAATGATGACGATCAAGCATATATAAAAGTAGCAAGTTCAATAAATACCCTAAACTCTATAAAAATAGACGGAGCAATCCTTCCAAACTTTAACAAAAACATAACGGCATATAGCTACACAACAAGTAAAGAAAAAGTAACAATAACCGCATCAAAAACAAGTTCAAAAGCTACCATAACAGGAACAGGAACAAAAACATTAAAATGCGGAAACAATCTAGAAAAAATAAAAGTAACAGCACAAAATAAAAAAACAAAAACTTATCAAATAAATATCAAAAGAAACTGTAGCAACAATGCATACCTAAAAGGAATAACAATCTCCCAAGGAACACTATCCCCAGAATTTAAAGAAGATGTGTATGATTACAACTTAAAATTAGATAAAACAGTAAATACCCTAACAATAAAAGGTATCAAAGATAACAATAATCAAAAAATAACCGGAGAAATAGAAAATAAAAAAATAAATTACGGAACAACCAAAGTATCACTAGTAGTAAAAAGTGAAACCGGAGCAACAAAAACATACAACATAAATATCACAAAAGAAGACACAAGATCAGATAGTAATACCTTATCATCCTTAACATTAAGTGATGGAAATATAACATTTGATCCTAATCAAACAGACTACGAAACAACCGTGTTATATACAACCCAAAAAATAGATATAACAGCAACACCTGAAAATAAAACATCAAAAGTAGTAATAAAAGGAAACGATAACCTAGTAGTAGGAGAAAACATAATAACCATAACAGTAATATCAGAAAAAAATCAAAAAAAAGAATATAAAATCAAAGTAACAAGATTAAAAGAAGGGGAAACCCTAGGAAACAATGCCAACATCAAAAACATAATCATAAAAAACTACAAACTGCCATTTGAATATGACAAAACAAGTTACAAATTAGTACTAAAAAACGAAGATAAACTAGATATAACAGTTATAATGGACGATAGTTCCGCAACATATCAAATAACAGGAAACGAAAATTTAAAAGATGGAAGCATCATAAAAATAATAACAAAATCAAAAGACGGAACAAGTAAAACCTACACAATAGCAATAACCAAATCAAGTCAAGCAATATACTATGTAATATCAATAGTACTAATCATGCTAATAATATCTATACCACTAATAGTATACTTAAGAACTGTAAAACAAAAAAAAGAAAACCTAGACGTAAATGGTTATAGAATAGGTAAAGAAGACAAAAATGTCTATCCAGAAAGAAAAGTAATAAAAAGCAAAGCCAAACCAAATAAGCAAATAATGCCAAATACAAATCAAAAAATAAATAACAAACCACAAGTAAATAAAAAACCAAATATCACACCACAAGAATCACAACAAGAAGAAGACTTTGATGCCGGACTTCAAGACTATATACCAAACGAAAGTACTAATAAATGTCCAGCATGTGGTAGAGAATTACTAGGTACCCCAAATGAATGTCCATATTGCAAAACAAAAATAAGATAAATTAAAAAATAAAAATAGAAAAACGCTACTTGAAAAAGTAGCTTTTTTGTTATAGAATAAATATATAGATAATACTAAGGAGGACGTAGTAA
>CAKOIY010000014.1 GCA_934087515.1 uncultured Bacilli bacterium
TACCAGATTTAAAATCAAATAGAACTAAAATAAAAAAACATTATGTACCTAAGAAAGAAATAATAGAATATATTTATCCACCAAAATGGAAGTTGAATAATTAATAATACATTTTATCTCAAAAAATAAAAGGGTATGGGAATTCCCATAGTAGAATTTATGCAGGAGTATAAATTCAGTGCTGGCTAGACATGACTTTTACTCCCACACTCTAAAAAATATAAAAAGAGGATTAAATTACTTTGATAATTTTTTCCTCTTTTTTTGAAGATTATTTATACAAAAACATATTCATTTAAGACAATTTCTTCTGCCATATTCTTGTAATTATTCATTAACTTTGTCCATTCTATAGGATTTAATTCTTTACTTTTTTCAGACAGTCTTTCATCATTTTTAATATAATCTTCCATTAGTATTTTGTATAAACTTTCGCAAGAATCACTGACTAAAAGAAGATGATGAGTTAGTTTATTTGTCATTAAAAGTGTTTTATAAAGTGCTTGTTTATTTTGAACAATAAAGTGTAATCTTAATATTCCATATTTGCCAATTCTTCCACAATTATCATTCTTTTCTAAATATAAATTTGGTATTAAATAATCTCATTGTCTTGTAGATTTTATTCCCATGTTTTTATCATTCCTTTTTTAATATTAAACATTTATTAATTCAGTTTTTGGTATTAGAATTAAAGTATCAACTATATTATTGCCTTCAATATATGGACAATTAATAATTCCATCTACATCTAAATGTTCTTTCATCAAGTCAAAATAGTTGTTTAATTCTTCTTCAGAATATTGATTATTTTCCATTTTTTCTAATGACATAATGGTATAATCTTTTTCTAATTCTAATAATTTTTCTTTATTAATTTGTTCTTTATAAGTAAAGTCTTTAATAAGTTCTAGTAGTTTAGTATTAGGTTTAAGTTCTTCAACGGTTTTTAATTCAAGCATAAAAAATGTCCTCCTTACTAGAAAGAGAACATTATCTTTATATTTGGTAGAACAAGCCTTTCCAAGACTGACTACGGGCAAAATAAAAACTTACGAACTTTAATTAGTCCGTAAGTTGTCTTCAAATGGAGCAGTTGTCGAAGATATCTACAACTTTTCACTTCTTAACGATTTGATATATAAAATATCAATCTCTATAAACAATATACCATACTTTTATTTTTTTGTAAATTAAATTTCTTGTGATGTACTTAATGAATATGTTATTTGGTCACCATTTATTTTTCTTTCTACTATAAAACTATAATTCATTTTGTTAATATTGTATTTTTTCTTTATTTCTAATAGGTAATCTATTGAAATTTCTTGGTTTAAAATTTTTTCTAAATCTCTACCAGAATTAGTTAGGCAATAAATTCTTAATTTTGGTTGCTGTTCAAAAAAATTTATCAAATATCCTTTATATTGATATATATTGGTTCCAGAAACATTTAAAGGATTAGAATTTATAAGGCCTGCTTCTTCTAAATCAATAATATCCTCAATAGTTATGTCAAAATTACTTAATATTTCACTATCCGATATAATAAATGAATTTTTTGAGTCATGAAGTACATATTTAGAAATTTTGTTAAATAGTGTTGCTTCTTTTTGCGATAGGTTAGATAGAATATTAAGTAATCTTTTAGAATATGTTCCAGGCTGTCTTATTTCACCAGCTAGAATTTTACCAAAAATAAATTGTAAATCCTCACTATATATTTTTTTACTTTTATCAAAAAAGTTGTTTTTCCAATCTTCATCAATATCCTCTGATAATTCAATGTTGTCATTTTCTAACTCATTATATGCAAAGTCTGCTATTCTTTTAATATTTTCGTTTTCATTAAATAATCTTTTTACTTCATTTACAATTAATGATTTGATTTCTATGTCATTAACATTATTACTGTTTATCGTAATTTTCCCATCTAAAAATTCAATTTCTCCATTAAAGTTAGTCTCTTGAGCTGTAGTAGTTAATTTCTGTATTCTATAAGCTTCGGCATCTGCTAATTTTTTAATTTTTCTAGGTTCATATATTGCCCCAATGGCACCACTAACTATTTCGATAAGTTTTGTTGCTGGTTCTGCTAGACCTAAAAGGTCTTTGATTTCTGGTTTATTACTCATTATTTACCTCCTTGTATTCATTAGTTAATTATTATACTACAAAAAAACTAAAAAAACAGTATTTTTCAATTATTTTAAGGTATAATTTGCAAAAAAATAATTTTTGTGTTAGAATAGTTAACAATTCAAAGGGGGATTATATATTATGAGGAGAATTATTGATAATATTAAGAAAAAAGCTAAGTTAAAAGTATATAATGAAGCAAGACAATTATATTTAAAGAAATCTATTTGTAATATTGGAAAGATTGTTGAAGAAGAAGATAAAATTATATGTTATGTTGATCAAAAGTCTATTGATAGATATAAAGGGAATAATCCACTTTATAAATTAAGACTTAATGGTATGAATCAAGTAACCGAAGGAATAAAAGAGACTGTAGAAAATTTTAGATTAAATAAGCCAGTATATTATATTTTTGATGGTATTGAATTTAGTACAGGTTTAGAAATAACTTCACTTTGGTCTAATGTTATATTTAGAAATTGTACTTTTGATAAAAATATTGGAATAATTTGGGGCGATGAAATAACTTTTGAAAATAATAAATATACGGATCACTGTGATGTTTACTTTTATGGTAAATGTTTCCTTACTGCTGATAGAGTTAATAAACTTACTTTTATAAATGATAATTTTGTAAATAGTTATGACTTAAAAAAATACGGAGATGCTCGTTTTGGTATGCAAATTGATGCTAAAGAAATTGAATTTATTAGTACTAAAGTAGATGCAGAATATCCAGCTACAATAAATATAAAAGCAGAAAGAACAAGAATAGAAAAATCAGAACTTAAAGCAAATGAAGTTTATGTTGATTCACAAAGTATCGACTTTGCAGATAGTTCAGTAATTGCCCAAAATGGTGTAATGATAGTAAATGCTAATTGTGATTTTGTGGGTAAAGTACAAGCACCAATTGTATTTTATAATGGAACAGATTTAGCAAATAATACAAGTGATACTCATATGGTAACAGAAGATGAAGCAACACTAAAAGAAGCAAGGCAAAATCTTATAGAGAAATTAAGAAATTTAAGTAATTATTGTCAACAATTAAATAACAATAGAGTACAATGTATTCAAGATAAATTTAATAGTCAAACTATTGTTAAAACATTAAAACAAAGATGATTTTAAGCATTAACGCTCAAAATCATCTTTTCTTTTTTCTTTAGAATAGTTGTTTCTAATATCATCAAATGTTTCTTGATCTATTGCTTTGTGAGTATATAAATCAACAGTAAATTCTTTATATTTATCTTTATCTTTAGGTCTTGATAATCTATTTTTAATAAAGTTAATAATTTTTAAGAACTTATTTTTCCATTTTTTGAGTTCATTAGTTAAACTGCTATTTTCTTTTTTTAAATCATCAATTTCTTCATCTTTAGAAATAATCTGTTTTTCTAATGATGCATTTCTAATAGTTAAGGCATCATTTTCTTCTTTGATTGATTTAGCAGCTTTTAGTTCTTCATCAACATTATTAAGAGTATTAGATAGTTTAGTCATTTTCTTATAATCATTATTGGTATTATTTACTTGTTCTATATAATCTAAAATTTTATCTTTATCTTCTTGTTTTAAAGTATATTTATTTTTGCTGCCAAAGGAGTTTTTAAGATTATTTACAATATCTTTTACTTCATTAGAGTTATTATCAAGGTTAATAGATTTTTCATTTGCTTTATTTAGATTATCTTGATGTTTTTTTAGTTCCTCTTTCATTTCTTGGTAGTTATCCATTTGTGATACTAAAAAATCTCTATTTCTACCTTTTCTTTTTTCAGCAAGTGTATTATATAATCCATATTCCTTGTTAAATGAATCAATACATAATGTTCTCATTTTATCTTGTAATCTATGAAGAGAAGTTTTAGTAAAGACATCTGATTTCCCAACTTGTATAGATGGACCATATTTATTTTTATATTTAATTGGTACTCCAACTATGTGCATATGTGGACTTGTTTCATCATAATGAATAATTGCACTTGCTATTTTAAAGTTAGGAACTAGTAATTCTAAATCATTAACTTGCTTTATAAAAACATTAGTCATTTTTCTTTTAAACTCTTTGTCTTTAGTATCCCAATATTTTTTATTTCCAAGTTCAATAATAATTTCACAAGCTAAATCATTTTTAGTATTATTACTAGCATTGGTAAAGTAGTCTTTAATTTTTCTATCTTCCCTAACTTGTATGCTATTATATTCATCAACTGATTTTTGAAATTCCTGTTTATATAAATTCTTAACATCATCTACTAGAGAAGTAGTACCTCTGACAATAACAATATCTTCTGTCTTGTTATCATATTTTCTATAATTGTGTTTATCAACTCTAGTTAGATGGGATGAATTTTGTATAGCGCTATTTGGAAGTGAAGTAGTTCCACTATTGTTTGATTTTGCTTTTTCTCTAGAAACATTCTTTCTATTTTTATCACTACCTAAGTGTAGTGAATATGCTAGTTCACTTATAAAAATCACACTCCTTTTTAGATATAATTTTGTTATGACAAAATATTTAACCCCCTAGGTATTTTGACATACTATCAAAATTACCTGTGGGCTAGGGATTTCCCTAGAACCCCAAATTAACTATCGCTACTTTCATTTCTACGAAACAAAACGTGCCACGTTAATTTATTTGTTTTACAAGAACTAATTATAAATCAGTTCCTGTAAAACTATTTCTTCAGCACAAGACTTATAGTTATTCATAATACCTACCCAAGATAATTGGTCTTGTTGTTTTTCTTTTTCAGATAGTCTAGAATCATTTTTAATATAATCATCCATAAGTCTATCTACCATTTCTTGTGCTTCATTACCGACTGAAAAAAGAAAATTATTTAGTTCATTCGTCATCAGAAGTTGTTGATACAATGCTTTCTTATTCTTTTTTAGATATTCTAGTTTTAATAATCCATATTTATTTAATGGCTTATCTTTAGTTTCTTTTATAGTTAAGTTTGGTAATTTATAATCACCAACTTGTGTATAAGTAATTGGTTTATTTAGTTTTATATTTAAATATTTTCTAAATGCTTCAAGTATTGCTTCTTGAACATTAGGACCATTTTCATCAAATACACGAATTACTAATTCTTCATTATTTTTCTTCATTTTCTAATTCCTCCTCATCACAATAACGCATAGGTTTAGTTTTAATTGTCATTGGTTCTTTTGAATAAGTAACTGAAGTATAAACATCAGGTATTGCTTTAAATACACCATCAGTATCTTCTAATCTAGCAGTAGTATCTTCATCAATATATAAAACACCTAAGTTATATACATCCATTTCTACGTTAGGATCTATGTTCTTATAGTCTTCTAGTGGAAATATTCTGACTATTGTACTATTATCTTTAAAATCAAAATAGAATTTTTTATTATTGTTATAATATTCTGCTTCATAATACTGAACGTTATAGAATTGTCTTAATCTCATTATTACTTCACATACTTTATCATCTGGTAAGTATTCACTATATCTAATAGTTCCTTTTACATCACCATAGTTCGCTTCATATTTACCATCTATAAACCCTTTATCAAATAGTTCATTAAATGGTTTAGTTATACTTTCTCTAAAGTTTATCTTATCAACAACATAATTATCTTTCTCTTGTTTTAAAGTAATATTATTAATATAATTCATAAATAACTTTGCTTTATCTTCTCGTTCGTAATCATCTGGTGTAAGATTAAACTTTCTATATTTATCTGGATATAGTATATTGTTAATAAAATCTATATCACGTTTTACTAATATATCTTCGGGAGTAAATTTTAATTCATCACATATTTCAGTTTCATCAAGTTTACTTTCTAATTCAGTAATCTTTTTATTAACAAAATTTTTCTCGGTATCATATTCTTCTAAACTAAATGTTCCGTTAATATAAGCACGTTTAATTCTATCTAATTTTTCTTTTTGAATAGTTATTTCTTTGATTATGCTATCTTTAGGATTTTCTATCTTTTGTTTAATCATAGGTAAGAAAAACTGATTAACAACTGAATCATATTCAACTAAATCTTTCATAAACTGACTAACATAATTATCAATAACATTTTCTTTAATATTAACTTTACAATCATTACAATAATAATAGTAGTAAACATTATTTTTCTTTTTAGTTGCTTTACCACCTAAGATTCTTCCACATTTAGGACAAATTAGTTTTTGCAAGTAAAGGTAAGTTAAAGTTCTTTGATAACTTTTAGCATTCTTTTCCTTTTGTACTTGGCATTCATCCCATAACTCACGAGATATAATTGGTTCAACTACATTAGCATAGTAAGTAGGATGTTCAGTTCTTTTTCCATGAACAAAATCGCCTTTATAAACTTCATTTTGTAATATATTAAATATTGTTGAATCTCTCCAATTATCTTTACCTAGAACTTTTTCTTTATTAAATAGTGTACTTATTTTTTGATATGATGTACCACTATGGCATAATTAAAATATTCTTATAACAATATCTTTAGTAGTGTGGTCAATAACTAATTTCTTGTTTTCATGTTTATATCCAAGTGGTGCTTGATGAGGAATATGTCTACCTTAGACATAATGACACCAACTAAAAAAGTGTTAGATTTAATACACTTTAAAGGGATTATTAACAATACAGTTTTTAATCTAAATTCAAAGCACTTTAATAAAAGTGATATAGGTTTTGATATTTATGTATCTGTTTTAAAATAAAAAATAATTACTTCGTTCAAATAGATATTTAAATAAAACCTTAAAATAGTAAATAAGTATTATTAAATTTATAGATTAGCAGTTTTTAAGATATGTTTTAACGACATATCTTTTTAAATTGCTTAAAAATGAAAGGAGAAACGATATTATGAATTTAAATTATGCAATATTTAGAAGTCAACCAATAATGACTACTCACGATCTAGCACAAATAGGTTCTCATAATCAGAGAGAAAAACAGGCATATAACTCTAATCCTGATATTAAAGTTGAAGATAGTTTTAAAAATATAGAATTAGTACCTTTAAATAGCAAATATGTTAAAGGATTTAAAGAAATAACTAAAGAATATGAAAAACAACACAATGAAAAGCAAAAAACCGAAAGAAAAGAAAGACAAAGAAGTTATACTCAAATGCTTAATCAATCTAGAAATTGTGTAGCAGATGAATTATTATTTACAGCATCTCCAAAGTTCTTTGAAAATATGAGTAATGAAGATTTAATGAAATGGGCTAATTCTTGTATGGAATTTGTTTATGAAGATTTAGGTTATAAAAAAGAACAAGTTTTACACTCTACAATCCATCTAGATGAAAAAACGCCACATATTCATTGTGTAGTTGTACCACTAGTTAAGAAGTTTGATAAAAGGACTAATACTGAAAGATATACTATTTCTAAAAAACAATTTATTAAAGATAAAATCCATTTATCACAACTACAAGACAAATATCATGCAAGACTTACTGAAAAAGGATTTGATTTAGAAAGAGGTATTAAAGGTAGTGATGCAGAGCATTTAAAAACAAAAGAATTAAAGAAGGCAACTAAATATTATGAAAATAAAGTTGAAGTTATTAACAAAAGTTTAGATAAAGCAATTAGTGATTTAGATGATAAAATGCAATCTAATAAAAATCCTATATTTGATAAGGAATATGTAAAAGTTAAAAGAGAAACCTTTGATTCAATGAACAACGTAATTAAAGAAACAAAAAAAGCAATAGAATTTCAACCTAAATTAGAGCAATTATTTAATGAAGTTAATAACTTTACTAAAAGTCATCAAACATTAGAAAAGGAAAATAGCAATCTTAAACGTGAAGTTAAATCTCTTACTACAAGAAATCAAAATTTATCAGCTGAAAACAATAAATTAAGAAACTATATTGATGCTATATTAGAAGCAATAAAGAAATTCTTTAGAAAAATATTACAATTTGGTAATGAATATTCAAAAGAAGAAACAACTAATGAAGTTAAGGATTATTATGATAATAATGATTTTGATATGAATGATGTAATTAAAATATCAAGAGGAACAACTAAACAAGATGAATTATTTGATTATGTTGATGCACCAGATTATTTAAAAACAAGAGTTAAAGATTATGATGATTATGACAAAGACTATGATAAATCTGATGGATTTGATATGAGTAGATAAAAATAATAATAATACTCTTGATTTTTTTAATTGTTAGAGTGATAAATAAAAAGACAAGAAAATGAGATTAAACACTATTTAACCGATTATATTGGGGTTTTAAGGTAAAGTTTAATCTCTTATCTGTTCTTTAAAATGAAGTGCCTTAAACGGCAAATTAGAAAGGTGGTAGTTTTATGCTATTAGATAGTAATACAGAAAGGGTTATGAATTTAGTTGATATGGTTAATGATTTAAAAGGTATTGATAGAATAAGATTGGCAATACATCTACTTGAAGAACATTATTTTTCTACTAAATATAGTGAAAGTTTTATTAAATTACTAAAAGAAGTGTTAGAAATATTAGATCCTAATTCTAAAAAAGTAATAACTAACTTTGCTAAATATAAAAATTTATTATTTATTTCAGCAAAGTATATGGAATTATCATTATGCGAAAAGAAAAAATTTTCAGTAGAAATGTTGTTTAATATTTTTCAATATGATTTTAAAAATGAAGAAATTAACAATAAAATTAATCAAGAACTAAATGTATATGATTATTGTTATTCGTTAAATGTATTATAAAAGCGAGAGTATGTTTTTTTAAACACATCCTCGCTTTTTTGTTTGCTTTTTTATTGATAATCACTTAGTAAAGGAAATTCAGCATAGTTTTGAAGATAAGCATTTATTCCATCAACTAAATTTATATAATTATTTCTACCTTCTTCAATATTGCTATTTTTTAATACTTCTAAATAATCTTTATAAACTATTGTTACTATTTCCTTATTATCACTATTAACTAGCATAATATTATATAATCTATTAAGTTCATCATTAATAGTTTTGTAATCAGAAATTTTACCCTCAAGCATTGCAGCTTCTCTTGCTTTTTCAAGACTAATTTGTGAATATTTATTAACTATTTCATTTGCAACAAGATTAATTCTATCATCTTCTAATAAATTACCATTATATTCAAAATCCATACTATCCTCTTCCTTTTCTATTCATTGTTTGACCATTTGCTTTAATTACTGTTTCAGAATCTAAATGAATTGTATTGTCTGTTCCTCGTAAGACTTCTCTAATAAATGGAGTTCTAATATTATTCATAACTGTTTGCAAACTTCTAGCACCAGTATTTAATTCATATGCTTGTTCGGCAATTAAACCATAAACATCTTCATCAATGACTAATTGTTTTCCACTTGCTTCTATCCATTTCTTAAATCCTATTAATGGACTAATAGTAGATTCTCTTAATATTTTTTCTAATGACTCTTTACTATAATCATCTGTATGTAGATATGTATTAAATCTACCTACAAGTTCTCGTTCTAGACCAATGCTCATTAAGTCTTGTGGAATAATGCTATAAGTTTGTTCTTCAGAAGATTGACTAGTTTGACCAAATCCAATAGTTTGTCTTGTTTCAGTTTTCTTTGAACGCAAATCTGTTAATGCTCCAAGACATACAAAAGTTAATTTTGATGTATCAAATTCAATTTCATTCATATCAAATATACTATTGCCAACACGAATATTATATTTTCCTCCACCTAGAAAATCCAACAATTGTTGTTGAACAGCTTTTTTCATTTCTAATCCGCCACTTCTAGAATAGGCAATTTTATCAAATTCATCAAATACTATAATTCCTCTTTGAGCATTTTCTAAATCACCATCTGCTTTTCTATAAAGTTCTTTTAATACATCTGTAATATCTCCACCAACATAACCAGTAGAAGAATAATTTGTTACAGAAGATGATGTGAAAGGAATTCCTAATTTTTCAGTAATTTCTCTTGTAATTGCTGTTTTTCCTGTTCCTGTGGGACCATCTATAAATATAATTGATCTTTGACCATCAGGTATATCTTCCATTTCAGCTAACTGTTGATTATTAACTATATTATAAAATAATCCTTCAGCAGCAATTTCTTGACCAATAAATTTCTTTTGAATTTCATCAAGTAATTGCCATACACTATCATCAAATTTTAATGCTTTTTGTTGCTTTTGAGTTTGTATTAATGGTTTTGGATTACCTTTTTTCAATGGTGAAGTTGCAAATAATGATGACCCTAATCCGAGATTATTCCCTTTAGGTGAATTTTTCTTACTAACACTACCATCCATAAGAGTATAATTATCTAACGCACTAAATATAGGATGTTCATTAAATCCTAAAAAACTCCTTGATACATCATATTTTTTTGCAAAATAATCAAGAATATTTGAACCACTTAAACTTACGAATTGTAATGCTTTTACTATAACTTCAGGTGTTACAAAATTGATTGTATTATCCCAATTTTTTTCCTTGAGAATAGTTACTAAATCTAATTTTATATTTTTGTCAAAAAATTCTTCATATTTTTCTTTTTCTATTGGTGTTATATCACTTTCCTTAATACCTATAAAATCAAATAGATTATCTAATTTAATGTCATCGTATTGAGAAAATATTTCTTTCAAATTTCCATCGACTAATAATCCAGCAATAAAAAGTGCCAATACTTTCTTATCTAATTTAGTAAATTCATAATTTTTTGTATCAATTAAATCTTTAACAGTTCTATTTATACTTTTATCTTTAATTATTGAATATATATCCATTGTTTTGTTAAGAAATAATTGAGTTTCTTCGCTTAAATCACTATAATTCATATTCTAAACCTCCGTATACAATAAAATTATACCAAAAATTAGAGAATTTGTATATTCATTTGACACTTTTCCTATTAAAAATTGGTGTATTAATAATTGTAGAATATAGATTATTTGAAAATGTTAATTATTCTATAAAACTTATCTGTATATCCAGATAAGTAACACACTACCAAGATGGACAAGCCATCTAGGAGTGTGCAAAGGGATTTTACCCCTTTTGAAACCCCATTAAGCAACATTATTACAAACTAACGTAAGTAATAAGTTGCCTTTTTTATTTGTCATACGACTTCATAAAAAAGTGAAAAAACTATCCCCACTTTCATCAGCATAGCTGACAAAACGTGCGTCGTTTTTCCAATAAAAAATAGTCTAATTGCTAATCTCACGAAAAGCAAAAAGACTATTTTTTCTATTTATATTATTTACTATCTTTTAATAATTTAGCAGTATCTCTTTTAGCATTCCATATTGATAAGTACATAAATAATTCAAATTCTAATGTCATAATGAACATAATTATTATTGAATAATTATTATTCATTAAATTATTTTTAGATGTATCTAACAATACAATTACTGATAATAATGTACCATAAAAAACTGCTAAAATTGTTGTACTATCATCAAATCCTCTTTTAATTGTTCTTGATTTATTTTTATCAACATCTAATCCAATTTTGCTCCAAGCATTTAAGTCAAGTAATGTTCCTACCATTAAAAATGCTAATGATGCCCAAAACATATTTTTTAAATAATCTGTTGTAATAATTTGAGATAATCCAAAACTAACAACAAACCATATTCCTAATAATATAACTACAATTCTTAATATTTTTTTATTTCGCATTTTTATTTCTCTCCTTTACTTTCAAACTTTGAATTAAGTTAATTATTTCTTGTTGTGTATTGATTTGATAATTTGTATCTTCAATAGTATGTAATAATAAATCTTTTTCACTTTCTAATATGTTATTATCTTTTAATTTTTCTTCACAAGAAGATACTAATTTCTCTAAATTTTGCTTATTACCTAAAACATTAACTTCAGCCTCATTTAATTCATTACCTTTTAAATTAGAATAATAATCTTTAATAAATGGATTTAATGGACTAACTTCAATACCTAATCCCATTTTATACATTAAGTCATTATAATTAACATCAATATGTTTACTTATCTTTCTTAATATTTTAGGACTAGGATCTCTTTCTCCTGCCTCTATTTTAGATAATCCAGAACTATTAATTCCAGCAAGTTTTGCAAGTTGTCTTTGAGATAGATTCTTTTGTTCTCTAGCTTCGGCAATTACTTCACCGATAGTTTTATCAATAGACATTTTCTTCACCTCACACACTAATCATACACTATTTGAGTACAAAAGTCAACATTTTTATTTAAAATGAATAAAAAAGTATTGACAAGATAGTATTTAACATGTTAAGATTGATTTATCAAGTGAGTACTAGCGTACACATTTAATTAAGTGTTGAATACAAAAAAAGGAGGAAATCAAATGTATGCAGAAGAACAAACAACCAGAATTAATTAATCCAAGAATATGGAAAGACAAGAATATAAAGTTTGAAACTAAATTTATATACAAAATACTTTGTGCAGAACGATCCAACAGAAGTGAGTTCACAAGTATAAGTATAGGTAGAGTTCAAAAAAGATTAAGTATAAGTAATGTTGGATTTAAAAAGAACCTACAAATATTAGAAGATAATAAATATATAAGGTTCAATGAATACGACAGAGGATTATACGTATATGAGTTTTGTTAGAATAGACACAATCGCTAACAAATAAAGGTTCAGTAAATGTTCGTAGATTTATGTTAGAACCTAGTCTATAAGACTAAATTACTTCAATCCTAGGGAACGGGATTTAAAATAAAGTCCCAGGGATACTATTGCCTTTTTTGAAGTTTATATCGGTATTGCTTGTAAGTTGTTTTTACAAGTTTTTTTGTTTCTAAAAATTAAAGAAAGGAGATTGATATTATGGAATATGATATTACTAATTTAAAGTATGTAGAAGTTCCTATGGTGGTATTATTAGATGAAGATATATCTTCTACTTCTAAACTACTAATGGGATTTATTACTACTTTAACTATGCAAGATGGCTTTTGTTATGCAAGTAATAGATATTTATCTAAACATTTAAAAGTATCAAAAAGAACTATTACGAGTTGCATAACATCATTAAGAAAAAAAGATTATATTAAAGTAGAAAACGAACCTAATATGAGAAAAATCTATTTAACAAATATCTTCTAGAGTAAATAGCAAGATACTGCTAATATGTATAGTGAAGAACTTCTAACAGAATAAATAATATTAATAAATAATTATAATAAATAAAATAATTTAAAATTTATTTAAATAATTTAAATTAATAAAAGAATTAAAATGAAAGGAAATGATAAATGAATGTAGATTTAAATGAAATAATTATTTCAGGAATTATAAACAATATTACAGACAATAATCGAGATTATATTAAGTTTGGGTTAACCACTCTTAAATATGATAAAAACAAAGTATATTCTAGTTTAAATATTAACAGAAATCTTTATATAACTTATAAGGATTTTTTTGTTAAAGGAACTAAAGTATTTATAAAAGGTTATCTTAACTCTTATGTTACCAATAATAAAATCCAACTATTTATTACTGTCACAGATATATCTAATAACAAAGAAGATATTTTAAATGGTAAAAGAGAACCACATATTAGATATGATCCTGATGGTGTTATGGTTTGGGATGGTAAAAGATGTGAAAAAGAAATACCCACTGAAGCAGAACAACAGGAAATGGAACAACTTTTAAGTGAATTTAAATAATGTGCAATGGAGGTTTGAGATTAGTTATGAAAAATTATTAT
This sequence comes from uncultured Bacilli bacterium, assembly GCA_934087515.1. GTDB lineage: Bacteria > Bacillota_I > Bacilli_A > RF39 > UBA660 > UMGS1449. Next base: position 13,872 of record CAKOIY010000014.1, read on the forward strand.
TTAATACTATTACAAAAATTTTAAAACGAAAGGAGACGATTTAATGTATGAAATCATTGAAGAAAAAACCACTAAACAATTAAATCAGTTAGAAATAGATAATATTATTGATGAATCAATTAATTTGTATATTATTTCTGATTTATTAGATTTAAAGTTAATAACTGAAAAACAATTTTATATTTTAAAAGAAAAAATTAAAAGTTTTTATTAAAGAGTACAGATTTATACAAAAATAAGGTATAATTCTATTGAACGGAGTATTTAGTTCAAAATGAAATTGAAGAATTAAGAAAGTGAGGTGCAAATGGCACAAGTTGAGATTATAACTGCTAATCTCAAATGTGAAGATAATACTACTGTTGCAAATAAGAAAAAAAGAGTTTGTGCTTATGGTCGAGTTAGTACAGATGATGAAGAACAACTAACGAGTTATAACTCACAAATTAAATATTACACTGAAAAGATAAAATCTAATCCTGATTGGGAATTTGTAGGAATATATGCTGATGAGGGTATTTCTGGAACACAAGTTAAGAATAGAACTGAGTTTCAACGTATGATAGATGATGCTATGAATGGTAAAATAGACATCATTTTAGCAAAGTCTATCTCACGTTTTGCTAGAAATACTGTTGATACTTTAAAATATGTTAGAGATTTAAGAGATAGAAAAGTTGATATATATTTCGAGAAAGAAAATATTCACACATTAGATTTAGATAGTGAAGTATTTTTAACTGTTTATAGTGCATTTGCTCAAGCAGAGAGTGAATCCACTTCTCAAAACGTTAAATTAGGTTTAAAAGCTATGATGAAACGTGGCGAATATGTTGGAAGTCCTGATTGCTATGGATTTGATTGGAACAAAGAAACAAAACAATTAGATATAAATGAAGAACAAGCAGAAGTTGTAAGAATGATTTTTAATTGGTATGTATCTGGTATGGGTTGTAGAAGAATTGCTAATAAACTAGAAGAGATGAAAATACCTAGTTATACAGGTGCTAGATGGTCAACTTCTTCAGTTAGCAATATGATACACCAAGAAAAGTATGTTGGTGATTTATTACAACAAAAATCATACACAGTAAGTCCTATTACTCATAAGAGTGTTTTAAATAAAGGAGAAAAAGACAAATACTATATCAAAGATCATCACGAGGCAATAATATCACGAGATATATGGGATAAAGCACAAGAAATTGCCAGTAAAAGAAGTAAACCAATGACTATGAAAGGTTATACTAGCCGAGAAACAAGCAAATATGCTTTTAGTAGCAAGATTAAATGTGCATTTTGTGGAACTAACTTTTGTAGAAGACATAGTTCCTATTCTAAAAAGAACCCTAAATATAATATCTACTGGACTTGTATTAAAAAACGTGAGCATTCTGATGCTTGTCCTGATTCTGTAGGATTAAGTGAAACTAAATTAGAACAGGTTTTTGTTATGCTATATAACAATATAGTTAAAAATAAGCACAAAACAAAGGAAGTTTTATTACAAGCAATTAAAGAAGTTGTTAATGATAATGATTATCAAGACAAATTAAATGATTTGAATAATCAAAAAACAACCATAGAACAACGATTATCTAAAATAATTGATATGGAACTTGATAATACTGATATTGATAGAAAAGAATTATTTATGAAAAAGGAAAAGGAACTACTTGATGAATTAAATAATATCAAAAATAAAATTAGATATTATGAAGAATTACTTGCTGAAAATAAAGGATTATCTAAACAACTTAAATCTATTGATGACTATTTCAATGAACCAAGAGAGTTAAAACAATTTAAACGAGAAGTATTTGAAAAAATGATTGAATGTATCATTGTTGGAGATTATGATGAGGACGGTAATAAACTACCTAGAGTTGCTAGATTTGTATTAAAAACGGGGAAAGAGTACAAGTTTACTATTCCCCCTAAAAACAACAGTAAAAACGATAAAAATGAGTTGGTGCCATTTGATACAGGGAACGTGTCCTTGTTTAATAGCACCTGCTAGTCCAACTTTAGTTCTTTCTGATGTTCTTTCAATTTCATTTTGAGATACACTCATCATAATACGAGATATCATTTTACCATTAGCAGAAGTAGTATTTATATCATCATTAACACACACAATATCAGCATTATATTTTTCTAGTGTTTTCATAATGTTTTCCCAATCAAAGATACTTCTTGATATTCTATCTAATTTTAAGGCTACTATTGTGTTGATTTTACCACTTTTAATATCTTCCACTAATCTAATGAATTCAGGTCTTTCGTTGCCTGTTTTAGCACTTATACCAGCATCTTCATAATAATCCTTAATCTCATATCCTTTGAACTTACAAAATGCTTTTAATCTTTCTTTTTGTTCTGATAAACTAAATCCTTCACGTGCTTGGTCTTCAGTTGAAACTCTCATATATAATCCACATATCTTTTTATTCTCATCCATTAAAATCAACTCCTTTTACTAAAAAAGGGCAAAATAGTCTTAACTATGGTTTTTATACTACTTCGCCCATAAATAAATTAAATATAAAGTTTTCTTAATTTAATTATAAACGAAATTCGACAAAATTACTAGTTTAGCGACTTTAAATATGATTCTAACTCTGTTATTTGTATCTTCTTACTTAAATTTTTAATATAAATCTCAGTAGAATAATTAAAAGCAAGAAATGTTATGTCATTGATGATTATTCTATGTGGTTCTATATAAGATAAATTAGTCTTATCAATTTTACGAATACTACCATTAATAAATTTAGGAGTAGTATTGCAAAAATCACATATAAATTCTAATTTCTTCTTCAATGAATCATCAAAACTTATTTCTTGCTCAATAATCTTTATCATAATGTTCACCATCCTTTCTTTTAGGATGATTTCTTTGTATGACTTCCAAGCTGGCACGTGGGAGTATAACAACAAAAAAATCAATCTTTCGATTGATTTCTATATATCAAGTTCGGATTTTCCGAACAGATTCGTCAATGGAGCAGGTGATGAGAATCGAACTCACGCAGTCAGCTTGGAAGGCTGAGGTTCTACCATTAAACTACACCTGCAT
>CAKOIY010000015.1 GCA_934087515.1 uncultured Bacilli bacterium
GCTGAGCAAAAAGGTATAAAACAAGGAAAAAAAGATGGTATTAAGGAAGGCAAAGAAAAAGGCATTAAAGAAGGCATGAAAAAAGGAATCAAAGAAAATAAACTTGAAACAGCCAAGAATATGTTAAACAAAGGTTTAGATATAGAATTAATTTCTGAATGTACTGGTTTAGATATTAAAGAAATAGAAAAGTTATAAATAATCTATGTTTAGAGAACATTAATAAATAGTAATTTATCAAAACTCTATAAAGGGGAGAAAGTAATGGAAGATTATGTAAAAGATGCAAAAAGAGCAAGTATAAGCGATGATATTGTGGGCTTATATGATAAGGAATTACATGAAGAATTACTGAGAAATACTGAGCTTTATAATGCTGAGCAAAAGGGTGTTAGAGATAACAAAATAGAAACTGCTAAAAATATGTTAAAAGAAAATATAAGTATAGATATAATTTCTAGAGTAACAGGTTTAGACATTAAAGAAATAGAAAAGTTATAGTTTCTATTATATTTTCTTCACATTAAAAAGAAATATTATAAGTTGTGAGATCTCTAGGTTTTCTAGAGATTTTTATTTATTGTTAAAAAAGAAACCTAATTTAAGGCTTCTTTATAGATATTTTTATCATATTTATGTTGTGTTACTTTTAATTCTTTTAGTTCTTTGTTATCTATTAACATAAATATATCTTCTAGTTTTTGAACTCCTGTTTGAGTTACTGGATCATCCCAAGTTAAATCTAAATGTAACCATTTATTATTTATTTTTACTAAGTTCCATATGTGATTATCACTAGCAATTTTGTAATTGTCTATACCAAATTCATATAGAAATAGAGCCATTGCATCTGAGTAAGCACTGCAAAGTCCCACTCCCTCTATTAGGATATCATTTGCTTTGTTATAGTCTTTGTTTGGATGCTTTTTTCTTATTTTATCTGTAGCATATCTTCCATTATTTATTATATAATCATGAATTGTTTTTATTTTTTGTTTGTTACTCATATTCTTTTTTATTTTTTTATTTATTATTTTCTGTACTTTAGTATTTAATACTTGTATATCTTCTTTTGTGTATACTTTATTAATAGTTAAATCTACTTGTCCATATTCATCATAAGATGCATTTATTGTTTCAAATGAATTATATGGATGAACAAAATTATTAACATTTGATAAGGTATCTTTGTTACTTATTAATTCTATAACATCTTTTGTACAATTTTTATAATTTTCATCACAGTAGAATGTAAATTTGTTAGCACCACTGTTGATTACTGTATAAAATATATTTATTAGATGTTTTTTATCTTTTGCAACAAAGTCATTTGTATTTTGTACATATGAATAGTTTTTATCTTTATAATATTCATTTTTTTCTAGTTTTATATCTTGTTTTACTTTTTTTACATTTTCCCTATAATAGATATATATTTCATCTTGATAATGAGTTCCTATATAGTAGAAACCTCCGACTATTAATAATGTAATAGTTAAAATAATTATAACTTTTTTCAAATTAATCACCATCTATATTCTAACAAAAAAAAATAAAGTAATCAACTAAATATTACTTTATATTATTAACAGTTTTTGTAAGTTTTGATTTATCTCTAGCAGCTTTATTTTTATGAACTAAACCACTTTTTACAGCTTTATCAATTTTCTTATTAGCTACTTTTAAGTTTTCTTCAGCAAGTTTTACATCACCTTGTTTAGAAGCTAATTTTACTTTTTTAATAGCAGTTCTCATGCTTGCTACTTTATCTTTATTTCTTTCTTTTTTAATTGCATCTGTTTTTACTCTTTTTTTAGCACTTTTAATATTTGGCATTTTTTCACCTCACTTTTTTTAACACTTTAAATTTTAACAAAAATATAATAAAAAAGCAAATAAAATTGATAATTTTCTATAATTTTTTTCTATTTTGTATTAATTCTTATGAAAATAGTACAATAATAATGGTGATATTATGAGAGATATTGATTTATCTAAATATGAAACAAGGACTGATTTAGTTGCAGATCTTGTATCTGAGGATTTTGAATATGAGAAAAAATATTCTTATAAGGGTATTTTAGTAAGTAATATTGAACTTGATAGGGAAAGTGCTAGTTCTTTAGGAAGAAAAGAAGGTCTTTATACAACAATTTCTTTTTCTGATATTACTGATAAGGATAATTATAGTGATTGTCTTCATGTGTTTGAAAAAGAACTTCGTAAGATGTTCTCAAGAACTGGGATAGGACTTAATTCTTCTTGTATGGTGATTGGACTTGGTAATGAGAGGAGTACTGCGGATGAACTTGGTGTTAAATCTGCTAGAAATGTAATTATAACTAAACATATTTATGATCTTACCGGTAGTTTAGAGGAAGGCTTTAGAGTTTCTATGTGTCTTATTCCTGGTGTTATGGGAACAACTGGTATTGAAACTAGTGATATAATTTATTCAGTTGTTAATAAGGTTAATCCTGGTTTTTTAATTATAATTGATGCACTAGCTAGTGATTCTGTTGATAGGCTTTTAAAGACAATTCAAATAACTAATACAGGTATTAATCCTGGAAGTGGCATAGGTAATAATAGAAAAGAAATTTCATGTGATATATTTGATATTCCAGTAATTGCAATTGGAGTTCCTACCGTGGTTAATGCTAGTACTATTGTTAATGATACATTAAATTTTATGAAGAAACATTTTAGTTATAATATAAAAAATAAGAATAACTTAGTAGATAAGTTGATACCTTCTGGAAGTATTAATTATCTAAAAAATAATAATTATACTCTTTCTAGTGAAGAATCTAAATATTTTTTAGGAGTATTAGGTAACTTATCTAATATGGAAAAGAAGTTACTTATTAATGATGTTTTAACCCCGATTGGGTATAATTTAATGGTTACTCCTAAAGAAATAGATTTTTTAAGTGATAAGCTAACTGATTTAATTAGTTCTGCGATTAATAATACTATACATAATATATCGACAAAAAAAGAATAGTCTAAACTTTATACTTATAGTGGTGATAAGTATGAATAGAGTTAAAATTCTTTTTTGTCTTTTTTTATTAGTTTTATCTTTGATATATGTTTGTGATTGTTTTAAGAAGATTGATATTATAAGTTTTTTATTAAGTGATGATAAGAAAAGTGTTGTTTTATCATCAGTTACAAGTAATAATGTTAATACTAAGTTTAGTTCTAGTACTAACATAAGTAATAAAAAACTAATAAAAAAAGAAGAAGTTAATAATAAGACTAATATTGCGCTTGATCCTATAGTTTATATTTATAATACTCACGAAACAGAGGAGTATAAGAGTAGTTTTTATAATATAACTCCGACAGTTAAAACAGTTAGTAATATTATGAAAGATGAACTTTTAAAACTTAATATAAATTCCATTATAGAGACAAAATCTGTTCAAAAAGAGGTTAATAAAAGAGGTCTTGATTATCCAGGAACTTATACTGTTAGTTTAGAATATTTAAAAGCAAGAAGGGGTAAAAATCCTAGTTTAAAATATTTTTTTGATATGCATAGGGATTCTGTAGTAGGAGATGTTGCTAGAGTTAGTATTAATAATAAAAAGTATGCTACTATTATGTTTTTAGTAGGTACAAAAAATCAGTATTATAAAAGGAATCTTAAAGGTATAAAAGTTATGGAAAAATATTTAAATAAACATTATAAAGGTCTTCTTAGAAGTACTTATTACCAGCCTAATAGTACTTTTTACCAAGATTATGATAGTAATATGTTTTTAGTAGAATTAGGGGGTCCTGATAATACTTTAGAAGAAATATATAATTCTGCAGTAGCACTTTCTAAAGCTATAAAATATTATGTGGAGGAAAACAAATGAAAAATAAAATATTTTTGATTATAATGTCATCTTTCTTTGTGTTTTTTGTAATATTGTTACTTGCAGAACAACAAGGCTATTATAAGAATAGAAATGAAAAAGCAAAGACTCTTACAGAAGAACAAATAAAAAGTTTTGAAGATGATATTAGTAAAGGAAAAAACATTGATGTAAAAAAATATGTTTTGTATGAAGATAAAGATTATTCTAATAAGGTAACCTCTAATGTATATAGAACTTCTTTAAAATTAGAAAAAGTTGTTGATGGAGTTATTAAATATATTTTTAATGGAGCAGGTTCTATAGTAAAGGATTAATTTTAACTTGCAAAAAAAGTTGCTATATAGTATGATTTAATTGGTGATACAATGAATTTTAAAAGCAAGAAATTTGTAGAATTTATATGTTTTTTGTTAATAATATGTGCTTTTGTAGTAATTGGGTATTATACATATGAAAGTTATGCTAATAAAAAGAAAGAAAATACAATAGAAACAAAAGTAGATAATTATTATAATATAGAATATTTATTTAATAATAGTTATGTTAAGACTTCTGAAGAAATAACTAATTTTAAAGATGAAAAAAATGATGTATATATGTATTTAGATAAGAATAATACTTTGTATGTTAAGTATACTAATAAAAATAATATTTATAATAAACATATAACTGGTCTTCCAAGTGGTAATATTACAGTTTATTATAATAATTTAAATGATAATATATATGAACTTAGTGCACTTACTAAAAAGGGTGATTTATATTATGTTTATATAAATATTGCTAATAAGAAAGACTATAAGTTTGAAAAGATAGCCTCTAATATTGATAGTGTTTATTCTCCTATATATGATAAGAAATATGTTTATATACATAAGAGTAATGGCTTTAAAACCAATTTTATATATTTAGATAATAATAATAAGTTAAAGTATATAAATAAAGAAGATAGTTATGAACTTTTAGATAATTTAAAAGATGTTAAACCCTATTTTGATTATGTTTGTATAGGGAATAAGTTATGTGATAAGGTAATGATTTATCAAAATTTTGAAAAAAAATTAGTGGCTAGTTATAATGATAAAGTTATAAAAAATGATAAGAATGAAGATATTACTGTAAAGGAAATGTTTGGAGTTCTTGAAGTTAAAAAGAATAAGAAAGTAGATTTTACTAAGTTAACATATAAAAAACTTAAAAAATATGGTTATTTGTTTAAAGTATATATAATTGATAAAAATGATAAGATTTATACTCTTGATATTAATAATAATTTAATAAAGACAAAAGAGGAGAATAAAGCCTTACCACTTTCTATTAAGAAGGTTAAACAACTTAAATATGAGGGAGATATATCTAAAGTAGATATTATATATACTGATGGAACTTCTGAGAAAGTAGAGCAAGGTAATAATAAGATAATAATAAGTTCAACTGTTTATGATAAAGATAAAAATTTGAAACTAAAAGTAAAATAGTTTCTTTTTTGCGTCTTAGTACTTGTTGTTTTTTAAAAATATAGTTATAATTATACTAGTAGAGGTGTCTAACTATGAATGATGGATTAAATAATAAACAATTTGTTACGATAGCGCTTATTATAATTTTATGTGGTATTGCCATAATAGGACACGATTACTTTCTAGCAAAAAGAGCTGGGGTTTATGAAGAAATGAGTATGCTTCTTTCTCAGGAACCAGAGTATGTTACTAATGAACCAGTTATAAGAAATAATACTTCTAGAGGAGATACTTCAGGAAGGGTTAAGAAGAAAAATATTAAGTATAATTATATCGGAAGGCTTGCAATACCAGCAATAAACTTTAATAGAGGGTTTGTAAAGTATGGTACATCTGGTAATAATGTTGATCAAAATATTGCAATTTTAAGTGGTTCAACGTATCCAGATGATGCTTATAGTAACTTTATAATAGCAGGGCATAATGGTTCAAGATGGAATGCTTTCTTTACAAATTTAGATAAACTTTCTTTAGGAGATAAAGCATATGTTACATATAAAGGAAGAAAATATAGTTATAGTTTAGTTAAAACTTATAAAGATTTACAATATGATGGAGTAACACTTTATAGACATAGTTCTAAGAAACAACTTACTTTAATAACTTGTGCAAGACCTGATTATCATAAATATTATTTAGTTTTAATATTTGAACTTACTGAAGAGAAAAAAATATAGAAAAGGAGGGGTAAAAAATGGATGGATTTACACTTAGTGAAAGAATAAAAACAATATTTGAAACAATAATTTCATCTTCATTTTTTATAACTCTTTTAGTTATTTTAGTATTTACAATAACTATTTTAATAATAAATGCAAAGGTCAAGAGTAAAGCCCCAAAAATAATAGCAATTGCATCATATATATTGTTGATGATTTTAGTATTAGCAAGATATGGTGGTTATGTATTAGCAATAAATGATAGTGTAGTAGATAAATTTTTTAAAGCTATGTATTTTCCCAATTTAGTAGTTTATTTATCAATGTTACTTATTAGTTTATTATTGTTAGCTTTAAACTTTGTTGATACTCATTATACACAAATAACAAAGTTATTTAATATAATATGTTTTGCTCTAATTTGGTTTTTCTTTGTATTAGTACTTGATTCTGCAAAAAGTTATGGAATAAATATATATGAAATAACTGATATATATTCAAATAGCACAATGATGATTTTGTTGCAAGCTAGTATGTGTGTATTCTTTATTTGGCTTGGTATCCTCATTATGAATTTTGTCGTAAGAAAATTAACTTATAAGTTAGATAATAAACCCAAAAGTAATGAATACAATATGAATGATAATTATAGTTATAATGAAAGTAATAATTATCAAGATTATAATTTAAATGAACAAAATAATAGTTATACCAATCAAAGTTATGAGATGAATAATTATCAAAATAGTAATAACTATGTTGATAGCAGTAATATTAATACAAATAATACTATTAATAATAACTTTAATAATGATAGTTATCAGGAAATAAATAATTATAATAATACTAATAATACTTATAACAATGTTTCTAATAGTTATAATAACTATAGTAATACTAATTATCAAAATAGTGATTATAATAATAATTATGGACAAAACAATAATTATCAAAATAATAATGCTTATGGTAATGTTAATTATAATAATATAGATAATAAAATTAATAGTAAAAAATCTATTGTTAATATATTTAAAAGAAATAAAAATAAAGATAATGATGATGAGATAGTACAATTTAGTGATGAAGATTTTAAGAATAGTTATTTAGATATGCAAAAGTATGATAAAAATGATGAGATAAATCAAATAATGAATAATAAGCATTTGGATTCTTGACTCCTGTAAAACATTTTACAGGTTTTCTTTTGTTTTGGTGATTAATTTGATATAATAATTTATGGAAGAAGGAGGAGCATTATATGACATTTGTTAATGTTGGCAAGAAACTTAGTGATAATTCTTTAGATTTAAAAGTAATAAATAATATAAAGGCATTAGGAATAGATATGATAAATGAGGCTGGTTCTGGTCATCCTGGAATTGTGCTTGGAGCATCTCCGATAATGTATAGATTATATAGTAATCATTTAGTATTTGATTCAAAAAATTCAGATTGGGTTAATAGAGATAGATTTGTTATGTCGTGTGGACATGGGTCTGCACTTTTATATGCAACACTTTTTATGAGTGGGTTTGATTTGACGATAAAAGATTTAAAAGAATTTAGAAAATATGGGTCTAAGACACCAGGACATCCTGAAGTTGGGGTTACTCCTGGAGTTGATGCTTCGACTGGGCCTTTAGGACAAGGTTTAGGAAATGCAGTGGGTATGGCTATAGGAGAGGCTTATTTAAATCAAAAATTTAAGAATTTAAAGAGTAGTTTAATTAATCATTATACTTATGCTTTAGTAAGTGATGGTGATTTAATGGAAGGTGTCTCCTCAGAGGTTGCATCTTTAGCTGGAGATCTTGGACTAGGAAAGTTAATTGTTTTATATGATGCTAATAATGTAAGTTTAGATGGTTCACTAGATGATGTCTTTAGTGAAAATGTATTAGATAAATATAAAGCAATGGGGTGGGATACTCATAACTTAGATGATGCTTATGATTTTGAAACTTTTGATAGTTTAATTGAGAAAAGTAAAAGCGTGAGTGATAAACCATCTCTAATAAGAATAAAAACTATTATTGGTAAAGATTCTAAATATCAAAATACTAATTTAGTACATGGTAAACCCTTATCTAAAGAAGATATAAAAAGAGTAAAGAAAAAGTTAGGAATAAGAGATGTACCTTATACAGTTTTATCTGATGCTTGTAATTATATGAAAGATAATATTGAAAGTAGAAATAAGCAAGCAATTGCTAAATGGCAAAAAACTTATGAAAGATTAATTAATAAGTTAGATAAAAGTTTAGTTAATGATTTTGAAAATATAGTTTCTTTAAATAAAAAAATTGATTTAAAAAATAGTATTTTTAAATTTAATCCTGAAAAGGAATATACTGGTAGAGATATGGGTCAATTAGTGATAAATAAGTTAAAGCATAAAGATGTTATGTGTTTAATGACTGATACCGGTACTTCTACTAAAGCTATGTTTAAAGAAAAAGAAAGATTTACTAAAAAGAATAGAACAGGCAAAAATATTGAATGTGGTGTTAGAGAATTAGGCGCAAGTGTTATAGCAAATGGCCTTGAATTAATGGGAATTAGGACTATTACTTCGACATTTTTAGCATTTTCTAATTATATGATACCTAGTATTAGAATGGCTAGTTTAATGAATTTAAGTAATATATATATCTTTACTCATGATAGTGTTTTAATTGGGGAAGATGGTCCTAGTCATCAACCAATAGAGCAAATTGACATGCTTAGATTAATTCCAAATGTTAATGTATTTAGACCATGTGATAGGAATGAAATAATAGGTAGTTTTCAAAATGCCCTTAATAAAAGTGGCCCAACAGTAATAGTGCTTAGTAAAGATATTTTACCATTATGTGAACATACTGATATTAAAAAGACAATGTCTGGTGGATATGTTCTTAAAGGTAAATCAAAGGAAATGTCTTTAATAGCAAGCGGTTCTGATGTAAAACTTGCTTTAGATATTCATTCTACTTTGGAAAAACATATGATAAAGTCTAGAGTAGTAAGTATTCCTTCACTTGAAGAATTTATGAAATTAAATAGTGATGAACGTGAAAAAATACTACCAAAAGATAGTTTTAAGGTAGTAATAGAATTATCTTCATGTAGTAGTTATTATAGATTGTTAAATGATAGTGATTTAGTGTTTAATGTAAAAAATTACATGAAGAGTGGAAATAAATATTCAATAATACATAGATTATCTTATGATGTTGATAGTATTACAAAAGAAATATTAGATAGTTTTAAGCAAAGAACGTAGGAGCATTACCTTGTTCTTTTTTTTCTGTATTATTGGTGTTATTGTAAGTATTATTATTTGTGTTAGTAGTAGTTTTATCTTTTGAGTTTATTTCTTTAACTACACGAAACATAGTTCTTGCATTATTCCATATAGGTTTTACTTGGTAAAAGACAGGTATTGCTTGATTTATTACTCCAAGAGTTTTACTAGCACCATTTAAGATCCCTGAAAATGTAACTTTTGATGCTCCAACAGTTGTAGCAGCAGCACTTCCAAGTTTTGATCCGCCAAGTAATGAACTAAATCTAGGCAGTGGGGCAGCAGTACTCATAATACCAGAATTAAGTGGAGCAGCACGCATAAATGAAGAATTTGGATTAAAATAAGTATAATTATTATTCATAGAAAACCTCCTAATACAATATATGTAATAAAACAAAAAATGTAACAATTAAGAAGAACTTTTGATATTAAGAAAACTTTACAAATTCTAGGAAAAACAATAGATATTTTCTAGAAAATAAAAAATTTTTAATTATAATTAAATCGTAAAATAAATAATTTTTACCTCTTTCAAGTTGACTATATTTTGTAAGTGGGGTAAAATTAATGTGATAATAGGTGGAGGTGTACTTATGAATGGACAAAATCAAAATTTAAATGATGTGCCGGAATATAATAGTGAAAACGTTAATATGCAAAATGTAGAACAACCAGTTCAAGAAGAAAGAGTAGAACAAGTTTTAACATCAACAAAAGAAGGGTTAAAAGCTGATACTTTAAAAAGTAAAAAAGTAAAGTATAAATATAGAGTAGAAAATCAAAAAGGTAAAAAGTTTTATGGTTATTTAGATGCTTATAATCAGGCTGAGGTAATTTCTTATCTTGAGAATGAGGGTTATAAAATAATCAAGATTGAGGCCCAAAACTCAGTACTTAATATGCAGATAGGAAGTGGTAAGTTAAGTTATTCAGAATTATCATTTTTACTTACTCAGTTATCTACATATTTAAAAGCAGGAATTCCTTTGATAGATTCAGTAAGAATTTTAGAAAAACAATCTGTTAAGGCTGAAAAAAAGAGAATTTATTCTAATATTATTTATGAATTATCTAAAGGAGAAAGTTTTTCTAGTGCGTTAGCATCACAAGGAAGTGCTTTTCCATTATTGCTTATTAACATGGTAAGAACTGCTGAATTAACAGGAGATTTGCCTGAAATACTTGATGATATGAGAGATTATTATGAAGCTATAGATAAAACAAGAAAAGCTGCTATTAGTTCTATGATCTATCCATCAATACTATTTGTATTTGCAATATGTGTACTTGTTTTTATATTAGCATATGTAATTCCATCGTTTGTATCTCTTTTCAATCAACAAAATGTAGAACTTCCGGCAATTACAAAAATTGTTTTAGCAACTAGTGGTTTCCTAACAGCACATAAGTTTATAATAATTGGAGTTTTAGTAGGACTTGTTGTAGGATATATATTGTTATTTAAATATGTAAAAGGATTTAGAAAGACTATGCAAACTATTGCAATGAAATTACCTGGTTTTGGTAAGATTATTATTTATAGAGAAGTTGCTATGTTTACTAAGACATTTGCTTCTTTACTAAATCACAATGTATTTATTACAGATTCTATGACAATACTTAGTTCTGTTTCTAATAATGAAGTATTTAAAGATATAATTAATGAGTCATTAGAGTATTTAGCTAAAGGCGCTAAGATAAGTGATGCTTTTGAAGATAAATGGGCTTTTCCAATTGTTGCTTATGAAATGTTAGTTACTGGTGAAAATACTGGTAGACTACCTATGATGATGAGTTATGTTGCAGATTATTATCAAGATTTACATGCTAATCTAGTTAAAAGAATAAATACTTTTATAGAACCATTACTTATTATATTTATAGCAATTATAGTTGGTATAATTGTTGTATCAGTAGTTATTCCAATGTTTGGTATGTATGATGCCGTATTATAGGTAATAATTATGAATAGTTTAGATATAATATATTTAATAATATTCTTTATATTAGGGTTGGTATTTGGTTCATTTTATAACGTTGTAGGATTAAGACTTTGTAAGAAGGAAAGCTTAGTTTTTCCTTCTAGTCATTGTCCTAAATGCAATCATAAACTTAAGTTTTATGAACTTGTTCCTGTATTTTCTTATATATTTTTAAAAGGAAAATGTAAAAATTGTAAAGAAAAGATAAGCATTATGTACCCAGTTATAGAGTTTTTAACAGGAATACTTTTTGCTTTAAGTTATTATGTTTATGGAATTAGTCCAGAGTTAATACTTTCTTGTTTACTTTGTTCTTTATTTATTATAGTAACTGTAACAGATTTAAATTATTATATAATTCCAGATAGTATTATAGTATTCTTTGGAATAAGTATATTTATTTATAATATATTTACTAAAGGAATACTTGATGCTTGTACTTATGTAGTTTATGGGGCTATTATGTTTTTACTTATGTTTTCCTTAATGAAACTTGGCAATTTTCTATTTAAAGAAGAAAGTTTAGGTGGAGGAGATATAAAATTAATGGCTATACTAGGAATGACTGTAAAACCTTTAGTAGCAGTTTTATCTTTATCACTAGGAGCTTTTTTAGCACTTCCTGGTTCACTTTATTTATTAATTAAAAATAAAGATAAAATAATTCCCTTTGGACCATTCATAGTAGGAGCTTTTATAATAGTAATGTTATTAGGAATAGATACAAGTGATATAATTAATTATTTAATGAATAAATAAAGCTTTATATGGCTTTTTTTTTATAATATAAATGCTATTTATTTATTCGTATATGTTTAATAGTATTTTTTATAGAATTATATTTATAAAATTTGAATTTCGTTGTATATCTTTGTTTTTTGTTTTATAATTAATATGGTGGTAAAAATGAAAAAGGTAATATTAATTGATGGTAATAATCTTCTTTTTAGAAGTTATTATGCTACAGCATATAAGGGTTCTATTCTTAGAAATTCTAAGGGTTTTCCTACTAATGCTTTGTTTGGATTTATAAATATGCTTAATAAGATTATAAACGAAGAATGTCCTAATTATATGATGATTGCATTTGATAAAGGTAAAACTTTTAGACATGATAAATATGATGGTTATAAGGATGGTAGAAAAGAAACTCCTTTGGAACTTAAAGAACAATTTCCTGTTGCTAAAGCGATAGCAGATGCTATGGGAATAAAGTGTTTTGAAATAGATAATTATGAGGCTGATGATATAATTGGTACTTTTGCAAATGAAATAGATAAGAGTAATGAATATTATTCAGTTATTGTTAGTAGTGATAAAGATTTATTACAATTAATTACTGATAAAAATGAAGTTAAGCTTTTAAAGAGTAATGATTATATTAGATTAGATTTAAATTCTTTTATTAATACTTATGGTTTTACTCCTGAAAAGATTAAAGATTTAAAGGGAATAATGGGAGATTCTAGTGATAATATTCCTGGTGTTAAAGGTATTGGAGAAAAAGGCGCTAGTGCTTTGATACAAAAATATGGTACTGTTGAAGAAATATATAATCATATTGATGAGATAAAGGGTAAGACTAAGGAAAAGCTTATAAATGATAAAGATAATGCATTTTTTTCTAAAGAACTTGCTACTATTTATAAAGAAGTACCAATTGATAAGAATATTGAAAAGATTAAATATGAAGGTATTACTCCCAAATTAGTACCTTTATTAAAAGAATATGAGTTTTTTTCTTTAATTAAGAAACTTAATATAAAAGAAAAGACAGAAGAAAAGAAAGATTATAATCTTGTAGATAAGATAAATATTTCTCAAAATAGTGCTATTTATATAGAAAATGAAGGTAATTATCACGATAAAAAAATTTTAGGTATAAGTATTTCTAATAGTAATGGTAATTATTTTGTTGAAGCTAATAATATAAAAAATATTGTTATTAATGATGATGTTTGTCTTTATACTTATGATCTTAAGAAATTATATATATTGTTTAAATATAATGGAATTGTTATTAATAATAAGATTTATGATTTAATGCTTGAGTCTTATATACTTAATTATCATATTAAAGAAGATGTATCTTATCTTATGAATATATGTGGTTATAATAGTGCTTCTTGTGAAGAGATGTTAAAGAGAAAGAAAAAGTTATTAAAAGAAGATTTTATTAGTAACATGATAAATAAGTCTAGTTTTATATATGAAAATAGAACTAAGTTTTATGATGAGTTAAAGTCTGAGGGTTATTTATCTTTATATGAGAAAATTGATTTACCTCTTACTTATGTATTAATTGATATGGAATATGCTGGAGTAAATATTGATAAAAAGTTTTTAGATAAGATGAAGTTTGAGGTTGGTAAACAAGTAAAAGATTTAGAAGAAGATATATATAGACTTGCAGGAACAAGAGATTTTAATATTATGAGTCCTAAACAACTTGGAAAGGTTTTATTTGATGATTTAAGTATTCCTTATCCTAAGAGAATAAAAAGTGATAAGAGTTATTCTACTAGTGTTGATATTTTAAATAAACTTACTGATTATGAGATTATTAGAAAGATACTTGATTATAGAACTGTTACTAAGTTATATTCTAATTATATAGTAGGTCTTATTGATTATATTAAAGAAGATGGAAAGATTCATACTATATTTACTCAGACACTTACTAGAACTGGAAGACTTTCTTCAGTGGGACCTAATCTTCAAAATATTCCAGTTAGAGAAGAATATGGAAGACTTATTAGAAAAGCTTTTATTCCAAGTGATGGAGGAGTTATAATTTCTAGTGATTATTCTCAGATAGAACTTAGAGTTTTTGCTCATATGTCCGGGGCTTTAAACTTAATTGAGGCTTTTAATAAAGATATGGATATTCATACTAAGACTGCTATGGATATATATCATATCGGAGAACATGAAGTTACAAAAAATGAAAGAAGAAATGCTAAAGCTGTAAATTTTGGAATTCTTTATGGTATAAGTAGTTTTGGTCTATCTGAAGATTTAGGAATAAATGTAAAGGATGCTAAAAAGTTTATTGATAATTATTTAGAAACTTATCCTGGAATTAAAGATTATATGAATAATTTAATTAGTAAAGCTCATGAAGATGGATATGTTAAAACTATGTTTGGAAGAAAAAGAGTTATAGATGAACTTAGCAGTGCTAATTATATGGTTAAAACTAGTGGTGAGAGAATGGCTCTTAATACTCCAATTCAAGGAACTAGTGCAGATATTTTAAAAATTGCTATGATTGAAATACACAAAGAACTTAAAAAGAAAAATTTAAAGACTAAAATGATAATCCAAGTACACGATGAACTTCTTTTTGATACTCCTAGAGATGAGTATGACGAAGTAGTTAGTATAATAAAAGAAAAAATGGAAGGGGCATGCAAGTTATCTGTGCCATTAAAAGTCGATATAGAAAGTGGTGATAGTTGGTATGAAGCAAAATAATAAAGATGGTGAGACTAAAAGTTTAGTTGTAAGTTTGTTTGTAAATATTTTTATAATAACTATGGAAACTTTATCAGGAATCCTAGGACATTCTGTGTCTTTAGTAGCATCAGGTATTCATGCTATTTCTGATCTTTTAACAGATGTGTTTTCTCTTGTTGGAGCAAAACTTTCTAAAAAGAAAGAAGATAAAGTTCATCCTTTTGGATATGGAAATATGGAAAATATATTTAGCATGGGGATGGGAATATTCATAATTGGTATGGGTGTTGTTATGTTAAAAGATGTATTTGGAGAAAGTACCCAGACACCATCGCCATTTCTTTTAATTATTATTTGTATTTCTATGACAGTTAGGTATTTGTGTTCTAATTATTTAATGAAATCAGGTATTAAGTATAATTCTAATCTTTTAATAAGTAATGCTAAAGAAGGAAAAATGGATGTTGTATCTTCATTTTTCTTAATATTTGTAATAATATTCTCTCAATTTCAAGATAAAATCTTTTGGTTAAGGTATCTAGACTTAGCAGGAGGACTTTTAATAAGTATTTTAATAATATATGTTGGAGTCTCTATTATTCACGAAGAAACTAGTAATTTACTTATAAAAGAAGAAACTAATAAAAACTTAGTCAGAAATATAAAAAATTATATTTTAAAAAATGAAAATATTAAAAAAGCAGAAAATATAAATTTAATAAAATTTGGACAAACTTATCTTGCTATATTTGAAATTTATTTTGATGAGAACATAACTATTAAAGAAGCAGATGAAATAAGAAACAGACTAGAAGAAGAAATAAAAAATAAATATAGCAGAATAAATAAAATAATTATAAAGATTGGTTATAAAGGGGATGACTGATAATGCCAGAGTTGCCGGAGGTAGAAACAGTAAGAAAAGCACTTCTAAACAAGTTAAAGAATAAGAAAATATTAGATATTAATGTATTACATAATAATGTTTTTGAAAACCAAGATATAAGTTTCGTAAAAAATAATATCAAGAATCAAGAAATAAAAACTATAAAAAGACGTGGAAAATGGTTAGTATTTGAACTTGATGATTATTATTTACTTAGTCATTTACGAATGGAAGGTAAGTATTTATATCGCGATATTGGACAAGATATAGGAAAACATGAACTTGTAGTATTTAATATAAGTAATGAGTTTGAACTTAGATATAAAGATGTTAGAAAATTTGGGAAAATGTATTTAATTTTAAAAGATAAGATTAATGATAGTCCTTTAGCAAAACTTGGTTATGAACCATGGGATGATATGTTAGATATTAATTATTTAAAAGAAAAATATAAAAATAAAAGTCTACCTATAAAAACATTATTACTTGATCAAACTATTATAACTGGAATTGGTAATATATATGCGGATGAAATTTTGTTTTTAAGTAAAACCAATCCCATAAAAAAAGGAAAAGATCTTAATGATGATGAATTAAAAAAGATAATTGATAATACAAGAATTGTTTTGCATGAAGCTATAAAACAAGGTGGTACAACAATAAGAAGTTATACCTCTGAAGAAGGTATTACAGGTTTGTTTCAAAATAATCTTAATGTTCATCAAAAAGAAGGAAAGAAATGTCCAGTATGTGGTTCAGTTATAAAAAAGATAAAAATTGGAGGACGTGGAACTTATTATTGTGAGAAATGTCAAAAGTAATTGTTTTGGATTTATTAATGAAACTGCTTGAAAAAGTGGTTTTTTTGTTATAGAATAAATATATAGATAATACGTTAAATTTAGAGATAACTTCACATAAATGAAAAAATACTGTTTACACTTGTAACTTCACAGTTTAACGATAAA
>CAKOIY010000016.1 GCA_934087515.1 uncultured Bacilli bacterium
AATGGTTTTATAGCACATAGTATAATATCAAAGAAGGAAGAAGTGGATTATTGTTTAAAGGTAGATAAGGATGTAGTAATATTTGAATGTAATAGAGTAAAAAGCAAGGTGTTAGAAGATAGAAATATAAGTCATTTGAGGAGGGCAATGGTAGATAATAGTAATGTAGTACAGATAAATTGTGATAATTATAGTACTAGTGATAGTGATGAGATAAGTACAGTTTATAAGTTAGTGGGAGACCATGGAGAAAATTTGTATGAAAATTTAGTAAAAATAGTTAGATTAAACCTTTCAAAATTAAGAGAAAGAATATATAATAAAGATATAAAGGCTCTTAGTTATTTAGAGAAAGTATTATCAGTGTTTGTAGCAAGACATAGAGAAATACTTGATAGAGTAGTGGAAGGTGATGAAGAACTTATGAAGATAAGAAAGATACCTGAGTTAGTGTTAGAGGAAACTGATCTTGATAAATATACAAAAGAGGAATTAACAAGAATGGTTGAGTTACATAATGAAAGGGAGGAAGGAATAAATAAAGGTTCTTATGAAAAGGCATTTGAAACTGCTAGAAATATGATTGAAAAGGGAATAGATTTAGATACGATTTCTGAATGTACGGGTTTATCACTTGAGGAAATTGGGTCTTTAAAATAATTAATATTTACATTTGGTAATGAATATGTTATTATAAATAGGAAATCAAATGAAGAAGACGGAGATATATGAAGTCTATAAGCGAGTTAGGGTTGGTGGGAGCTAACAAGAATAGTATATTTCGGATCACTTTGGATGTGTTTTATTAAGATAAAAACGGTATGCGCGTTATAGCAAATAAGACTAATATAGTAAAATAAGGTGGTACCACGGGTATATCTCGTCCTTTGGTAACATCTTTTTATATTGTAAGGAGGAAAACTATGTTTAAGGAATTGAAAAAGGATGAAGTAAGTAAAGTAGAAGAGGCGTTTACTGAATATTGGAAAGAAAAGAATATATTACAAAAAAGTATAGACCAAGGTAAAGAATATTATGTATTTTATGATGGTCCTGCTACTGCGAATGGGTTTCCGGGATTACATCATATGGTGGCAAAGTTTATAAAGGATTCAATATGTAAGTATCATGCTATGACAGGAAAGAAAGTGTTAAGAAAAGTAGGTTGGGATACTCATGGGCTTCCTGTTGAATTAGCAGTAGAAAAGGAATTAGGTTTTAAGAACAAGACCGATATAGAGAAGTATGGTATTGAAAAGTTTAATAAAAAGTGTAAGGAAAGTGTTTGGAAAAATGAAAAGGCTTTTTCTGATTTAACAGTTAAGATGGGTCAATTTATTGATCTTGAACATCCATATGTTACTTATGATAATAATTATATAGAAACAGAATGGTGGATATTAAAGAAGTTTTTTGATGAGGGATTGTTTTATGAAGGGCATAAGATAGTTCCATATTGTCCAAGATGTGGTACTGGGCTTGCTTCTCATGAGGTTGCTCAAGGTTATAAAGAAGTTAGTGTTGATACAGTTATAGTAACTATGAAAAAGAAGGATGAAGATGCATATTTTTTGGTATGGACTACAACACCATGGACTTTAATTTCTAATGTTGCACTTTGTGTTAATCCGAATGAAGATTATGTAAAGGCTTTATCTATGGGATATAAATTTATTTTGGCTGAAAAGTTAGTATCAAAGGTACTTGGTGAAGATGCCAAAATACTTGAAAGATACAAAGGTAAAGACTTAGAAGGTGTAGAATATGAACAACTTATTCCAGGGTTGAAGGTTGATAAGAAAGCATTTTATGTAACATGTGATGAGTATGTTACCATGGAAGATGGTACTGGTGTAGTTCATTTAGCTCCGGCTTTTGGGGAAGATGATGCTAAGGTAGGAAAAAAATATAATTTACCATATCTTAATCCTGTTGGAGAAGATGGTTGTTATACTGATGGTTTATGGAAAGGTATGAATGTTTTTGATGCTGATCTTGAGGTAATAAAATATTTGAAGAAAGAAGATAAGTTATTTAAAAAACAAAAGATAAAACATAATTATCCTCATTGTTGGAGATGTCATACACCATTAATTTATTATTCAAAGCCAAGTTTTTATTTAGAGGTAACTAAATTAAAAGATAAGATAATAGAAGCTAATAAGACTGTTAATTGGCATCCTTCTTATGTTGGAGAAAAGAGATTTGGTAATTGGCTTGAAAATTTAAATGATTGGGCAATTTCTAGAAATAGATATTGGGGAACACCACTTCCATTATGGAGATGTGAGTGTGGTCATATGGAAATGATTGGCTCTAGGAATGAGTTAAAGGAAAGGGCAATAGAAGATGTTTCTGATGATATAGATCTTCATAGACCATATGTTGATAATATTCATTTGAAATGTTCTTGTGGAAAGGAAATGACTAGAGTAACTGATGTAATTGATTGTTGGTTTGATTCTGGCTCTATGCCATTTGCTCAATATCATTATCCATTTGAAAATAAAGAACTTTGGGAAACTCAATATCCTGCGGACTTTATTGCTGAAGGTATTGATCAAACAAGAGGTTGGTTTTATACTTTGCTTGTAATATCAGTATTTGTAAAAGGAATTTCTCCATATAAGAATGTTTTAGTAAATGATTTATTATTGGATGCAGAAGGTAAGAAGATGAGTAAATCTAGAGGTAATATAGTGGAACCATTTACTACTATGAAGAAATATGGAGCAGATACAGTAAGATTTTATCTTCCTTATACTTCTCCAGTATGGACTCCTTTAAAATTTGATGTGAATGGTTTAAAAGAAGTTCATTCTAAGTTCTTTAATCCACTTAGAAATACTTATTCATTCTTTGCTTTGTATGCAAATATAGATAAGATTGATCCTAGAGAGTATAAAGTTCCATATGAAGATTTAGAGGAAATTGATAAATGGTTGTTATCTAAATATAATAAATTAGTAAGGAATGTAACTAGTTATTTTGAAGAGTATGATTTAAATAAAGTGGTTAAGGAGTTAACAACTTTTGTATCTGAAGATTTATCTAATTGGTATATAAGAAGAAATAGAAAAAGATTTTGGGGTTCAGAACTTGATAATTCTAAAAAGGCTGTATATCAAACAACTTATTATGTTTTAAAAGGTTTATCTACTTTAATTGCTCCGATAACCCCATTTGTGTCTGAGGAGATATATCAAAATTTAACAGGGGAAGAATCTGTACATCTTGCGCAATTTCCTTCTTATGATGAAAAGTTAATAAGAGAAGAAATTGAAACAAGAATGGATTTAGTTAGAGATTTAATTTCTTTAGGAAGAAATGTTAGGGAAGAAGAAAAGATAAAGGTAAGACAACCAATTTCAGAAGTTATTTTAGATGGTAAGAATAAAGAAATATTACAAGGTTTAGAGGATTTAATAAAGGAAGAATTAAATGTTAAGGAAATAGTTTTTGAAAAAGATTTAACAAAGTATATGAATTTTAAGATAAAACCTAATTTTAAAGAAGCTGGTAAGGTTTTAGGAAATAAAATGAAAGATTTTGTAAGATTTTTAGATGATCTTTCTGAAGAAGAAATTGAAAAAGTTGTAAATAAGGAAACAATTGTTTTTGAAGATATGGAAATAAGTAATGATCTTTTAGATATAAAAATACAATCTAAAGAGGGAATGAAGGTTGCCATGGAAAATAGTAATTTTATTATATTGAATACTATTTTAAATGAAGATTTAATAAAGGAAGGTATTGCAAGGGAAGTAGTGTCTAAGGTTCAAAATCTTAGAAAAGAAAAGGATTTTGATATTGAAAATAGGATAAATTTATATTATGATTCTGATAATGATTTTGAAGAAGTATTAAAGGATTATGAGGATTATATTAAGAGGGAAACACTTGCTCTTGATGTTATTAAGAAGGATAATCTTGTTAATAAGTATAATATAAATGATATAGTGATATTTTTAGATGTGGAGAAAGCAGAATAATTTCTGTTTTTTTTACGCTGTTTTGGTAAAAAGATATTTTATTCATTGACAAAAATAGACTTACAATATATTATAAAATTAGAGTATGATAATAAGGACGTGTAATGATGAAAAAGACTAATTTTAAATTAATGGGTTTAGCTATTTTGTTTGTTATTTTTTCTGTGTTTTTATTTAGTAATATTTATGCAGATGTGAATTATGGTAATTTAAATTCTAGAGTTAATCAAAATAGGACAATGATAAATTCTTCTAATAATATGAATAGTATTGATAGAACGAGGTATTCTGATAAGTATTTGACAGATTTAGTGGAAACTAATTATAAAGGATTGAGTACGTATCAACAAACAGTAATAAGAGATTTTGCAAATAATACTATTTTAGAAGGAAAGGGTAATTCTATAACGGCTTATAATAAGGTTTTAAAGTTTCATGATTGGATTGTTGCTAATTATTATTATTACAGTACGCCAAGTAAGTTAAGTACTTTAAAAAATTTTGGTAATGTATATGATAATCCTTATTATTTATTGACATATGAATATAAAAGTACTGGTAAGGTGAGGGCTAGGAGTAATGGTTATGCTTCAATGTTAGTGGCACTTTCTAGATCACAAGGAATTCCTGCTAGGACTGTGGGGGGTTATTATTATCAAAGTGCTGATCAAAATTATACAAGTTGGGGATCAAATGTAAAATCTAATAATATAAATCAAATATTTGTTGAGGTATATGTTAATGGAAAGTGGATAGTAGTTGATCCTGCCTCAGATTGTTATAATGTATATAATTCTGTAAATGATGAGTATATTACTAGTGAGGGTAGTGATAATCATAAGTATTTTAATCCAAATATAGATGTATTATCTACTACTCATATAATGTTTAAGCATTATGCTGGTTTAAAGAGTGTTTCGTATGTAACTAATACATATGAAAAGAATAAAATAACTAGTTTTTTGAATAAGAGTTATAATAAGAAAACAAATGGAAAAAAGATAAATACTTTATATAGTAGGACTAAGCCTTCTACTTGGTTTCCTAAGGGAACGACTTCTAGAGGTGATGGTTATGGAAGGGTATCTAAGATAATATGGCCTAAGAATAAAGGGTTAGTAGGGTCATTAGATTTGAGTGGTTTTGCCTCTTTAGAGCAAGTTTATGCTCCGAGTAATAAAATATCTAGTTTAAAGATAGTTAATTCTCCTTCTTTAAACACGGTATCGTTATCATATAATAATATAAGTAATTTAACAGTTACTGGAAGTAAGAATTTGAGGTTGTTATCAACATATAGTAATCCAATGAAATATGCTAAGTATAATTTTGGGCCTAGTATGAGGACTGCTATAATAAAGACTACTAGTGGTGGTACTTTTTCTGTAAGATATGAAAAAACTTCTAGGGGTTATCAACATAAGTTATATGCTAGGACAAAAGCAGGTTATACTTTTAAAGGTTGGTATAAAGGAAATAAGAGAATAAGTAAAAAGAGTTCTATAACAATATATAATAATAAGTCATTTACATATACTGCTAGGTATCAAAAGAAATCTAATAAGACTTATGTAATAGTTTCTATAAAGAATCAAAAGTTGTGGTATTACAAGAAAGGTAGACTTATTCTTTCAACAAATGTTGTAACAGGGCAAAAAGGTAAACATGATACTCCAAGGGGAACTTTTAAAATAAGAGGAAAGGCTAGAAATGTTTATTTGATTGGGCCAGATTATAAAAGTTTTGTTAATTATTGGATGTTAATCGATAGTAGTACTCAGATAGGATTACATGATGCTTCTTGGAGATGGGAGTTTGGAGGTTCAATATATAAATATAATGGTTCTCATGGATGTGTAAATATGCCATATAAGAAAGCTAGGTATGTTTATAATTATGTTCCAACTGGTACAAAGGTGATAGTAAAATAAAAAAAATAATTACGGGTGTGTTCTCGTAATTATTTTTTAATGTTTAATATAATTGGAAGTACTATTGGTTTTCTACCAGTTTCTTCTTTTATAAAATTATTTAATTCTTTTGTTACTTCTGATTTTATATCAGTAAATGTTATTTTTTTGTCTTCCAATTTTTTTATGATTGTTTTTTCTGATATTTTTTCTATTTTTTTGATTAGTTCTTCGTTTTCGTTTATAAGAATAAATCCTCTTGTTGTAACCATTGGTTTTGCAAGTAGTTTTCTTTCTTCTATGTTTAGGTTAATTATTACTACTAGAATTCCTTCGCTGGCCATGATTTTTCTATCGTTAAGTACTGCACCGGAAATATCTCCGATTCTGTTACCGTCTACAAAGGTTTCAGTAACGTCAAAGTTGCCAACTTTTTTAATGTTTCCTTTGTCCATTTCTAGGACATCACCATTATCAAGGACGAAGATGTTTTCTTTTTTTATACCACATTCTTTGGCAAGATGGGCATGTTTTTTTAACATTCTATATTCTCCATGGATAGGCATTAGGTATTTTGGATTCATTAATCTTATCATGAGTTTTAGTTCTTCGCTCATGGCGTGTCCAGAGGCATGTATTTCTCTGTCTGTGGAACTAGTATAAACTTTAACACCTTTTAGATATAGTTTGTTAATGGTATTTGCTATGGCTCTTCCGTTTCCTGGAATGGCACTTGATGAGAATATTACTATATCTGTAGGACTAAGTTTTATTTGTTTGTGAGTACCATCAGCAATTCTAGAGAGTGCTGCTAGAGGTTCTCCTTGAGTACCAGTACATAAAAGTGCTACTTCTCCTGGTTTCATATGATTTGCAACTTCTGGTGTGATTAATACGTCTTTGGCATCGATATAACCACCTTCCATTGAAATATTTATATTGTTTTCCATACTTCTACCGAAGATACATACTTTTCTTTTATATTTTTTACATGTTTCGATAATATGTTTTAATCTATAGATATTAGAAGCAAATGTTGCGATGATTAATCTATTGTCTTGATGTTTGGAAAATACTTCATTTAGTGCTTCGTCAACTTTAGACTCTGACATAGAGAATCCTTCATCTAAAACGTTTGTACTTTCACTCATTAAAAGTGTAACTCCATTTTTTGAGATTTCACTGATTCTTGTAAAATCGGTAACTGGTCCGATTGGTGTTAAATCGAATTTGAAGTCTCCGGTTTCCACGACTGTACCATTAGGAGTTTTTACATATATACCATGTGAATCTGGTACAGAATGGGTTGTTCTAAAAAATGATATTTCAAAATTTTTGTATTTAAGTTTGTCATTGCTTTCGTATGGTCTAAGTCCTTTGTAATTTATATTTCTATCAGCAAGTTTCTTTTTTATAAGAGCATATGCTTGATTAGGGGCATAAATACTTGGGATGTTGACGTTTTGTAAGAGAAATGGAATTGCTCCGATGTGATCTTCATGACCATGGGTAATAATAAGAGTTTTAATTTTTCTTTCATTATTTTTTAAGAAGGTAAAGTCTGGAAGAACATAGTCAATTCCTCTTAGTTCTTCTTCTGGAAATATAACTCCTGCATCTATTATTATTATTTCATCGTTATGCATTAAAACATACATATTTTTACCGACTTCTCCAAGTCCTCCTAAAGCAAAGACATACGTTTTGTCTTTTTTAAACATTATAATCTCCTTTCAATTAATTTTTATAAAAGAATCAACCTCATTAATTATACACTATATTTTGGTTTTTGTCATTATTTTTTGGAAAAGTTGGTTTTTATAGCTTTGTCTGTAGATTTTGATATGAATTTAGGATTATTTTCTTTTTCTATGTTTAAATTTGTAGTATAATATATATTGTTTTAAGGAGGTGGATTATGGATAATCAAGTAAATGAGATAAGAAAAGCTAATGATATAGTGGATGTTATCTCTAGTTATTTACCTCTTACTAAGAAGGGAAAGAATTATTTTGGGGTTTGTCCTTTTCATGATGATACTAATCCTAGTATGAGTGTGTCGCAAGATAAACAGATATATAAGTGTTTTTCTTGTGGGGCAAGTGGGAATGTTATAACTTTTGTTATGGATTATGAACATGTTGATTTTAAAGAGGCTTTGTCTTCTCTTGCTAGGAGAGTGGGAATTGATTTTAAGATATCGGGAGTAAAGAGTCAGGTTACTAAGTATGATAAGTATTATAAGATGTATGATATATCGCTTAGATTGTATCAAAATAATATTAATAGTGCTTTGGGAAAGGGTGCTGTTGAGTATTTGGAGAGAAGAGGAATTTCTAAGGATTTAATTAAAGAGTTTAAGATAGGTCTTGCTTTGGGAAAAAATTCTTTGACTAATGTTTTAACTAAGAAGGATTATAGTACTTTAGAGATAGAGGAGTATGGTTTGGGTACTGGTTATAATGATTTATATATAAATCGAATAATGTTTCCTTTGTTTGATACTAATAATAGACCTGTTGGTTTTTCTGGTAGGATATATAATACTAGTGATACTAGTAAGTATATAAATACTAAGGAGACTCCTATATTTAAGAAGGGGGAGATTTTATATAATTATTATAAGGCTAAGGAGTATGTTCGTGAGAAGAAAAGCGTTATAATTACTGAGGGATTTATGGATGTGATAAGGCTTTTTTCTATTGGTGTTAGGAATGTTGTTGCTTTGATGGGAACTGCTTTAACGCATGAACAGGTTGGTCTTTTAAAGAGATTATCTCATGATATATATATATGTTTAGATGGTGATAATGCAGGACAAAAGGCAACTTTGAAGGTTGGTGATGAACTTTCTAATGCTGGTTTTAATATTAAGGTTATAACTTTAAAGGACGGTCTTGATCCTGATGAGTATGTGTTAAAGTATGGAAAGGAATCTTTTTTAAATCTTTATGATAATGCTATGGCTTTTAATGAATATAAGTTATATCATATGAGGGATGGTCTTGATTTATCTAATCTTGAGGAGAAAACTGCTTATATAAATACTGTTTTAAAAGAGGTTAAACAGGAAGATGATGAGATAAAACAAGAGTTTTTACTTAAGAAAATATCTTTGGAATTTGATATAGATGTAAATATTTTAAAAAATACCTTGAAAAAAATTGAAAAGTATAGTAAAATTGAAGCGTTAAAAACAAAACCGGTCATTAATAGGAAATTGGATAAGTATCAGAAAGCGACTTATGATATTCTTTATATTATGTTAAATAGTTATGAGAAGACTAAGTTGTATGAGAAGAAGTTAAATTATTTACCTTATAGAGAGGCTAGATATTTAGCTAATGAGATTATCTATACTTATAAGATGAAAGGAAGTTTAGTTTTGGCTGATTTTATAACTAGTTTGACTGATAAGGAAAATCTTATGAAAGAGGCTAAGGAAGTACTAAAATATGCAGGGGATGAAGAGGCTAATTTAGAGGCATTTGAAGATTATATGGCAGTGATTAGGGATTATAGTAAGAACCAAGAGATAAAAAGGTTGAAAGAGTTAATAAGAGAAGAAATTGATCCTGTTAAGAAGGCAGAAATATTGGAGAAGATTAGGCTCGTAAAAATAGGGAGTGAATTTTAATGATAAACGAAATTAAATCCTTCGAAGAGAGAAAACAAGAGTTATTAGAATTAGGTAAAAAGAATGATAATAAGGTTACTTTTGAAGAAATGGCTGAACATTTAAAGGGGTTAGAGCCTGATAGTGATTCGTTAGATGAGTTATATAATATGTTTGTTCAAAATGGAATTGAAATAGTTTCAAATGAGTCAAATGATGATCAAGAAGATGATGACGATGATGATGGTGAAATAATAATAAATGATAATTCTACTAAGGATATTAAGATTAATGATCCTGTTAGGATGTATTTAAAGGAAATTGGTAGAATAAATTTACTTACTAGTGAGGAAGAATATGAATATGCTCTTCAAGTAGAGGAAGGAAATGAGGATGCTAAGAGAATTTTGGCTGAATCTAATCTTCGTTTAGTTGTGTCTATTGCTAAGAGATATGTTGGTAGGGGTATGGCTTTTCTTGATTTGATTCAAGAGGGTAATATTGGACTTATGAAGGCTGTTGAAAAGTTTAATCCTAGTAAGGGCTATAAGTTTTCTACGTATGCAACATGGTGGATTAGGCAAGCTATTACGCGTGCTATTGCGGATCAAGCAAGAACTATAAGGGTTCCTGTTCATATGGTTGAAACAATAAATAAGTTAGCAAGAATTCAAAGACAATTGACTCAAGAGTTAAATAGGGAACCTAGTGATAAGGAACTTGCTGATAAGTTAGGTATTACTGAGGAAAAGGTAAGAGAAGTAATGAAGATTTCTCAAGAACCTGTGTCTCTTGAAACTCCGATAGGAGAAGAAGATGATTCACATTTAGGAGATTTTGTTCCGGATGAGAGAATGATGTCTCCAGAGGAATATGCTACTGCAGAGCTTTTAAAGGAAGAATTGGGTAGTGTGTTAGATACTTTAACTGAAAGAGAAGAAAAGGTATTGAAATTAAGATTTGGTTTAGATGATGGACAATGTAGAACTTTAGAGGAAGTAGGGCAAATATTTGGGGTAACAAGAGAAAGAATAAGACAAATAGAAGCTAAGGCTCTTAGAAAGATGAGACATCCATCAAGAAGTAAAAAGTTAAAGGATTTCTTGACAGATTAATGAAAATATCGAAGAGATTAAGGGCTATCGGAGATTTGATCGAAGATAACTCTTTTATATTAGATGTTGGATGTGATCATGCTTTATTAGATATTTATGTTGTTACTAATAAGAAGAATGTTAAGGCTATAGCTAGTGATATAAATGAAGGACCTCTTAAGGGTGCTAGAGATAATATTAGAAAATATGATCTTGAGGATAAGATAGTTTTAAGTAATTCTGATGGTTTAGAGTCTTATCAAGAAGGAGTAGATACTATAATACTTTCTGGACTTGGTTCTACTACTATAATAGATATTTTAATTGGTGGAAAAGATATACTTGATAATATTGATGAGATAATTATTTCTTCGAATAATGATTATGATTATTTAAGAAAGAATTTAGGGATACTAGGGTTTACTGTTGATAAAGAATTGATTGTAAAGGATAGAAATAAGTATTATCAGGTTATTAAGTTTAAGAAAGGAATTCTTAATTATAATAAATATGAGTTAAAGTATGGAAAAATTTCTAGTGATTCTACTTATATAGAATATTTAAATTTTAATAGGAAAAAGTTATTTGAGATATATAAGTTGTTAGGTTTTAAGCATGTTTTTTATAGGATTAAAATTGGTAACGAGATAAGATATATTGATAGGACTTTACAAAAATTAAAAAATATGGTATAATATGGCTACTTTATTTGAAAAGGGGGATAATAATATGGAAAATAAAGAACAAATAGTATTAACAGATGAGGAAATACAAGATGAGTTTAGTGATGTTATTGAGGAGTTAATTGCAGATCAAACATATAAGTTAAAGAAATATGCTATACAAATTATAAGAGAGATAATAAATTCTGGTACTGATAGAAATGATCATGGGCAAATACTTTATATAATATCTCAAGTAGATAGTGTTAGAAATAGCAAAAATATTAAACCTGCTGATTCTCTTGCTTATTCTAGTAATAGAAGAATAGTAACGGAAGTAAAAAGAAGAAATAAAATTGATGATTCTAGATATTCTGAAGGTAATATGCAATATGAGGAACGTTTTGAAGGAATCGAAGATATTCAAGATGAACATGATAGGCAAAATCGTATATAGAACTGACTAAATTTTAAGTTAGTTCTTTTTCTTTTTAGTAAAATTTGATATAATTTACCTATAGAACATATAGGATGTGGATGTTATGTATTTGAAAGAAATTAAAACTTCAGGGTTTAAATCCTTTGCTGATAAGATAAATTTAAGTTTAAATGATAATATAACTTGTATAGTTGGTCCCAATGGTAGTGGGAAGAGTAATATAGTTGATGCAGTAAAATGGGTTATGGGTGAACAATCTGTTAAGACTTTACGTGGTTCTAATAATATGGCTGATGTTATATTTTCTGGTTCTAAGAGTAGGAAACCTTTGAATTTGGCTTCTGTAACTTTGGTGTTTGATAATAGTGATTCTTATTTGAAAGTACCATATACGGAAATATCAATAACTAGGAAGGTTTATAGAAGCGGGGAAAATGAATATTATATTAATGGTGAGAAGTGTCGTTTAAAGGATATAGGAGATCTTTTTCTTGATAGTGGGATAGGAAAATATGCTTTTAATATTATTTCTCAAGGAGAGGTTGCTAATATAATAAATAGTTCTCCGTATGATAGAAGGGGTATTTTTGAGGAAGCAGCAGGTGTTTTGAAATATAAAAAGAGAAAAGAAGAGGCTCTTAGGAAATTAGATAAAACTAATGAAAATATGACTAGAATTAAAGATATAATAGCAGAATTAAACGAAAGAATAGAACCTTTGAAGATGCAAAGGGAATCTGCTTTGAAGTATTTGGATTATCAAGAAAAGTTAAGTGATGTTGAGATTGCTTTGATAGTGCATGATTTAGAGAGGTTTAATAATATATTTCATGAGAATGAGAATAAAATAGAAGAAGTTCAAAATGAAATAGCTAAGTTAATGGGGAATACTGGTTCTAAGGATGCTTTACTTGAGAAGAAGAAGGATGATTTGTTAAAAACTAATGAAGAGATAGCGAGTTTAAATCAAAAGTATATAGAGCTTACTAAAAGTTTAGAAAAATTAAATGGTGAAAAGAATATTTTGAATGAGAGAAGTAAGTATGAGAGTAATGATTTAAAGGTTCATGAGAATATAACTAATTTAACTGAGAAGAGTTTAGCGCTTAAGAATGAACAGATATCTATAAATAGTGATATAAGTATTTTGAAAAGTAATCAGGATAATATAAAGAATATGTTGGTTAGTAAGGAAAGTAATTTTAGAGATTTAAATAGTGTTAGAAAAGATATTGAGGGTAAGCTTAATAATTTAAATAAACAAAAGCAAGAGATTAGTTATAAGATAAAGTATTTGAATGATTATATAGAACAGG
Source organism: uncultured Bacilli bacterium (assembly GCA_934087515.1). GTDB lineage: Bacteria > Bacillota_I > Bacilli_A > RF39 > UBA660 > UMGS1449. The sequence continues at coordinate 13,030 of CAKOIY010000016.1, forward strand.
GTGGTGCGTCTTCTCCAAATGTTAAGAAGGTCTTATCTAATCCTAAGTTATCTGGTATTCATAATACTATATCTAATTTGGTGGATACTACTAGTGATTATTTGTTGGCTCTTACTGTTGCACTTGGGGGTGCTAAGGATTATGTAGTGGTAAATACTCCTTTTGATGCTAAGTCTGCAATTAATTATTTAAAAGAGAATAATTTGGGACGTGTAACTTTTTATCCTTTGAATGTGATAAAACCTAGATATGTTGATGGGGATACTTTAAGTGTTTTAACTAGAACTAATGGTTATATAGATACTTTTGATAATATTGTTACGTATGATGAAAAATATCAAAATATAATAAAGAATGTTTTAGGAAATGTTATATTGGTTGATAATATTGATAATGCTAATATGATAAGTAAACAAATAAATAATAGATATAGAGTTGTTACTTTATCTGGAGAGGTAATAAATGTTGGAGGTTCTATTACTGGTGGTAAGATAAAGACTAATTCTATTATAAGTGAGAAATATGAGTTACAAAAACAAGAGGTAAAACAAGAGAATATAATTAAAGAGATAGAGGGTTTAAAACCTAGGTTAGAGGAAATAGTTAAGCAAGAACAAGAGCTTCAGGATGATATTTTTAAGATTTCTAAGGATAAGGTTAGATTAGAAGAAGAGTTAAATTCTAAAAATGAACAGTTAGAGAAAGTAACTAGTGATATTTTAAAGACTAGCGGGGAATTAAATAATTTAGAGGGTCTTGTTAATAATACTATAACTAAACAAGAGGAAGAGATAACTAAGAAGTATTATGATGTTATGTTAGAGAAAGATGAGACTGGTAAAATTTCTAAGCAAAAGATTCAAAGTAAGGAAAAATTAGAGGCAGAGATAGATGAGCTAGAGGCTTCGTTTAGGTTAAGTAGTACTGCTATAAGGACTTTGGAAGGTAAGTTAAAGGAATGTGAGATAAGTAAGACTAGGTCTAGTGTTAAAATGGATAATTTACTTAACATTTTAAGTGAGACTTATCAAATGACTTTTGAAAAGGCTAAGGAAAATTATATTTTAGAAATAGATGAGGATTTGGCTAGAAAGAATGTTGGGGAATATAAGAGAATTATCAAGAATATTGGTGTAGTAAATATTGGGGCTATTGAGGAATATGATAGGATAAATACTAGGTATGAGTTTATGCAAAAGCAAAATAATGATTTGAAGGAAGCGTCAAAGTCATTGCTTGAGATAATAAAAGAGTTAGATGAGGTAATGAAGGATGAATTTTTAAAGTCTTTTAAACAAGTTCAAGTTGAGTTTGAGAAGGTGTTTAAGTCATTATTTGGTGGTGGAGAAGCTAAGTTAGAGTTAACTGATAAAAGTGATTTATTGGAAACAGGGATAAATATAAATGTTACTCCACCTGGCAAGAAATTGTCCAGTATAAATCTTTTATCTGGGGGAGAAAAGACTTTGACGGCAATTAGTTTATTGTTTGCTATACTTAATATTAAGAGTATACCATTTTGTTTGTTTGATGAGGTTGAGGCTGCTTTAGATGACGCTAATGTTGATAGATTTGGTAATTATTTAAAGAAATATAATGGTAAGACTCAGTTAATAATAATAACTCATAAGAAAAAGACTATGGAGTATGCTAATACTCTTTATGGTATAACAATGCAAGAGTCAGGGGTATCTAAGTTAGTAAGTGTAAAATTAGTTGATTAGTATTTAGTTATATGGATTTTAATAGTTCTGTATAAGATTATAAGTAATAGAACTAAAATAAGGAAACTGCTTGAAAAAGTGGTTTTTTTGTTATAGAATAAATATATAGATAATACTAAGGAGGACGTAGTAATATGAAAAAATTACAAAACCAAGATAGCAAA
>CAKOIY010000017.1 GCA_934087515.1 uncultured Bacilli bacterium
ATATTATTCTTTATTTTCACTTTTTGTTATATAATAACCTTGGTGATTTTTATGAACTATTTTAAAAAATGTAATCTATGTCCACGAAACTGTAACATAAACAGAGAAACAGAATATGGTTTTTGTCATGCAAAAAGTAAACTAAAAATAGCAAGAGCAGCTCTTCATTTTTTTGAAGAACCCTGTATTTCTGGTACTACAGGAAGCGGTGCAATCTTTTTTACTTACTGTAATCTAAAATGTATCTTTTGCCAAAACTATGAAATTAGTGCAAACTTTATAGGAAAAGAAATAACTATCGATAAATTTAGTGATATATGTCTAAATCTCCAAAAACAAGGAGCAAACAATATTAACCTAGTAACACCAACTCACTATATTCCCTTGATAAAAGAGGGTTTAATTCTAGCAAAAAGCAAAGGCTTAAAAATACCAATAATATATAATACTAGTGGTTATGAAAAAGTCTCTTCCCTAAAACTACTAGATGGTCTAATCGATATTTACTTACCAGATTTAAAATACTATAGCAAAGACTTATCTTTAAAATATTCATTTTGCAAAGACTACTTTTTATATGCTAAAAAAGCAATTTTCGAAATGTATAGACAAGTGGGAAAACCAATATTTGATAAAAACGGAATTATAAAAAAAGGAATTATCGTAAGACACTTAGTCCTTCCAAATAACATAGAAGACTCTAAAAAAATATTATCTTATTTATACAACACCTATGGTAATAATATATATATTAGTCTAATGAATCAATACACCCCAATGAGAAAAGTAAAATATAATGAACTAAACAATACCCTAACAAAAAACCAGTACTACGAATTAATAGATTATGCATGTGACTTAGGAATAGAAAACTGTTTCGTACAGGAAGAAGGAACACAAAAAAAGAGTTTTATACCAGATTTCAAAAATCAAGTATTTTAACTCTTTTTCTTTGCTCTTAGCTTTAAAGCCTCTTCTCCGCCTTCTTCATACTTTCTTAATACATTTCTAACTGTCGAAGGATAAGTCTTAAAATATCTAGCTGTTGGCTTTATTCCTCTTTCCTTAGCCATTTCTACCATTAAAGGTCTTAATCTTTCTTTTTCTTCTTTAGTCTTATTAACATAAAGTTCACTTTCATCACTATAATAAATTTTATATTCAGTTGGCATAATTTCACCTCATTAAAAACTAGTATATTATTTTAATTTCCTGTGCATACTATCTGTATGTAATATAAAAATATTATACATTCATAATGTATGCTTGTCAACAGAGGTGATATCATGAAACTAGTTGCTAATAATTATAGCGAAAAAGATGTATTTAAAATAATGCGTGAATGGTCTGGACTAAAACAAGGTGAATTTGCCGAAAAACTGGGTGTCAGTAGAATGACTATTCAAAGCTATGAAAGAGGTGTTAGAAGATATACATTTGAAACCCTTATGAAAGTAGCAAACATGTATGACTATAATATAATCATTCAAAAAAAACAAAAGTAATGCGTTTTATTTGCGTTACTTTTGTTTTATTTATAAATCAAGACAAAGATATTATTTTAATCTATTAATACCATTAATAAGCGCAGGAACTATTTGTTTCTTTCTAGATACTTGTCCATCAATATACATACCTTCGCTTATATCAGTAGTAGCATAACCAGCTTTAATTATTTCTTTACCACTTTCAGTAAAGATAAAGTATGAACCATTCTTTAAAATATCTGTTATAGCAACTACTATAAACTTATAATCACCCTTTTCCTTCATATTTTCAATAAGTTTTATATAACTATCAATATCTTTCATAATAGAATCAATATCTAAAGTAAATATTTGGCTTACTGCATATCTTGTCTCATCATCATAATTAAATGATTTTATATCTGTATTTATTATTTCTTCCTTAGTTTTTCCCTTAAGCGAAGTGCCAGCTTTAAACATATCTATTCCAAACTTTTCATAATCAACATCTGCTATTTTTGTTAATTCCTTAACAGCATATTTATCATACTCAGTGGTAGTAGGACTCTTCAAAATAAGTGTATCTGATAAAATACCTGCAAGCATAAGACCTGCAATGTCCTTAGGAATTTCCATATTCTTTTCTTTAAACAATTGATATATTATCGTATTAGTACTACCAACGGCCATATTTCTAAAATTAATTGGATTATTAGTAGTCAAATCTCCTATCTTATGATGATCAACTATCTCAACTATTTCAGCTTGACGAAGTCCCATAACACTTTGACCACTTTCATTATGATCAACTAAAATTACTTTCTTTTTATTTACATTATCTAAATCAGTAAGACGTAATAATCCTAAACACTTATTATCATCGTCAATAACAGGATAATTATTATATTTTAGTTTTTTAGAAATATCAACAAAATCATTATAATAATCATCTTCTTTAAAACAAGTTACCCTTTTAGTATCACAAAAACATTTAGCAAAATTTGCAAGAGAAATTAATTTAATTGTATAAAATGTATCATACTCTGTTCTAAAAATATTCACCTTATTTTCCTTAGCATTCTCATAACATTCCTCATCCAATTCTTGAGGACCCACAACTACAATATTTTTAATACCCTCATTTATAGCATAATTAATGATCATAGGACGATTAGAAGTTACTAAAATATCATTACTAGACAGTTCAATTTCATTTACAAATATCATAGAACGATATCCCCCAACAAGTACTTCTCCCTTTACCTTATCAGAAAACCTTAATACCTCTCTAGCATTTAAAACCTCTAAAATGTTATCATACGAAGTATTTAACTTACGAAGATTTCCTCCAAACAATCTATTCAAAATCATTTTTAAAGTTATCAATCCCACAAACTCTTGCTTATCATTTACTATAGGAAGACCAGTTATAGATTTTTTAAGCAAAAAATCATACACTTTTTTAATTGAATCTGTTTCCTTCATAAAAAAATTTTTATGATAATAAATATCTTTTATTTGCAACTTTACATTATCGAGATATGCAGGCTCTGAAACATCAAAATAATTAAGTACATACTCTGTTTCTTTATTTATTTCATCAAGGATCCTAGGTTCTGTATTAAATCCTAATTTATTTTTATAATAAGACAACGCAATCGCTGAACAAACAGAATCTGTATCAGGATTATGATGTCCAAATATAAATGTTTTTTCCATTTTTATCACTCCAATACCAATAATAGTTTATCACAAACTAGCCATATTTCAAGAAAAATACTATATTTAATACCTATTTTACATAATTTAGTATACTTTAATAAAAAATATATATAATTAAATAGATTGACATAAAGAAAAAACTACTGTAAAATTAATTATGTGATGGGTCTGTAGCCAAGTGGTAAGGCATGGGTCTGCAAAACCTTGATTCGCCGGTTCAAATCCGGCCAGGCCCTCCAAGTAAGATAATAACTAGTTCAGAAATGAATTAGTTTTTTTTAATAAAAAAAAGAAAAGCCAATAATATAGCTTAATCTTCAAACTTAAAATCTAAATAAATATAATCATTCATATCATAAGATAAATTATTCTCTATAGCTTGTTTACTAACACTAGAACAATTAGAAATCCTAACACTATTACATAATGGATCAATATACCTAATCTTCGCACCATGATGAACATAATAAACACCTTCTGGTCTTTCCTTAGAAACCTTTACCTCCTTAGCATTTTTCCAAATATTATATATATCACTATACTTAGAATTTTCAATAATACTTATTACTTCACTTTCTTTTAATCTATACAAATCATCCTTAGAAATCTTACCATCAGAACTTAATCTCTTTAAAATATCTGCAATAAGTTGCATTGAATATCTAGTCCTATTTTCCCTATAAATAACAGATAATTTACTCGTAACCTTAACAAATTCCTCTGCAACAGCCTTAGTCCTAAAACCAAGTTCAATTTCCTTAAATTCATTTTTCTGAATCTCTATATCATTATATATCTTCTCTATTTGATCTAATTTTAACGTTTTATAAATAAACAAAGCATTAGATAAAGAATATTCAAGCCTATCAGAAGAAAGTTTTGGAGTATCATTATCAGCAATAGGATAAATATGATAATTATCAATCTCTGACACTTTTATATTGTCTCTTTCAAGTAACGACATCAAATCCTTACTACCTTTTATTATTTCCGTAGTCAAATCCTCAGTAGATTCTTGAACCATATAATCACCATTCAAAAAATCCACACAATGCTTAAAAACCGGAGTCGCTATATCATGAAAAAGACCAGACAATGTTTGCTTCTTATCATGAGTAAAATGCCAAACAATTAAAGCAACTGCAACAGAATGATCTAAACTCGAATAAAAAAAATCGCTTTCAAATAAATCAGAATAAATAGTACCACACGTAACACTAATATATGCTTGCGATAACAATTCCTTAGTATCTATATACTCATTTAACCATTCAGGATAATCACTTTCCAAAACATTAAAATAATTTTTAACCTCTTCACTAAGATTATCATAATATTTACTCATTACATCTCTCCTTACCAACTATCATATACAAACAAATTATAACACATCAAACATAAGATACATAATAATAAAACAACTTACATATTCATTCAATCACTATAGTTTTAACCCACTTGCTTTCGAAGCATTTAATTTTACAAGATGTGCATTTTCTTGTTGTTTTGTCTCTAACATTTGTCTATCCTCTGGAGAAATTTCACTATAAGATGTCGCTTCCCAAAATTCCGGACCTCTACTTGAAAATTCAAATAATATATTTCTAACCATTGAAGAAAACATTCCAAAATTTTCCTGTTCATCAAATATTTGCTTTGCATCTTCTATACTAGCACCATTTTCAAGTACTTCCATTATTTCTAAAGTCCTATCTAATTCTAAACCATAATATAAATCTGAAGCACGAGCAATCACACATTTTTCCCATTCTGCATATCTTTCAGGAAATATCAATGATTGCCCCTTTTCAATCCAATTTAAAACATTATCTTTTGCTCTTTGTTCACCATCAATTTGCCTTATTTTATAACTACTGCGTAATTCTTCTTGTTCTCTATCAAAATCGGCTTTCGTTTTTCCTGTTACCTCTATAAACGCCGTATCCATTGAAACTGTATCTGAATAAAATTTATAACCATTAAACTCACAATATACTGAATCACCATTAACTTTAGCATCTAATAAAGTATTAACAACACTCTCAAGATTATTACACTGTGAAACATCTATTTTTTTCATAAACTCATCTCCTCAATACCTACAATTATAACATAGAATAATTAATTTTACTTCTATAATTATTAAATTTCGTCATAGCCTTACAAAAATCAAAACTAACTAAAAGAAAAACACTTATATATATTCAATTATTGGTTTCAAAAACAAAAACTATAATGTATAATATTACTTGAAAGGAGACGCTATATGAATTACAATTTAAAACCAAAAACAGAAAAAATATTAAAAGAAAAAAAACTAGAATTTACAAAAGCTAATATATCTGATTTAGATAAAATAATAAATTTATTCGAAGAAAGAACAATTTGGTTCAAAGAACATAAAATCAATCAATGGTCTAAGTATCTAGAACATCATCCAAAAAAAGAATTTGAAGATGTAATAAAGAATGGATATTATTTTATCTTGAAAGAAAATAATAATATAATTGCTGGGTTTGAATTATCTATTGATAGTAAATTTTGGGACGATCAAACAACTAACGCTTACTATATTTATAAAGTAGTAACAAAAGTAAACTACAAAAACATAGGTAAACTAATTTTTATGATATGCAAAGATATTGCTAAAAACAATAATAAAGAATATCTAAGATTAGACTGTTTAACAAAAAATAAAAAACTAAATGATATATATGAAAAACATGGATTTATATTAAAACACACAGGACACCAAGATTACTATTCCTATTCACTGCGAGAATATAGTTTAAATAAATTACAAAAGATAAACCAGAAAAATTATTAAAAGAAAATGAAAGGAGGTAAAACTCTATGAATAGTATAAATACTTTTGGCATAGCAGCATGTTTAACTATACTATCTGAATTAATTGCAAAAGATATTCTCAAAAAGAAAGATATAAGCGCCGCTAAAGCTGTAGAAAAATATGGGCTTATATTAGCCAGCATATTTTTAATGCTTGAAATAATTTGTTGTTTAATATTATAAATAAGTAAGTTTAAAAACTTGCTTTTTGTATACAAAAAAAGCATAATCACATTACACTTTTTCCATAAATATTTAATATAAAAGTTACCTACATAACTACACATCTATATTCTCATAAGGAATCATATGTTCAAACATATTCTTTACTTTTTGTTGAGACTTATATTTTGCAAGAACTTTTCTCTTATACATTAAAGTCTTATCATCAAGTTTATACTTATCTAACTTTTCTTTATCAATATGATCCATTTTTCTTTTTGTATAATACTTTCCAAAATAACTTAAATGTTTGGGTTTTTCTCTTTCTACCATATCATGTATCATTTTATGATGCATATGTCCATATTCTCCATCTTTATTATGTGTTACAACCATATTCCATTTTTTTAATTTTATTATCGTATCTAAGTCTTTCTCTATATTATTATAACTAAACATCCATTTGCTTCTTCTTGATAAGAACTTATCAGTATATCCCAAAGATATTAACTTATCATCTGTCATCTTCATAGCACTTTCAATTTCTTTTTCTCTTATTTTATTTCTACCACAAGTCACACACACTACTAAAAACTTTTCCTTTTCAAGCTTATTAAACCCCCACAAAGTCTCATCATCTGGATGTGCAACAATCATTAAATTATCATAATCACGGTAATCATTAGGATTAAGCATACTAAGCATCTTTTTATTATTATGCAAATTTCCTCCCAGCAAAAATAAAATAAAAATCACCAGCACTACAATAAAAACAATTATTAATACTCTTTTTAATCTTTTGTTCATACTACTCCTCGCATTCACTTACATAATTTGAATAGTTCTTTATAAGTTTATCATAATTCTCCCTAGAAACTATAACATTAATCTTAGCCTTACCAAGTTCATTATAATCTCTTTGTCTTTTATTTTTTATATCTTCAAATAAAAGTTTTAGCATTTTATTAGAATCTTGGTAGCTATATATATTTAAAACTTTTCTTTTAGGATTATATATTAAATCTTTATCAATAGTATATTTTACATAATCACTCTCAAACTTTATATTTTTTTCAGAATCGTCTATTGTATAAATTATATTATCTGAATTTATAATAGTATTATCATTCATTTTAATGTAAGAGACTTGACTAGTTCTATATTCCTTAGGTAAAACATTAGTATTATCAAAAGACGTATAAACTCCTAAAGTTAAGCCAATTCCTGCGCCAAATAAACCAAGTGATGATATGAAAATAATAAATATTCTTTTTAAATTTTGTCTTCTTGAAAATATAAAATTATATATAAGTTCAATGAATATATATGTAATTCCAAGTAGTCCTAAAATTGCTAATACTAAAGTTAAGAAAATAATCCCATATTTCAAATAACATAACAACCAAAAAATTATTATTGTAAACCCTATAAAAGAAATAGCAAAAGGTATTATTATCAAAATAAACATAAACTTTATTATTGTTACAACAATAGTAGCCAAAACATTTAAAAAGTTAGAACTAGAATGCTTAGGATCTCTTATCACTATGCGTTCTTTCTTTTTAGTATCTTTATCAATCGGATCTTCTAATGTTTGAGTTACTGCACTTTGATCTTCGATTGTTATATAATAATCCAAATATCTCACTTTAAACAAATGAATAAACACAATTATATCTGCTATTACTAATATTATTAAAAGTATGTTTTCAAAAACCATATCTATAAAAGTACCTATTTTAGGTATATTCAAAAATAAATTAAATATAAAAACATTAAAAATAGCAAAAACTATTTTTGACATAAGCCAAAGTACAAAAGTTATAAATAACATTTCTAATATACATTTTATTTTCTCTTTAAATTTCATAGTACAAAACATATTATAAGTATTAGTAACTATCTTTAAAAAATCATTAAAGCAATTACCAAAATTTATCTTATTAGTCTCTGTCTTACCAATAAAACCATCATCCATCAAGTCTTCTAAAGTGCAATTAAGCACCTTACACATTTTCTTAAGTTTTTCCATATCAGGATATGATGAACCAGATTCCCATTTAGAAACAGCTTGTCTTGAAACTTCTAATAAATCTGCTAATCTCTCTTGAGATAAATTATTCTCTTTTCTTAATTTTTTTAACTTATCACTAAATTTCATTTTTTCTCAACCTCCACCGATATTTTAATACAAATAAAGTCGGTAGCACTACCAATTTTTGGTTTCTTTTTGTATAAATTCAGTTGCAATTACGAATTTTTCCACTTTTTATATTCTCTTATAATTGTATCAGCTACTTCCTCAGGAGACAAATTAGTTGTATCAACTACTAAGTCATAATTATTAAAATCATCTTTTTTAACACCATATAATTTAAAATATCTTTCATTTTCACACTTAAATCTTTCAATTAAAGCCTTTTTATGTGCTTCCAAATCAGTAAATTGTTCTAAATCTTTTCTCTTGTTATCTTCAAAAGCTCTTCGTGCAGCCTCATCAATATCTACTTTCAAATAAACTTTAAACGATTCAGGAACAGCATACCAACCAAGTCTTGCATCAATAATAAAATTATCATTTTCCTTAGCATATTCTTTAGCGCTATTTTCAATCTTAATATCAATCTCTGGATGATCCTCGACATACTTACCAAACTCCGCCAAAGACATATTAGCTTCCTTAGCAAGTTTTCTAAAATACTCACCATTTCTATAAATACCATACGATAACTTATCCATAAGAACTTCAGAAACAGAGCCTTTTCCAGAAGCTAAATCACCACTTAGAGAAATAATATTTCTTTTTTTCATAAAATACCTCTTTTCTTAAATATTACTTAAAAATATATCATAAAAATAACTATTTCTCAACTACACTATAATCGAAAATGTAAAAAAGTGTAAAAAGTTTAAAAAAACATACCTATACATTAGGTAAAATTAATTAATACTGATATAATATATATAGAGAATAATGAAAGGTAGTGATTTTATGATTAATAAAATAACAATTAATAGATATATACTTTTTTCTATCATATTTATATGCTCTTTTCTCTTTTTAGGAAATGCTAATGCTTTATCAGTTGGTAGAGTTACTTATGATGGAAAAGTTCTTTTAAGAACTGGTCCAGGAGACAATTACCAAACCTCTAATGAATTACATTACGGAGATTCCTTTATAATAATGAATTCATCTACAATTAAAGGAAGTGGTTGTACCAACGGCTGGTATAAATTTAATTACAATGGATCTTTAAGATACATTTGTAGTGGACACACTTCAACATCTGCAAGCACTATAAGAGTAAATTATAGTAGTGGTGTTAATCTAAGAACTGGTGCAGGAATAAATTATAGTACATACAAAAAAGTAAAAAATGACAAGCTACTAACTTTATCTTCAACAAAAAAAATAAATGGTAAGGGTTGCTTTAGTGGTTGGTACAAAGTCTATTATAATAGTAAAAACTTATATATATGTAGTTCCTATATAAAAAATTATAATTCTAGTAGTAATGTCATAGTATCTAATATAGGAGGAGTTAATCTTAGAAAATCAAATTCTACTAGTAGTCAAAAAATTGCTTCATTAAAATATGGAGAATCCTTAACACTAAGTGATAAAACAAAATACAAAGGTACTGGATGTTCTAGTGGTTATTACAAAGTATTTTACAAAGGATATATAAGAAACGTATGTAGTTCTTATGTATATAACAAAACAAGTTCTTATGTTGTTAATATAGGTGCAGGTGTTCCAGTTTATAGTAGTACTACTAATTTAAAGAAAGTAAATACTATTCCTTACGGATCACCAGTCATAGTAATTGGAACTACTAAATATAAAGGAAATAACTGCTCAAACGGTTACTATAAGATAAGTCTTAATAATACCAATAAATATGTATGTAGTTCCTATATAACAAATACTAATAATATCACCAATACTACTACAAAAGTAAATATTAGAAAAGGTGCAGGCACTAATTATGCAAAAACTACATCATTTGTAAAAAACGCCTATGTTGTTCTAGCAAGTACTTCAAAATTTAAAGGAACAGGTTGCTCTGCTGGTTGGTATAAACTAAATTATAATGGTACAACAGGTTATATTTGTAGTTCTTATACAGAACTTGGAAAGCCAACAAACACAAGTACATCTAATAGCACTAGCAATAACACTTCAACAAAAAAAACCATAACAAAAATAAAAACATCAGCTGGCTACTACTACACTACAAACACATGGAATTATAAAATAAAAGAAAATTATGGTTATGTAAGGGCATCAGCAAGTACAAGCAGTTCTATAAAAGATACTATTTACTTAGGAACAGAAGTTAATGTTACTGGAACAGCAAAAGCAACAAGTGGTTGCTCTGCTGGTTGGTATAAAATTTCTTACTACAAAAACAGAACTGGTTATATATGTAAAAGCTTAATAGATAAAAAAGAAAATGTTACAAAAGCAAATGCTTCATATTGTAATACACTAGTTAAAAATGGTTTTCCTAGTTCTTATTGCCCTTACCTATCATACCTACATTCAAAATATCCAAACTGGGTATTTAAAGCAGAAAAAACAAACATTTCATTCCTAGCAGCAATAAATGGAGAATCATATAGAAACTACACTCAAATATTCGAAAGACCATACATAACATCTACTACTGTTAGAGAAGTTCCGAATTGGAGAACCGCATCAGATGCTTACGTAGCTTATATGTTAGACCCACGTAATTACTTAAACGAACAAAATATATTTGCTTTTGAAACACTAAGTTATGATAGTGCTTTCCACACTAAAAATGCTGTCAGAAGTATCGTTGATGGAACATATTTAGATACTGATACCTATGCTAGTTATTTCATCGAAGGTGCTAAAAAATACAATGTAAGTCCAGTTCATCTAGCTAGCAGAGTAAAACAAGAAGGAGGAACAAATTCAAGATATGATTCCGTTTCAGGACAAGTCAAAGGAACTTGTAAAATACAAGATGTTTATGTATGTAGCTCTTATGCCACAATAACAAATACCACCAATAAAACTGCTAAGTTTACTAGGGATGTAAATTTAAGATATGGAGCAGGCACTAATTACTCAAGAAAAACAAGTGGTCTAAAAGGAGAAACATTTACTCTAATATCTACTAAAAAATACAAAGGAAGTGGATGTTCCGCTGGTTGGTATAGAATAAATTCAATATCTAGATCGCTAAAAGGAATGTACAACTACTACAACATCGGAGCATATGGTGCAAACCCTGTTCAGAGAGGTTTACAAACAGCTGCAGGCTGTGTTGATGAAAACGATGGAACACCATGGAACAGCAGAAAAAAAGCTATTGTATATGGAGCAAATTTTATAGCTAACGGTTATGTAAACCAAGGCCAAGATACTATGTATTATCAAAAATTTAATACAAGTCCAAGAGCTACTCTTCCAAAATTCACACATCAATACATGACCAACATACTAGCACCAGCCGGAGAAAGTTTATCAACATATGAATCATATAGTAATTTAAAACTTATTAATAAACCATATGTTTTTAAAATACCAGTATACACCAATATGCCAACAAACAGTACAACTCACCCACAATTTTAAATAAATAAAGGAGGCTTTTATGAAAAAATATTTATTTATAATTATAACACTATTACTTTTCCCAATTGCAGTACATGCACAAGATTCTACAATCAATATAGAAGCTGCAACAAAAAATATTTCTGTAGGAAATAATATAACCATAAACGTTAATATTCAAAGCAACAAATCAATCGGCTATTATGAATATACTTTAGATTATGATAACTCTAAACTAAAACTACTAAGTGGTAATCCCTATACAATGGATAAACCAAATAGTAATAATACAAAGAAAGTTACTAAGACATATAAATTCAAAATTTTAAAATCTGGTTCCACAAAAATATCAGTAAAATCATATGTAGTAACCAGTTTTGAAAAGGAAGAAAACTTATCTGTAAAAGTTAATCCATTAACAATAAAAACAAATAAATCTTCATCAAATAGTGATAGTAATTACCTGTCATCTTTAGAAATCGAAGGTTATAAACTATCTCCAACATTCTCTAAAGATAACACAGATTATGTTCTAAAAATAAATAAAGATATTGATAGCATAACTGTAAAAGCAACTCCCGAAAATAGTTCTGCTACCATCGAAGGAACTGGAAAAAGAACCTTAAATCCTGGAGAAAATAAAATAGATATCACAGTAAAAAACAGTAAAGGTGAAGATTTAACTTATAGTATTTTAATAATTGTTAATGATGAAAATCCTATAAAAATAAAAATTGACAATCAAGATTATACATTAATTAAAAACATTAATGCTTTAGACATACCAGAAGGCTATAAAATAGTAAAAATAAAAATTGGTGATAATACAATAAAAGCATTATATAGTGATGTTACAAAATATACTCTAGTAGGACTAAAAGACGAAAACAATAACATTTCACTTTACATATACGATCAAGATAATGATAGTTACACACCATACAACGAAATAAAACTAAGTGAAATTAGATTTTTACCATTAAAAACAAATGAAACGCTTAAAGAATACGAAAAATATAATGAAACTATCAATAATATTGACGTAGAATGCTATAAAATATCTAGTTATTCAAACTATTGCATAATTTATGGAATGAATCTTAATACCGGAGAAAAAGGTTGGTACTCTTATAATAATAAAGAAGATACAATTCAAAAGTATAATACCGATATAACAGCCTATTACGAAGAAAAAATAAATAGTACAAAAATTCTTATTTATATTCTAGCAGGTACTACTCTAGTATTTGGTATTAGCACTATAGTTTTAGCTATTAAAAAATCAAAAAGAAAATGAGTTCAACTCATTTTTTTATTTTACATAAATCTTTTATTTTGCAATTATCACACTTAGGATTCTTAGCAGTACAATAATATCTTCCAAAATGAACCATCCTAAGATGAGTGTCACACCACAATTCCTTAGGAACCTTTCGTTTTAAAGCTTTTTCTACTTCCAAAACATTAGCATTTTTTCTAGCAAGTCTAAGTCTTTTAGAAACCCTCTCCACATGAGTATCTACTGCTATATTAGGAATTTTATAATATTCACTTAAAAACACATTCACAGTTTTTCTACCAACCATAGGTAGTTGTTCCAATAAATTCCTATCTTTAGGAACTCCTCCCCACTCATCTATTTGCTTAGCGATTTCAATTACAGCCCTACTTTTCTTAGTATAACTACCTAAACTATGAACAATATCTTTCACATCATCATACTTAGCATCTTTAAGTTTCTTAACACTATCATATCTAGAAAATAATTCTCTTGTTACTACATTAACCCTCTTATCAGTGGTCTGAGCACTTAACATTATAGCAATCAATAACTCATAATCCTTGGTATAATTAAGCTCACACACAGGATTAGGAAACAACTCTTCTAAATACCCTAAAATTCTATCATTCATTTTCATCTAACCAATCATAATCAAACAACTCAATATCTTCTTCCTTAACCCTCTTTTTTCTCCTAACATCACTAGCCTTCCTATAACCTTTTTTAGTCCATTCATAAAGAATTTTATCGATATACTTAAGATTACCCACTCCATTTAAAACAGCCTCTTTAAGAGCCTCTTTTATAAGTTCCTCACTAATATTAGCATTTATCCAACCACCTATTGTCTCATACTCAATCGGAGATAAAGTTCTACCAAGTTCCGTTTCAATAACACTATATATCTCTGTTTCTTTTTCTTCATCTTCCAAAGAGATAACATAAGACATAAGCTTTTCATATAAACAACTAATATCCAAAAATTCCTTCATCTTGCCAGCACTTTTCTTAACTACTACATTAACATATTTCTTAGTAGATAAACTAGATAAAATTTCTAAAATATCATTAACCTCAAAACTAAGGATCTTACTAAAATAAGCAGGATCAAAACCTATTTCGCCATCATAAGACATCAATAAACTCAAAAACAATAACTCCTTCTCATTTAATTTTAAATCTTTATAATTCATCAGTAAAATACTTGGTATAACAAGATCATTAGCCTTTAAAAATTCCAATAATTTCTTACTTTTCATATTATTCCCCCTTATAATTATTTTTTATATAATCCTTTAACACCTCTTTATCATTCAACAACCTACCACTTAATATCTTTAACTCAATATCTTCAAAAATAATCCCAATAAAACTATCCGGAGCCTTTCCAAGA
>CAKOIY010000018.1 GCA_934087515.1 uncultured Bacilli bacterium
ATTTTTATCTCTTCCCGGTCCTTTATTGGCAACTTATCATATTTAGCCATAATTTTCTTAGTGTTAAGCTTCTTTAAATCACTTACAACAGAAATAGGATAACTACCATACTTATACTCCACAAAAACATCATTAACATCAAGACTCATTACCTCATGTATCTTCTTAATCAATTCCTTCTCAGTCTTAGTAAAAGCATAATTAATATCTGTAATCATAGACCACATACCTATAAGATCATTAGTTCTTAAAACATACTTTATATCCTTTAACTCAAGAACCTCTAATAACCCTAAATCACTTAGTAATTTAACACCATACTTTTTATGTTTAGAACAAAATAACTTATTTAATTCATCCCTTTTCCTTTCATAAGATAAATTCTTAAGCAAATGTCTATTTTCTATTATAGCAAGTTTTAAATCATTATCAAGTCTAAGTTTCATAATAGTAGCAAATCTAACAGCTCTTAAAATTCTTAAAGCATCCTCTTCCATCTTCTTATAAGGCGAGCCTATAGTTCTTAGTAATTTCCTCTTTAAATCCTTTCTACCATCATACAAATCAATTATATTATCTTCAGAATCCAAACAAATAGCATTAATAGTAAAATCCCTGCGCTTCAAATCCTCCTCAAAAGAATCTATATATATTATCTTCTCAGGTTTACGATTATCTTTATATTTTATATCCTTTCTAAAAGTAGTAATATCAAACTTATAACTATCTATCTCAAAAGAAACATTTCCATATTCATGAATTTTAACATCATAATCACTAAATAACTCTAATACTTCCTTAGGTCTAGCCTTAGTAGTTATATCTATATCCATAGAAGAAATACCTAATAACTTATCTCTAACATATCCCCCAACTATATATGATTCATAACCATTTTCTTCTAATTTTCTTAAAACATTATATATTATCTTTTCCATAATACCTCCATACATATTATATCTAAATACTAATTTAAATTCAAGTAACACAAATAGTCATTTAGTAAAATAAACTACAAAATGTAAATAAACAAAAGAAAAAAGAAAAAGAAAAAAAAGTCAAATGACTTTTTTATTATTGATTTACAGCGTCTTTTAAAGCAGCTCCTGCTTTGAAAGTAACAGCTTTTCTAGCAGCAATTTGAACTTCTGCACCAGTTTGAGGATTACGTCCTACTCTAGCAGCTCTTTCAGAAATTGCAAAAGTACCAAATCCTACTAAAGGAACTTTATCTCCTTTAACTAATGCTTCTGTAATGCTTGCAAAAGTTGCATCTACTGCTCTTCCTGCATCTGCTTTAGTAATACCAGCTTTTGCTGCTACTGATTCGATTAATTCTACTTTTTTCATTTATTCTTACCTCCTATATTATAATAAGCTTTTCATATCATGCTTACATATATAAGATACCATTTATTAGTAGTAAAATCAAGTAATTTAAAGAAAAAAACCATTATTTTGTAATTTTTTTTAATAAAAACCACTTGCAATTATAAGCACAATAATTTTTTAAATAATCATCAAGCAAAGAAATATTATTTATTTTATTACATTTTTTATTTTTTTCATCACAAAAACCCTTCAATCTTAACTTATTATAAGTAATATCTCCAAAAACATAATCATAATCAATAAAATAATCAGTCATCAATTCCTTAACTTCATTATAATCAAAAACATTATTCTCATCTTTATCAATAATATATTTATTACCATTTATTTCATATTCCATAACTATCACCACATAGCAATTATAACATAAAACATTTATTTATTCCATAAAATATAATCCCGAAGATTTACTTATACCATTACCATAATAATTAGGTACTTTCCCTGCTATAATCTTATAAGAAATTGGAAAATTATTTTCTATTTTAATATCACTAGATATAATAGGAAGCATTACTTTTTCTTTTGCTACTACATGTATATACATCTCAATTAAACTATTATTAATGCCATAATCTTTAACTTTAGTCTCTATATTAGTATTAACAGACCCTAACATCTCAATCCTAACAGGCAACTTAGGTCCCTTACTATTTAACAAAGGATTCTTAAATATAGTCCCCATAGGAACATAAAAAGCAATATCTTTTTCCTCCTCATCTAAAGCAATAGATATATTATTAGATATATCTTTAAGAAACAAATTAACCAAATAAGAATCATAATCAATCATAGTAATTTCGTTCTTATCATTCTTAGTCACTCTATATAAATCCTTACTATTTATAATCTTCAAAGAACTAGTAGTAATACCCTTTCCCATAGCAACATCTATTATATCCTTAGCTTTTTTCTCAGAATAATTTAAATAATAATAACTGACATTCTTATAAGAGACAAAAACAATATAACCAATAACTATAATTATACATATAACAATAACTCTTTTTCTAACACTTTTTACTTTATTTCCTTTTAAATGCATCCTCATATTAAACTATATTTATCAAAACAAAAAAAAGCACTATTTGTGCTTATACTCCAAAAAAATATTCATATACAAAGAAACAACAAGTAAGAAGAATCAAAACTATCACAACAATTATCGCAATCAAAAGACCTTTGCCTTCCTTTTCCTCAATAAAATCATCAGTCATTTCATTTACAACATCATCTTTATCTTTAATTTCTTTCTCATCAGAACAGGCTTTACTATCATCAATAGGTTTCTTTTCCTCAATTTTTACTGCCAAAGGCTCAGCTTCTTCTACTTTTTCTTCACTAACACTATCATCTAATATTTGTTTACTTAATTCTTCCTTTAAATCTAATTCTTCATCTAGATTACTCTTATCATCATCCTCAAACAATTCACTAAGTAGTCTATCTTCCTCTTTTTTACTATATACTTTAGGTTTGGAAGGCCTTTCTTTCTCATAAATATCATCTATTAAAGATCTAAGATCCTCTTTCTTCATTTCTTCATTTTGCAAAGAGCCTACATCTAACTTAGTCAAAATATTATATTCCGTATTTATTAATCTTTTCTTTTCCTCATTTTCAAAAAGATTATTATCTTTAGCCATCTTTAAAATCTCATCAATATCATACACTCTATTTTCCGAAGGAGTAGCCTCATACTCTTTAACAGGCTTTCTAGGTCTTGAAGTTGGAATTATTTGATCTAATTCTCTTTGTTTTTGATAACCTTCTCTTGAAAACTCACTATCTTTAGGCAATGACAAATCCATAGCATTATCTACATTAATATCTACATAATCAATGTTCATGCTTTGAACTTCATTGTATAATCTTTCATTTTTTTGTGTTCTTCTTTTCACTCCTGGAACAGTATCATATTTTTCCATTCTTGCTTTCATAAAATCACCCTATCATCACTATAAAAATTATATCATAAAAAGAAAAAAAAGAAAACCATTTTATTTTTAATAAGTTTATTATATAATACTTATAGGAGGTAATATATGAAAGCAAAAGTTATTGATAATCTTTGTATTGGCTGCGGAGCATGTGCTGCCCTTGTCCCAGATGAATTTGATATTAATGATGACGGCGTTGCCTATGCTATCAATGATATAATAAAAGAAGAAGATAAAGAACTAGCCAAAGATGCCAAAGATAATTGTCCTACCGGAGCAATAAGTATTGAAGAATAATAAAAGGAATTGATCGAATAGATTAATTCCTTTTATTATTTATATATTAGTTTTTATTCATATACTTGAGTAGCACCTATTTTTAACTTAAAGCTAAAACTTCCTCCAGTTTGACCAGTTGTTTGACTAGTGCCCCAAATTTCTCCAGCTGCCTCACAAGTACTTTGAGTAGTATAAGTACTATCTGTACATTCACCACTTGTATTAGATGAATTAGTAGTAGCACCATTACCGGTACTAGCAACCCAAGCCTTTATTGTATAAACAATAGTATGATTACCCTCAACAGTAGCAGAATCTAACTTATATGATGTTATACTAGTATCATGAATACCAGCAGAAGAACTTAAATCAGCGACTTTAATACCAGATGTAGCAGTTGTACCAGCTAAATCAGTAGTACTTCCTCCATCAATAGTTTTATAAGCTCTTATTTTTACATTATCTTGAGATAAAGCATCGTTTGGAGTTGAAGCATCTACGTCATACAGAGCCACATCATACCCAACAGTCATAGAACCAGCCATTTCAGAAGTAAGTGTACAAGTAGCAGTATTATCTGTAGCAGCAATACCATCAGCATCACTCATAGGTTGAGTATTTGAAACTGAAAAAGTAGTTTCAGCACAATTCATCTTTACATAACCTGTATTCAACTTATTTTCTTTTGTACCAGTAAGATTAGCAGTAAACATCGCATACGAAGTAGCAATTATTGCAATTACTAAAATCACTACTGCAGCAATAGAAACACCTAAAACTTTTTTATTATTCATATTAATCCCTTCCCTTCTATGCTAAAGTACCTTCAGCACTTATTTTTAATTTGTATTGATTCTTTGTAGTATTAGTCCAACTACTAGCATCAACAGAATCAGCAACCCACATTCTTAATCTATATTTAGTAGTAAGACTACTATCATTAGAAGTATGTGAATGAATTAAATAACTAGTCTTATCAGTATCAAAAGTAAGTTTTCCACTAGTACCAGATGTAATTATATTACTAATTAATGTTGGAGCAACCACTTGTACCTCACCATTACTAGTCAAAGCAGTTAAATAAACCTTAACACTAGAATCAGAAAGAGCAGTATAACCTTCATCAACATCTTGCTTAGCAATTGATAACGAATAATTAATATTACCAGCTTTTCCACTTGCATAAGTAGTAACGGCAAAATCAAACTTCTTACCTTGTTTTATACCTGTTGAATCTTTAATAGGAACAGCATCAGTTATATTAATGCTATCTGTAGATTCAAGTAAACTCATAGAAATACTACCAGTAGAAATAGAACTTGCATTATCACTAGCGAATTGCCAAGTATAGGCTGCGATAGCAACACCAGCAATAGTAGCAATCATGACAAATATACCAAGAATGGTAAAGGCAACACTATGCTTCTTATTATCTGTCTCAATTTCCTCAAACATATTTTATACCTCCTATAGTATAAATTTATCATAAAACAAATAAAAAGTAAATTAAATTAATTATTTTTATTAGAAAATTGTCAAGATAAGACATTTTTCATTTTAAAAATATTGAAAACATCTCTTTTTAAAAAAGAAAAAGAGACAAAAGTCTCTAAAACAACTTAATAACATCATTAAATGTTACATAAATCATAAGCAGTATCAATAAAATAAATCCTATACTATGAATAGTATTTTCTACTTTAGGATCAACTGGAGATCCTTTTATCTTCTCAATTATTAAGAATAATATTCTTCCTCCATCAAATGCTGGGAATGGTAATAAATTAATTACTCCAACATTTATACTTAAAAGTGCTGTTAAACATAAAAGTGCTGATATACCCTGAGAACTCATCTTTCCAACAACAGAATAAATTCCCACTGGTCCACTTAATTGACTTACTTTTACTTCTCCGGTAAACAAATTACCTAACACAACAAACATTTGTTTAAATATAGCACATTCCTCATTAAAAGCATATTTAAGTGAAGCAATAAATCCTCTATTTACCTCTGGTTTCATTACAATACCTATTGCATACTTATCATTACCTTCATCATCTTTAATTTTTTCAGGTTTTATATTATAAGTACTAATATCACCATTAGTCTTTTGTACTTCAAAAGTTACATTTTTAGTTAAATCTTCAATTGCTAAATACAAAGAAATATCATCCAAATAAGTAATTTTATGACCATTTATACTTAGTACCTCATCACCTTTTTGAAGCCCTGCTACTTGAGCAGGATACCCTTCTGTAACATTATTAATAACTGGTTTGGTTGACTGAGCCCCAAAAATAATTCCTACAAAGAAAAGTAATAAAAAAGCAAATATAAAGTTAAAACCTACTCCCATAAACATAACTAAAAATCTTTGCCAAACTTTCTTATCTTGTAAATTATGACCCTTAGTTTTTTTACGTTCTTCTTCATCAATTTCTTCTCCTGCTAAAGAAACAAAACCTCCAATAGGAATAGCCCTTATCGAATATTGAGTTTTATCCTTAGCAATTTTTTTAACAACAAGAGGACCCATACCTATAGAAAATTCATATACATGAACCCCTGTTAATTTTGCAAAAAGGAAATGTCCACCTTCATGTACTAATACAATTACTCCTAGAATTAAAATAAATAATATTATTGTTAAAATCATATATTTCTAGCTCCTTTATAAAATATTCATAAACAAAATGAAAGTAAGTACTACAAAAATAATACTATCAAACCTATCAAGCACTCCACCATGACCTGGTATTAGATTTGAAAAATCTTTAATTTTATAATGTCTCTTAATACTTGAAAAAAACAAATCTCCTATTTGACCTATAATAGTAAGTAATAAAGTTATTCCCAAAACAATAAACACATTTGCACTTGAATTAATTATAAATAAATAGAAAAATGTTGCTATTATTGTACCTACTACCGATCCCCCAATAGCACCTTCCCAAGTTTTCTTTGGAGAAATCTTTTCACATAATTTATGTTTACCAATAAACGAACCAGTAAAATATGCAAAACTATCAGTCATAGTAGTAATTAATATAATGTAAAATAAATATTTAAAATCTATATTACTTATTAAAACAAAGGAATTATAAGCTACTCCTAAAAATATTGTACAACCAAGTACATAAAGAGAATCAGTTACGCTAAACTTATCAGTATCATTAACAAACACAACTGGAATAAAATAAAGTAAAAAGATAATTATTAATATTTTATAAATAAGTTCATAATTCGCAGAATACACACTCGTACCTAAAAAAACAAATACCCCTATTAAAATATATGATAAAATTCTTATAAATAAAGGAATTTTACTCTTCTTCTCACGAGCTTTCATCACTTCATACATAGACATAGCAGAAAGCACTACTGCAAGTATCTTAAAAGGTAACCCCCCAATTATTAAAATAGGTATTATTATAGCACACATCACTACAGCACTTATTACTCTTGTTTTCATATTTTTACCTCCCTAATCTAAATTTAATTATACTATTTTATATATAATTTGCAAAGAAAAATTTATGTTTTTTTTAATATAAAAGTAATTTCAAATATTATCACTACTTAAATATCGCTTGTAATCTATTAATTTTTAAACAATGTCTTTAACACTAATTTTGACAATTCAATCAAAATAAACCCTAAAATATTAAGCACAAACACTAATATAAAACCAGATATCGTTACTTTTACAAGTCCAAAAACACTACCAATTGGAGTTAAGAAAACTATCAATTGTAACAAAATTAATATACTCATTCCAATATTTAAATATTTATTAGTAAATATCCCTCTAGTTGTTATAACTTCAGTTAAACTACGACAATTATAAGCAAAAACAAACTCATTTAAAACAATACTTAATAAAGCCATAGTCTGAGCCATTTCAAGTCCTATTTTATTATAAAAAAGCGAAAATGTGATCAAAGTAATAGCAACCTCAATTATAACAGAACAAGTTAAAAAAGAACTAAAATATGGAGTAAATATATTTCTATTTAAAGAAAATGGCTTTCTCTTCATTAAATCTTTACTACCCATTTCAAATGCTAAACATATAGATGGAAGGGTATCTGCAACTAAATCTATATAAAGAACATGAATTGGAGTTATTATACTCCTAAAAGTAAACATTCCAACAAGAATTATTATTATTTCAGTAAAATTACTAGATAAATTATATAAAATATTATTAATTACATTATCATATATTCTTCTTCCTTCTTCAATTGCAGTAACTATAGTTTTAAAACTATCATCCATTAATATAATATCCGCAGCACCTTTAGTTACATCAGAACCACTTTTTCCCATTCCTACCCCAACATTAGCAAGCTTTATAGCAGGAGCATCATTTACACCATCACCAGTCATAGCAATTACCTTATCAGTTTTCTGTAAAAAAGTAACTATTCTAACCTTGTCTTCTGGAGTTACCCTAGCAAAAACCTTCACAGTTTTTAATATCTTAGCAAGTTCCTTATCACTTAAATTCCTTATCTCCTCACCAAGAACACCTTCATTATCACTCTCAACAATGCCTATTTGCTTACCAACAGAAAGAGCAGTTTCCAAACTATCACCAGTTATCATAATTGGTAATACTCCAGCACTCTTACACTTTTCGATAGCTTCAGCAACATCGCTTCTCGGAGGATCAATAAGTCCAACTAATCCCAAAAATATCAAATCATTTTCATCGCTAACATCTATTTTATCTAGATCCTTAGTAATAGGTTTATAAGCAAGAGCAAGAACCTTTAAAGCATCATTAGCCATTAATCTCTCTTGTTTCTTAATACTTTCTCTTGCAAAGCTAGATAATTTTTTTACTTTACCTTTATCATCTATTCTAGAACACCTTTTAATCAAAGAAGATAAACTACCTTTAACTAAAATATAATTCTTACCATCTATTTTGTTTATTGTACTCATCATTTTTCTATTAGAATCAAAAGGTATTTCTGTTAATCTTTTATTTCTTTTACAAATTTTATCTTTATTAATTCCCAAAATTTTTAAATACTTAATAAAAGCAACTTCAACAGAATCCCCAAAAAAAACATTTTTCTTATTAGGACTTTCCTCAGCATCATTACATAAAGCCATAGTTCTTATTAAAAAAGAATCTTTATCAATATCTTCTCTAATATTTAATTTTACTTTATTACCTTCCATTATTCTAACCACAGTCATTTCATTAGTGGTTAATGTACCAGTCTTATCAGAACAAATTATTTCAGAACACCCCAAAGTCTCAATTGCTGACAATTTCTTAACAATAGCCTTCTTTTTTGCCATTTCCTTAGCTCCTACCGATAAAGTCGCAGTTATAGCAACAGGCAAACACTCAGGAACAGAAGCTACAATCATAGAAATACAAAGCATAACCACTGTTAAAATATCACTTTTGGTTATAACACCATAAACAATTACCAAAGCAACTAATATTGCAGATAACCAAGTTATTAGCTTACTTACCTTTCTAACCTTTAACTCTAAAGTAGTAGGAGCCTGTTTTTCTAGAGAAAGATTCTTAGCAATCTTCCCAAGTTCCGTATCATTACCAGTATTAGTTACTATAGCAACTATTTTACCATTCGACAATAATGTACCAGAATAAATCATATTAGATCTCTCATGAAGAGCCTTATCGCCTTCCAAAACAGAAGAAAACTTTTCTACTGCCTGTGATTCTCCAGTCAAAACAGACTCATCAACCAAAGCATTAACACTTAATATAACTCTACAATCCGCAGGTATTTTATCCCCACTCCATAAAGTAATAATATCTCCTGGAACAAGCTCCTTAGAATCAATTTGTAAATCCCTTCCCTCACGAGTTACCGTAACTTTAGAAGTAACATAACTTTTTAACTTTTCCAAAGAGTCCTCAGCTTTTTTTTCTTGAAAATATCCCATTATAACATTAACAACCACAGAAAATAATATAACTATAGCATCTGTATAATCAGTTTTAGTCACATAAGAATATATAAAAGATAAAACCCCTACTATCAAAAGAAGAATTACCATAGCATTATTAAACTGCATTAAAAAACGCTTTAAAGGAGTAATTCTATTAACATCTGTTATCTCATTTAAATTATAAACCTTTCTTCTTTTCAAAACCTCATCATGGCCTAGTCCCTTTTCCTTAGAAGATAAAATCTCAATTACCTCTTTAATATCTTTATTATAATAATTCATCTTAACACTTCTTTCTATTTCTATATTAGTATAACATGAATAAAAATCAACATAAAGATTATTAAATATAAAATTCATCTCTTTACGTATTTTAATATTAAAAAAAGAAGTTACTTTCTTCCCTTAGAACCTCTCTCATCTTCAAGTATATCATTAAGTTTAGGATATACTTCCATCATAAAACCTTGATTGCCAAAAATATTAGTAGTGATCTCCTCAAAGGGACTCTTTTTATTTTTAGAAATGTACTTGTCCCTTAAAATTATACCTAGTTCCTTAGTCCTAGCCCTTGTCTTGTCTAAAGCCTTTTTTCCAGGATAAGAATCACTACTAGACAAAGTACTTTCCCATTCATTCCTTACTTTATCACAATATCTAGAAGCTATAAATAATCCGGCAATCCTATATTTTAACAACTCATCACTCATATTATCAATAAATCTATCACCAGAACTTATCTTGATACCACAATTTCTATATAATTCTATTATTTCATCACGAGTATGGCCATACATACCTCTATTTAGCTCTCCAATTAACCTGCCACTAACATCTTTTAAACCAAAAACCGAAGACTTTTCCTTAAGCACATTATTACAAACTCTCTCATAACTCTCCAGTTCCTCTCTATTATAATGAGAAAATAATCCAATAACCCTATCAATTAATTTATCCGTATCATTTTTAAAATTATCTCTACTAACAAGTTCAAGATTTGCAAGTTCTTCCATTCTTTCCCTATTTTTTCTCTTAAAATCCTTTGCTATAGTAGGAAGACTATAAAACATCTCCTCACAATTAAAAACATTTTTACTTATCTCATACTTAGTAACATTTATTAAAGCCAAAAGCATAAGTCTCTTATCGCTATCCTTCATAGGCTTCATAACCTTTAATATTTCATCAAATACCTGTCCAGGAGTTTTATGAATTGATATTACCCCAATATCATTAGAATTCTTTACTTCTAATAAATTATAAAATTCATTCTTTAAATTCATTATTTCTTCATCATAATTACTCATAACAAACCTCCTAAATATGCTTAAATTATAACAAAGATATAACAAAAAGTAAAATTAATTTTTAAAGCACTAACCAAGTTTTACTTTTATTTTCTTATTCTAAATCAAAACATCAAATATTATATCACACAACTCAGTATCCAAATCATCTTCAAAAAGTATCAAACATCCACAAATACCTTTCAAATCAATACTAGAACATATTAATCTTTGATCAATTATAACCTCATTTGTAATTTTTAAAGAATTAACCATTATCTTCTTGCCATCACTTATTACATTACTTATTTCCTTTGATATTTGTTTATCTCTAATTCCATAAATGTCATTAGTCTCATAAATAACCCTTTCATTATCAGTTAAAATCATCTTTACATTATACTTATTCTCCAAAAAACTTATCTTTTCAATAAGTATTTTTAAATCACAACCCAAAAACTCTTTTCTCAAAGTAAAACCATCATCACACATACTAAGTAAAAGAACATCATTACACTTCATACCATACTTATCACGAACCTTTTTAGGTATTATTATTCTCCCCGTATCATCTACTTTTAAAATATAATCCATAAATCCTCCCTACTTGCAAAACAAATTACATATAGTATAAATTTTATCCTTTGATTTCTCATCACTACTATAAACAAATATTAAAAATTTAGTATACTTATTTATCCTTTGAATACAATAATAATAAGTATTTCTTATATTATTTATAGTCATAGACACACTACCTAAATTACTATCATTATTAAAAATACTACTAATAACATTCAACGGAAGAAAATCATTACTATTGGTTTTATATAAACATTTTTCATTTTTCATTACTACAAAGCAAAAATTATGCTTCTCAAGTCTCGTTAACTTCTCTAACAAACTATTTAACTTTTGTTGTGATTCATCTTTTATGAATAAAATTTGATCTCTCTCAAGTGATAAAAATAACAAACTATTTTTATCTATATTATACATTTTTCTAATATTTTTAGGAATTACCATTCTCCCAACTGAATCCACTTTTACAGGTATATTTTCAAACATATTATCTCCTCTTTTTACAATTATAACACAATTGTCGTAATTAAGGGAAGAAAATATCAAATTCATTTTTTAATGAGAAAATTGTTATAGGTGATTTCTATGATTTTAGTAAAAATAAAAGACTTAAGAGAAGAATATGATTTAACACAACTAAAAATGGCTGAAATTATGAATGTATCAAAATCAAACTATGCTAGATGGGAAACAAATGAATCAATTATTCCACTAAAACATTTAAATAATTTATGTAATTACTTTAACGTAAGTATGGATTATATAACAGGACTTTCAAAAGAAAAAAATTACATAATTATCAATAAAAAACTAAACAAAGAATTAATTGGTAAACGACTAAAAGAATTTAGAGAAAATAATAATTTAACCCAAGAAGAATTAGCAAAACAAATAAATACTTCTCATTCTACTATAAGTGCTTATGAAAGTGGTAAAACAATGCTACTTACTGCTTTCGCATATGATATTTGTAAAAAATATAATATCTCACTAGATTATTTATGTGGAAGAACTGACAAATAGGTATACATTATATCTCTAAACCTAATATATAAATAAAATGTATTAAGGAGGGATTAACATGTATGGTTATCAAAGTTATGGATATAATGAATCATCTTGGATTTGGCTTATTATAATAGTAATATTCTTAGTTTTATTCTTAGGTAACAGAGACTATAAACCTGATGTACATAATAAAAATAATTATTGCTAAAGCACTACATGTGCTTTATTTTTTTTTGAAACAAAGCTTATCTCCAACAGATAAACTCCTAGTAGAACCTAAAGGCATTTCCAAAGTATGATACCCTTTTTTTATTAAAACTTTTCTTCTAGATAAACCACGACTAATATGAGTAATTACATAATTCTTATCTAATATACAAACATCAATATCTTGTTTCATATAAAAAGTATGAATAGAATTACACCTAGGAAACATATATATATCTTTAATCTTTTCATTTTTAAACATTAAACCTCTTAATCTTTTCATAAAAGTATCCATTACTATTACATTATATTTTTTATTATCAATTATTATATACATTACACTCACCTACTACCATTTTAAAACAATAAATAGATATTTCAAACAAATTTTCAAAAAAACTCAAAAAAAATACAAAAATAGTATTGCTTTTTTATAAAAAAATATGTTATTATTAAGAAGTCAAAGAAAACGGACCCTTAGCTCAGTTGGTTAGAGCATCCGGCTCATAACCGGGCGGTCGTAGGTTCGAGTCCTACAGGGTCCACCATTCATATGCGGGTGTGGCGGAATTGGCAGACGCACTAGACTTAGGATCTAGCGGAGTAATCCATGGGGGTTCAAGTCCCTTCACCCGCACCATTAAAGAATCTGGTTGAACTTTGGTTCAATTTACTAATAAATGTCAATTCTAGAAAGGGAATTGATTTTTTGTTGTGTGAAAAGAAAGAGATGATTTAATGGTAAAGATTATTAAAGAAGATTTAGATATTGAAGAAGCACTTAAAAAGAAATTAGAATTTATATGTAGTTTTTGTAATACTGATTGTGAAATTAAGAAAGGTTCAATTAGAACAATAGAAAGAACAAACTCCCCAATTATATGTATCGGAAAAAATTGAAGCAAAAGATATTTATTTGGTTACAAAAAACTAAAAAACTACCTCATTTTAGAGATAGTTTTTAAATTGATTTATCTTTTTAAAACTTTACTAATA
>CAKOIY010000019.1 GCA_934087515.1 uncultured Bacilli bacterium
GATCCAAACTCTCCAGTATCAATTAATTTTTTTAAAAAAGTACAAAATAAAATGCATTATGCTGTATCTAAACAAACTGCTGCTGAAATTATATATAATAGAGTAGATTCAGAAAAAGAACACATGGGACTGACTTCTTGGAAAAACTCTCCTAATGGAAAGATAATGGAATCTGATGTTATAATTGCAAAAAATTATTTATCTGAAGATGAGATAAAAGATTTAGAGGGAATAGTTAGTGCTTTTTTAGAAATAGCAGAAAATAGAGCTAGAAGATATATTCCAATGACCATGGAAGATTGGGGTAACTTAATAGATAAATATTTATTTCTTGATGATAGAGATATATTAAAAGATGCTGGAAAAATATCACATGAAATTGCTTGTGATAAAGCCTTAACAGAATTTGAAAAGTATAGAGTCAAACAAGATAAATTATATGAATCAGACTTTGATAATTTCTTAAATGAAAATAAAATTGATGAATAAGGAAGTGATTAAAATGGATATGTATCAAAAAAGAAAAATGAGAAAAGAAAATAACAATAAAAAAGAGGTAAATAATAAAGTTAATATTAACTGGTACCCAGGTCATATGGCTAAAACTAAAAGGTTGATTAAAGAAAATATAAAATTAATAGATATAATATATGAGGTAATTGATTCTAGAATCCCATATAGTTCTAGAGTAAATGATATAGAAGACTTAATTGGAGATAAACCAAGAGTATTAATATTTACTAAATATGATTTATGTGATAAACCAGAAACTGATAAGTTTATAGAAAAGTACCAAAAGCTAGGATTTTATTGCTTAACATATGATTTAACTCATGAAATAGATAAAGATAAATTAATAAATTTAAGTAATGAAATTCTTAAAGAAAAACTAGAAAAAGCAAAAGAAAAGGGGATTAATAAAGATAAAATAAGAGCTTTGGTAGTAGGAGTTCCGAATGCTGGAAAAAGTACTTTTATTAATAAAATAGTTGGTAAGAAAATAGCAGTAACGGGTAATAAACCAGGAGTTACTAAAAACTTAAGTTGGATTAGAATCGGTAAGAATATTGAATTATTAGATTCACCAGGAATTCTTTGGCCTAAACTAGAACAAGAAAAAGAAGCTTTTAATTTAGCAAGTACTACAGCAATAAAAGAAGATATTTTGCCAAAAGAAGAAGTTGCTATATATATAATAAAATTTATGTATAAAAACTATAAAGAGCTACTAGAAAAAAATTATGGTGTTACAGATATTTCTGACTTTTATGAGGTATATGACACTATAGGAAGAAAAAGAGGATTTCTAGGAAGAGGAGGAGTAATAGATGATGATAGAGTTACAGATCTAATTATAAATGATATAAAACAAGGTAAAATAAGTGGTCTTACTTTTGATAGGGTTGAGGATTATGAATTTTAATGAATATAGTGTATTAGATTTAGAAGAAAGACTAAACGAGTTAAAAGATAGTAAAAATAAAGAAGATAAAAAACTATATAAAGAAATTGATTTATATCTATGTAGTTTAGATAATCATCGTTATGAAAAAAAATATTATAATCAAGATTATACTTTAATAGCAGGAGTAGATGAAGTAGGGCGTGGGCCATTAGTTGGTCCAGTTGTTGCAGCAGCAGTAATTCTTCCAATAAATTACAAGTTAGAGGGTCTTACTGATTCTAAAAAATTATCAGAAAAGAAAAGAGATTATTTTTATGACATTATAATAAAAGATGCTATTTCTGTTGGGGTAGGAGTAATAGATAACAAAAAAATAGATGAGGTAAACATCTATGAAGCTACTAAACTTGCTATGATAGAAGCTATAAATAATTTAAATCCAAAACCAGAAATAGTTTTAACAGATGCTATGAGGCTTTCATTAGATACTATATGTGAACCAATAATAAAAGGGGATATGAAAAGCATAACTATAGCAGCAGCTTCAGTAATTGCTAAAGTAACAAGAGATAAAATGATGTATGAATTAGATAAAAAATATCCATATTATAATTTTAAAAACAATAAAGGATATCCAACAAAAGATCATATAAATGCTATCGAAAAATACGGAATAATAGAAAAGCATAGAAAAAGTTATGCTCCAATAAAAAACATGAATTTTAACGAATAAATATAAGTTTTAAATATAAATATAAGTTTTCCTTATATGAAATATGACAATTTATATTTTTTTTTATTACCAAAATACAAAGATCCTCATTTGACATCATTTTCTTTATCATGTATTATTCAGTTAAGAAAGGAAAAAATAAGCTTTTATGTCAAATGAGTATAATGTGTTGAAATGAAAGTGTTATTTATATTATTATTAAAGTAGGTGATTGTATGGAAAATATTTTAGAAATAAAAAATGTATCAAAAAAGATAGGAAAAAAGCAAATACTAAAGGATATAACTCTTGAGGTAAAACAAGGTGAAATATTTGGTTTTGTAGGGCCAAATGGTGCAGGGAAAACTACTCTTATTAAAACAATGTTAGGATTATATAAACAAGATAGTGGTTCTATTACAATAAATGGTTTTAATATAAAAACAGAATTTGAAAAAGCTATGGAAAATATTGGGGCAATAATTGAAAATCCAGAAATGTATGATTATTTATCAGGAAAAGATAATTTAAAAATATATAAAATGATAGGTAATGTTTCAGATGAAATTTTAGAAGAGATAATAAAAACTGTAAAACTTGAAAACAGAATAAATAATAAAGTAAAAACTTATTCTCTAGGAATGAGACAAAGATTAGGACTTGCACAAGCTTTAATATCTAACCCTAAACTATTAATTTTAGATGAACCAACAAATGGACTTGATCCGATAGGAATAAAAGAATTACGTGAACTTTTAAAAAAAATATCTAAAGAAAAAAATATATCAGTATTTGTATCAAGTCATATTCTAAGTGAAATAGAGTTAATGTGTGATCGAATAGCAATAATTGATGGGGGTTCTTTAATAGAAATAAAAGATTTAAAAGATAAAAAACAAGATGCTAAAGATAAAGTTTTATTTGAAGTATCTGATTCTAAACTTGCATCAAAATATCTAAATAAACAAAACTATAAAAATGAAATTTTAGATAACTATATTGTATTAGAAATCAAAAAAGAAGAAATACCTAATATTAACAAATTGCTAGTAAGTAATAATATTAATGTATTTGAAATAAAAAAAGTTAAAAAAACTCTAGAAGATGAATTTATTGAAAAAACTAAGGGAACGAAAGGACAAATAAAGTAGGTGATGATATGAAAATATTAAATTTAACAAAATCAGAGATTCTAAAACAAACCAAAAAACTAAGTTTCAAAGTATGTCTTATAATACTTTTAGTGCTAGCAATAGGACTTCCTGTATTATTTAAAGTATTTACCCCTAGTACAAGTACTCAAGTAGAAGAAGAAGTAAAAGCAAATATTGAAGCATATAA
This sequence comes from uncultured Bacilli bacterium, assembly GCA_934087515.1. GTDB lineage: Bacteria > Bacillota_I > Bacilli_A > RF39 > UBA660 > UMGS1449. The sequence continues at coordinate 3,459 of CAKOIY010000019.1, forward strand.
TGAAAACATAGTAGTAAATCCAAAGACAACTATGGAAAAATTAACTAATGAATTAAATAAAATTAGTATAAGCACGGAAAATCTAAAACTAAAAAACAAAAATACTATTTCTGAAAATGATTATAGAAATGATTTATATGAACAATATAGAATTGCTAAATCAGAATATATAGTTTTATCATATGTTTTAGATAATAAAAAAATAAATTATAACTTGCTTGATGAACAATTTGATTTAAATACTATAAATTATAAAGACTTTAATAAAGACGAAATATTAGTTACTATGGAAAACTTGAAAAAACATTATACAACTCTTAAAAAAACTATAGATAATAATAATTATAAAGATCATTTACAAGAAGAAATAAATTATCTCAAAACTCAAAAACAAGATGAAAGTACAAAACAAATTATAAGCCTATATGATAAGTTATTAAAACTAAATATAACTAATCCAAGTGATATCAGAATAAAGTATGCAGAAGATGTAGTAAATAGTATTAATAGTAAAGAAAAAATTTTAAGTAAAACAGAATACAATAAAACTGATAATCAAACAAGTTATGAAAATTATGTTAAAATAACTAAAAAAACTAATGAAGATCTAGATAATAAAATAAAAAAATCTTTATATGCTATTGATCATAATATAGATTATAACAAGATAGGTTCTAGAACCTCATTAAATGAAATAATTATTAATAATGTAGCATTTTTAGGATTAATAGTAGTTATAATATCTGGGGCTATAGTAGCAAGTGAATATCAAAGAGGAACTATTAGACTACTTGTTATAAGACCAAATAAAAGATGGAAAATTCTACTTTCTAAATTTTTAACAATAATAATACTTACTATAGTTTTAGCTTTTATAACATATTTATCATCTTTTCTAACAACTGGTATTTTATACGGGTTTAAAGACTATTTTATAAGTGATTTAATAATAAGTAATGGTAAAATAAAAGAAATAAGTTTTATTCTATTAAGCATTGGTAAAATGTTAATACTTTTAATTCCAATATTATTTTCTGGACTTATTGCGTTCTTCTTATCAACTATAACTAAAAATACAGCTTTAAGTGTAGGACTTTCTATATTCCTTCAATTTGGTTATGGTTTAATAACAATGATTTTAGTTTTAATTAATTTTCCATTTATTAATCTTACATTTTTACCATATTTAGATTATTCACAGTTTAATGATTATAGCACTCTTTCTAATAATTTATATATGTATGAAACATATTATACATTTGGCCTAGCAAATCTGGTATTAATTATATGGAGTATAATTTTATATATAACTAGTAATATAATATTTACAAAAAGAGATATAAGAAACTAATAATTAAAGTTTATAATTTTTGCAATTGATATAGTCTATCTAAAATTATTATTTTCTTTTAAGTATACAGCTTAATTAAAATTACTTCTTGACATATAATAAAATATGAGTTATAAATTATTAGACAAGGACGTGAAAAAATGAAAAATCTAGTAATAGTAGAATCTCCTAGTAAGAGCAAAACAATAGAAAAATATTTAGGTAATGATTATAAAGTAGTATCCTCTAAAGGGCATATAAGAGATTTAACAACAACTGGGAAGTTTGGTTTTGGAGTAGATGTTGATAATGGATTTGAACCAAGTTATGCTCCAATAAAAGGTAAAAAGAGTGTTATCACAGAACTTAAAAAATTAGGGAAAGCATCAAATAAGGTTTATTTAGCTTCCGATCCAGACCGTGAAGGAGAAGCTATAGCATGGCATTTAAAAGATGCTATGGGATTAAAAGATGATGATTATGATAGAGTAGTATTTAATGAAATAACAAAAGATAAAGTGAAAGAATCATTCAAACATCCTAGAAAGATAGATGATAATCTAGTAAAATCTCAAGAAACAAGAAGAATTTTAGATAGAATAATAGGATTTAGATTATCGAAACTTATGCAAAGTAAAACTGGAGGCAAAAGTGCAGGAAGAGTTCAGTCTGTAGCACTAAAACTTATAGTTGATAGAGAGAGAGAAATAAATGCTTTTATTCCAGAAGAATATTATACAATAACGGGTATATTCAATGATTTTGATTCTGAACTTTTTGGTTATAAAGATGATAATATTGAGGTAAAAAGTGAAGAACAAAAAGACAAAATAATGTCTGAATTATCAAAAATATTCAAAGTAGAATCTATAACTAAAAAAGATAAAAATAAAAAAGCAAAAGCTCCTTTTACTACCTCAACATTGCAACAAACTGCATCAACTAGATTAAACTTTCCAGGAAAAAAGACAATGTCACTTGCACAAAAACTATATGAAGGTATAGATATAGGAACTGAAACTACTGGACTTATTACTTATATGAGAACAGATTCTATTAGATTAAGTGATGAATTTATTAAAAATACTTATGCATATATAGATAAAACTTATGGAAAAGAGTATGTTGGTTATGTAAAACAAACTAAAAATAAAGAAAATGTTCAAGATGCTCATGAAGCGATAAGGCCAACAAATATAAATAATACTCCAGATAAAATTAAACGATATTTATCTAATGATGAATTTAAGCTTTATGAAATGATTTACTATAGAGCACTTGCTTCCCTTATGAAAGATGCTAAAGCAAAAACAACTACTATTATCCTTGATAATAATGATTATAAATTTAAAACTACTGGAAGTGTTATTGATTTTGATGGTTATTTAAAAGTTTATTCAAAATTTGAAACAAGTGAAGATAAAATTCTTCCAGATTTAACAGGTATATCAGAAATACTTAGTAATGATATAGAAGCTGAACAACATTTTACAAAACCAAAACCTAGATATACTGAAGCAAAACTTATAAAGGAGTTAGAAGAGCTTGGTATAGGAAGACCATCAACATATGTGAAAATAATTGATACTTTAAAAGAAAGAGATTATATAAGATTAGAAGATAAAAAATTCTATCCTACTGAGGTTGGTATTGAAACAACAGATAAGCTTCAAGAATTTTTCCAAAATATAATAAATGTTGAATATACTAGAGATATGGAAGAAGACTTAGATAAAATAGCTGAAGGAAATAAAGTATGGAATAAAGTTTTAGATAATTTTTATAAAAACTTTGAACCTCTAGTAGAAGTAGCATTTAAAGATATGGAGAAAAAAGCTCCTGAAGAAACTGGAGAAACATGTCCTGAATGTGGAAAACCACTAGTAGTAAGAAAGGGTAGATATGGAGAATTTATTGCATGTTCAAATTATCCAGAATGTAAATACATCAAAAAAGAAGAAAAGAAACAAGTTGAAGTTTCTAAATGTCCTAATTGTGATGGTATGTTAATCGAAAGAAAAACTAAAAAAGGAAAAGTATTTTATGGTTGTAATAATTTTCCAAAATGTAAAACTGCTTTTTGGGATAAACCTTTAGAAGAAAGATGTCCTAATTGTAATAGCATCCTTCTTCAAGGAAAAGATGGAATAAAATGTTCAAACTGTGACTATGTTAAATAACAAAACCACAGTTTTTTCTTATCTTGTAGGAAAGTTCTTGATTAGTTATGAAAATAATTTATTAACTATTGACGAATATATGTTGTGTGATATTATTTGCTTTTTTATAAGGATTTATTATCATTTTCCTTGTTACCAATAAGAAAAATATGATATCATATATTTAAGTAGGTGATTTCATTATGAAACTTGATATTGTTGTAAATAAATATCTATTAATTTGGCATTTATTGTATCAATCTTCGGTAAGCGATGATATTCATAATTTAAAGCAAGAACTATGGTTAGAATATAAAAAAGAATATTCATTAGTACATGGAGATAAAGAGGAAATACTTTCATTACTTGATGATTTTATACCAAATGATGATTTAATATATAATTTAATTGAAGAAGCACCACAATATAAAAAAATTAAACAAGAAACAAATAGATACAGAAACAATATTCTTGAAATATGGGATCAAAATAGAAAAATTTATACTAAAGAATTACAACAAATACTAAAGTTTACTCTTAAAAATACTTATAAAATATGTGTTGTTCATCCTAATTTAGACGTTGTAGAAACTGATTTTAAATCAAATACTATAACTATAGGAAAAAAAATAATAACTCGTGATAAAAATAACTTTTTAACATATTTAATGTATAAAATAGTAAAAAATGAAATTTTGAAATTAAAAACAAGTGAAAAAGATATTTTAGATGTTGTTGTAGAACTTGCTATAACTAATGAATTATATACAAGAATTTCTAAAGAATCAAAATATAAAATAGGAAAAAAAGACTTAAGAGAACTAAAAGAAAAAATATATCCATATTGGCTTATGTATTTAGGAGTAAAAGAAGAAAGCTTTGACAAATACATGGTTAGAGACAATATCTTTTTTGACAAAACTAAATATAAATATGAAAAAATGCTTAGGACCGTAGATATTTATTCTTTTATAGCTTATCTAATCAAAAATAAAAAGAGTATATTTAAGACAAAATTAGTACCAGTTGAAAATATTGAAGTACTATAACTTAGGGAGGTATTATGGAAGCAAGAATAGAAAAATTACTAAAAAAGATTAAATACCCAGAAGAAATGATTTCCTCTTTTGATAATGCTATCTTAAACAAAATAGTAGTAGAAGAAGACAAAAACATTTGGAATATTCATATAAAAAATAATACTAATTTTAATTACAACGAAATAAAAATATTTTTAGATAAACTGGGAGAATATACAAATAACAAATATAAATATAATATCGAAGTAGAAGCAATTTCAGAAGATTTAAACTTATACGAAGATTATTTTAAAAACATTCTAATCCTCATCAACAACAATAATCTTTTTTTTGATATGTTTAAAGATCGTTTAATAAGTGAAGATAATAATTACTATATTGAAGTCTATAATAAAGCCGAAGAAATTACTTTAAATAAAAAAATAGAATGTATTCAAAAATATTTTAAAAATTTTGGCTATGAAACAATTCCAAAAATAAAGTTTAATGAAGAAAAGGGAACTACTATTAAAGAAGAAATCAAGTCTTTAAACAAAATAGATGATGATAAATTAAATACATTTATAAATCAAAAAACTGAAGATTTTCCAAAAACTAATAATAATTTGAAACAAGATAATAACTTCAAGAGAAATAATAATTTTGAAAATAAAAAATATAGTAGTAGAAAAGGTTTATTTGGAGAGGTAAAAGAAACTATAACTAAATTAAATGATATTAGTTATGAAGTAGATAATATTTCTGTTGAAGTAAAAATATTTGGAATAATGCCATCTACTAAAAAAGGATTTAATTCTTTAACTTTAAAAGTAACTGATTTTTCAACGAGTATGTATGTAAGAATATTTGCAAGAAGTGAAGAAGAATATGAAGAATTGCTTGGAAAGTTCAAAGAAGGAATGTGGTTAAAAATATCAGGTTATGTAAAAAACAATAACTTTTATAATGACTTTGTAATTAATGCTCGTACAATTGAAATAATCAATAAAGAAGAAGAAATACCAATGGATGAGGCAGAAGACAAAAGAGTAGAACTTCATGCTCATACTACTATGAGTCAAATGGATGGTGTAGTAAATGTTCAAGATTTAATAAAAAGAGCTATAAAATGGGGGCATAAAGCAATTGCTATAACTGATCATAATGCTATTCAAACATATCCTGCGGCTTCTAAGTTTAAAAAGGATATAAAAATTTTATTTGGTGTAGAACTTGCTATGATAGATGATGACTTAGATTTAATATTTAGAGAAGATGATTCAGATTTACTTGAAAATACTTATGTTGTTTTTGACTTTGAAACAACAGGATTTAATGCTGGTGGGGGAGATCAAATAATTGAAGTCGGAGCAGTAAAAATAAAAAATGGTGAAATATTAGAAACTTTTGATAGGCTTATAAATCCTGGTAGAAAACTAGAAAAACATATAAGTGAACTTACTCATATAACAGATGAAATGTTAGCAGATTGTCCTACTGAAGAAGAAGTAGTAAAAGAATTTATAAAATGGACTGGAGATCTTCCAATGGTTGCTCACAATGCTAAATTTGATGCTTCATTCTTAGAAATGGCTTATCAAAAATATAATCTTGGTGAATATAAAAATATGCTTATTGATACACTTCAACTGTCAAGAGCTTTAGATACAGAATACTCAAGACATAGCCTATCAGCTTTGGTAAAAAGATATGATATTGAATTTGATGAAGATGGTCATCATAGAGCGGATTATGATGCCTTAGCAACTGCTAAAATTCTTCATCAAATGCTTTTAAAATTAAAAACAAGAAAAATAGAAAAAGCATCACAAATAAATGAACTTGTAAGTAAAGATGATATTCATAAATTTGGGGAACTTTTTCATATAAATATTCTAGTAAAAAATAGTATAGGACTTAAAAACTTATTTAAAATAGTAAGTTATGCCAATACAAAATATTTATATAAAACTCCAAGAATAATAAGAAGTGAAATAGAAAAATTAAGAGAAGGACTTTTAATAGGAAGTAGTTGTGCTAATAGTGAAATATTTAGACAAGCTAGAAGTAAAAGCGAAGAAGAACTAAGTAACTTAATGAATTTTTATGATTATGTTGAAGTCCAATCACCAGAAGTTTACTCCCATTTAATAGATTTATCTGATTTTAAAAATATGGATGAAGTAAAAGATAATATAAATAAAATAATAAAAGTTGCAGATAGTCAAAGAAAACTAGTAGTAGCAACTGGAGATGTTCATCACTTAGATAGAAGTGATAAGATTTATAGAGAAATAATTGTTAATCAAAAAGTACCTGGTGGTGGAAGACATCCACTTAATAGAAAAGATATAAAAAGCATTCCTTCAATGCACTTAAGAACTACTAATGAAATGCTTGAAGACTTTAATTTTTTAGGAGAAGACAAAGCAAAAGAAATAGTTATAACAAATACAAATAAAATAGCAGATGAAATAGAAGAATTTGATATAATTCCTGATACTAAAGGAATACCATTTTCTCCAAAGTTTGAAAATAGCCAAGAAACTATTAGAAATATTTGTTATACAAAAGCTCATTCTATTTATGGAGATCCACTTCCTAGTATAGTTAAAGATAGATTAGAGTCTGAACTTAATGGTATTATTAATGGAGGATTCGATTCTATATATTTAATATCTCAAAAACTAGTAGAAAAAAGTAATAAAGATGGTTATGTTGTAGGATCACGTGGTTCAGTAGGATCATCATTTGCAGCAACTATGCTTGGTATTTCAGAAGTAAACCCTTTACCAGCTCATTATGTTTGTCCTAATTGTAAAAAGAGTATTTTTGAAGATGAAAATGGTAGAGCTTATGGAAAAGATTATCCAAGTGGTTATGATTTGCCAGATAAAATTTGTGAGTGTGGTACTAAGTTTAGAAAAGATGGACAAGACATGCCTTTTGCAACTTTCTTAGGATTTAATGCTGACAAAGTACCAGATATAGATCTTAATTTTTCTGGGGATTATCAAGCAAGAGCTCATGATTTTACTAAAGTGTTATTCGGAGAAGATCATGTTTATAGAGCTGGAACTATTGGTACAGTTGCAGAAAAAACAGCTTTTGGTTTTGTAAAAGGATACTATGAAGATCGTGGTATTGAAGGAGTAAGATCTCTTGAAATAGAAAGATTAGCTATGGGAGTAACCGGAGTAAAAAGAACAACTGGACAACATCCAGGAGGAATAGTAGTAGTACCAGATTACAAAGAAATATTCGATTTCACACCATTTCAATATCCTGCAGATGATGTAACAGCTGAATGGGCTACTACTCACTTTAACTATCACGATATTGAAGATTGCTTATTAAAACTAGATATACTAGGACACGATAACCCAACAATATTTAAAATGCTTCATGATTTAACAGGAATAGATCCTGATACTATACCAATGGATGACAAAGAAGTAATGAGTTTATTTACATCAACTAAAGCTTTAGGAGTAACACCAGAGCAAATAGGATGTGAAGTAGGGTGTGTTGGGCTTCCAGAATTTACCAGATTTGTTATAGGAATAGTTTTAGAAACAAAACCAACAACCTTTGCAGAACTTGTAAAAATATCTGGACTTTCACATGGTACAGATGTTTGGAATGGAAATGCACAAGATTTAGTTAGAAATGGTATTTGTAAATTTAGAGAAACAATTGGCTGTCGTGATGATATAATGGTTTATCTAAGTAATAATGGAATTAAACCTATTGATGCTTTCAAAATAATGGAACTTGTTCGTAAAGGAAGACAAAAGAAAATGAAAGATAAATGGGATGAATACAAGAAACTTCTAAAAGATTCAAATATTCCAGATTGGTATATAGATTCATGTGATAAAATAAAATACATGTTCCCAAAAGCTCATGCTACTGCCTATGTTTCTGCAGCTTGGAGAATTGCTTGGTTCAAAATCAATAGAGCAATTGAATACTACGCGACATTCTTCTCAATAAAATGTTTCTCATTTGATTTAGAAGCAATGGAACTTGGTTATGATAAAATAAAAGAAAGACTTGGAGAACTAAGATTAAAAAAATTTGGACTTACAGTAAAAGAACAAGATTTAATCTCAACACTTGAAGTAGCCCTTGAAATGACTGCAAGAGGATATGAATTTGGAAGTGTAGATCTAAACAAGTCTCATTCCAAAAACTTTGTTATAGATGAAGATAAAAAAACTTTAATACCGCCTTTTAGAGCCATAGATGGTCTAGGGGATACTGTTGCAAATAACATAATAAAAGAAAGAGAAGAACAAGAATTTATAAGTATAGAACAATTTCAAAAAAGATGTAAAGTTTCAGGAACTTTAATAGAAAAAATGAAACTAATGGGTATATTTAAAAATTTACCAGAATCAAGTCAATTATCAATTTTTGATATGATATAAAAAATGCTACTTGAAAAAGTGGTTTTTTTGTTATAAAATTAATGTATAAATAATACTAAGGAGGACGTAAAAGTATGAA
>CAKOIY010000020.1 GCA_934087515.1 uncultured Bacilli bacterium
CTCTTATACTAAATTAAGTTTTTCAAATAAAAAACATATCTCAAATATTACAAAGTAATAAAATTTAATATTTTTTAATTAGAAATTTTTTATATGTTTCAAGTATCAAAAAGTTAAAATAAATACTACTCCTTAACATCCCTTTCAATATCATCATTTTTTATTATATAAATACTTCCTTCTTTATAAAAACCATAAAAAACATTATCTAAATCAGTATTTATATTATTAAATAACCAGTTAACATCCTTATCAAGTAGTTTTAAACTATCATATTCGATCCTTCCTTCAACTATAATTGGTAAAGGAAAACTAACTTTATTCTTCCTTTCTTTCTTAAATACTGATAACTTACCACTTGTTTCTAATATAGCATAATCAACTTCACTTATACTCTTAAAATTTTGTTCCCTTAACTGAGTTAATAAATCATCTAAATTATATCTTTGTTTAATCATTTCTTTTATTTGTATTTTACCATTATTTATAATTACCGAAGGTTTTCCCTCAAATACCTCTCTTATTTCCTTTCTATTTAACGAAAGAAAAGCCATTCCTATCTGACATAAAACTAACAGAATTATAGGAATTATAGTCATAAAAATACTCATTTCAGTATTATCTAAACTTATTGCAACTAGTTCTGCAATTAAAACAGAAACAATAAGATCAATTATTCCAAGTTGACCAACCTCTCTTTTTCCCATTAATCTGTATGCAAACACTATAAATATATAAAAAAAGAATGTTCTAAATATCATGGTAAAATATGCCATATAATCACCATTAGTATTATAAACAAAAAAGAAGAAAATACTCTCTAATTATAAAATTTCTATTTCTTCTTCTGTTTCATCAATTTTTTCTACTAGGGTATTCCTTTTAAAACGTTTAAACATAACAACAGCTACAACAACTAATAACCCTATACCAATACTTATTGCTGTATATAAACTATAAGATTTATAATTTGTATCATAATTAACAGCATCTCTACTCAAACTCTTTTTTAATAGTTTCTGATATTTTTTGTAAAAACCTTCGGCAGTTTTGCTTTTATCATCATAATTATTATAATTTATAAAAAAGTCTTTCATTTCATTTATTAATTTTTGTTCTTTAGGACTTAGATCTTTTCTATTTTTATTCTCCTCATATAACAATTTTAAATTTTCTACTTCATCATGTACTGTATATAAAGATGGGGCATTTTTATTAGCACGACTAATATTATTTATTTTCTCAAATCTTGAGGTTATATTATATAATCTTTTTTCTTTATTTTTAACAGTTACAAATTCTATTCCATATGGAAGATTATCACTATCAAACCCTAAGGGAATTGAAATGGCAGGATACCCTAACATAGGAGCAATAGTATAACTAGGAGAATAAAATTCTTTATCATCATCTAATTTCAATAATTTATTCTTTACAGTTGGATAAACTATTACATCAGCATCATACTTTTTAATTATTGATCTTACATATTCATCTAAATTTTCTTTTAAAGACTGCTTTTCATCTAATTCACTTAAAGATCTAGAACAATCTGAAACATAATCTGATAAATTATAAAAAGTTTTTTTAGAGGAAACTAAATCCTTAAAACTTTTTATTTTGCTTGAAGTATTCTTTATATAATCATTAAAAGACGAACACATGGTCCACCCTCCAAGTGTCTTATTAGTAAGTTTCTGATAATCTTTTGAATAAAAATTATTTATATGTATTATCTTAGCACCATCTTTTTTCATTTTATTTAAAGCCTTATTAAATAATTTTTGAATTTCCTTATTTGTTTCCCCAGTAGCTGAAGATTTAATACTTTCATCACCATAAGCAAATTGATCTAATACTAAAATTTTCTTATTTTTTAAAGTTTTATTATTAATTTTAGAATAAGTACCGATCCTTTTATTGGCTATGCCTTCAAGTACTAAAGCATTTTCTCTTACAGTCTTAGTAATTGTTCCTACTACATCACGAGTTATATCATAAGCAACTACTCCAGTGTTATCAATCAAATCAAAAGTAGATCTAAATCCAACAACATTATTAGCGGCCGCAGGAACCCTTAAAGAAGAATTTGTATCCGTACCAATTCCAACCGGAGCATAACCCAAAGCAACTCCAACAGCACTACCTCCTGAAGAACCATAACTGGAATAATCTTTATTATAAGCATTTCTAACTATTCCATAAGAACTTTCTGAACTATCAGCTTTAAGAGCAAACTCACTCATATTAGTCTTAGCTAAAACAATCATTCCTTTTTTTCTAAGCAATTCAATTACTTTAGCATCTTTCTTAGGATAAGAATCACTTAGAGCCTTAGTACCTACAGTAGTAGGCATTCCCTTAACATCAATATTATCCTTAACTATAATTGGAATACAAAAAAGATCTGAACTTCGTCCATTTTTCTTATATATTTCATCACACTTTCTAGCTTCTTTTACCGCATTTTTATTCACAGTAATAATAGCATTATAAGTCTTATCATATACATTTATTCTATCTAAATATAACTTTACCAACGTCTCATAGGTTAAATATCCATCATCAATAGCATCTTGAATCTCATAAATATCCATATTTGTTATATCTACAGGTGCCTCATTATATGCAAAACAACTAGTAGAAAATGCAAACATAAAAAACAAACTAATTAATAAAATTTTAAATTTTTTCATAACATACACCATTTTAATTACCTTATACTTATCATAGAAATCAATATCAATTTAAATTTCATATCCACTTACCTCTATAGTTTTAACTTTAATTTTTTATACTTTGATAATTATAAGATTTATTTTTATATCTCACATATATTTACATTTGCTTTATCGTGTCATATTTATTATACAATATTTTAAAAAAAAAGAAAACGCTATTTATTAAGATGCTTTAACTCATCTATAACAAATATTCCATTTTCTCTTATTAATTTATCATCAAAATATATATTTCCTCCACCAAAATCTTCTCTTTGAATTAAAACCATATCCCAGTGAATAGCACTACTATTGCCATTATAAGCATCTTTATAGCAAGCTCCAGGTGTAAAATGAATACTTCCTATTATCTTCTCATCAAATAATATATCTCCCATTGGATACCTTATATTTGGATTAGTTCCAATAGAGAATTCTCCAACATATCTAGCTCCTTCATCAGTATCAAATATTTCATTTAAAGTCTTATTATCCTCATCACAAGTAGCATTTATTATCTTACCATTTTCAAACGTTAAAGTAACACCATGATAAACATTACCTCTATAAGGACTTGGTGTATTATACTTAATGACACCATTTATACTATCTTTTACTGGAGCAGTATAACACTCACCATCAGGAATATTACATTCTCCAGAACAAGGTATAGCAGGAATATCTTTTATTGAAAAAGTAATATCTGTATCTTTCCCAGTAAGCCTTACTTTATCAGTCTTTTCCATTAATTCCTTTAAAGGTTTCAAATCCTTGCTCATTTGCTCATAATCATAACACATAGCATCAAAAGAAAAATCAAAAAATTCTTCCGGAGACATTTTAGCTTTTTGACTATCTACTTTAGAAGGATAATTTAATAATACCCATTTCTTTTCGTTTGCCCTTATATCTCTATATTCCTTCAAAGCATCTCCTATTTTCTTAGTTTTATCTTCCGGAACAACACTATCAACATAATCACCTTGATTACAATAAATCCTTATAAAACTATCAAACTTAGTTACCTCAAACTCTTCAATTTCCTTTAAAAGCTCTATCTTCTTATCAGTAGTGCCTTTATTAATCTCAGCTTTTAAAACTGGATCAAAGAAAGACACATCAACGCAAGCCTTTTTTTCATTAATTAACTTAACTAATTCTTTAACCAAAGGCATTGGTTCCATGGTTTCACAACTTATCTTAACTTTTTCCCCTTCTTCAACCTTAATTGAATGGTTTACTATCGTATTTGCTAATATACTTATTTTTTCTTTCATTTAATCACCTCATTATTAATTTTGCATAACATATAACAGAAAGGAGTTACATATGCAATACAATAATATTATGTCTTCTTATCCTAGAAATATGTATGGCTCACCTAGAAGACCATATCAAACTATAAATCCCAACAATAGATATGTAGGCGGAGGTTTTCTTTTACCATTTGCTTTAGGTTTCGTATCTTCGCCACTAATATTTGGAGCCACCAGACCAAGACCTAACTATTATGGTCCTTATCCATACTACCCATACTATTAAAGATTTATTTTATAAGTAAATCTTTTACTTTGTCATAAGTAAGTACATAATTATATTCATATACCCTTGACTTCAATAACAACGTTTTATAAACAACATCGTTATATATTTTAATATTATCCCTAAAAATATTAGAAATATTTGTTTTAATACCCTCAGTAAGTCTTTGGCACTCTTTATTAAACAAATCATCAAACTTATCACTGTCTTTAGAAAGCAAATTAAACTCTTTTTTATATTCCATAAATTGCTTATCAAAAATAAGTTTCATTTCATAAACATGAGTAATTAAATCATTAAACTCTTTAATCTTTTCATTTATTTCATTTTTATCTAAAGTAACTATTAAATTCATTTCATCAAATATATTTTTAGTCTTTACCCTTATAGTATTATTAAAACCTAACAAATAATCTTTAACAGGATTTAAATTACCAATATTATTTTTTCTTATTCCTAATTTCTCATACAATATCTTTTCAATATTATAAAAAGATTCATCAATAAACTTAGCATTAGCATTAGCATATTTATCAATATTTATATATTCACATTCTTTTAAATAAGTATAAGAAGTATTAATTATAAGTTTTAAATTCTTATTCTTTACCAAATCGCGTTGATCATATAAGTCATTTAATATACTATCAATAAACTCTCTATAAAGATTAAGTAATAAATCACGTTTACTATGAATATTCTTTATTAATTCTTCCTTAAAAATACTATTATATCTATCAATAATAAAGTTTACATTTTCTTTAGAATCAACACCACAACTAGAAAATATTTGTCCCTTATAAGCATCAGTATTAGCATTTACCAAAGCTTCTATCTTGTTTCGTATTCCCATATTTTGCATTAACTCTTGTTTAAAATTACTATACAAACTATTCAAATTATTTAAATCCACATATCTATTAGAGGCACTAATCTTAACAAGTTCATTAAATGACTTTATAGCATTATCACATACTTTTTTTGAATACTTAGCCATATTATCATAGATAATTATTATATTTTTCTTAAAAGAATTATTAGTTATGGCTTGTAATAAACCTTGTTCTGAAACTTCATTACATAATTCGTTATACATCAAAAGACTCATCTGCTCAAAATAAAATAAGGATTGCTTATCTTTTTTATTTACAGAATCATTATAATTTTTATTTATCATAATTAAATGTTCTTTTAACTCTTGCCAGTTCATAAACAACCTCCTTATCTTTATTTTATATATATATTTTATACCCTTTTTTAAAAAATTACTAGTCTATATTAAAATTTCACTAGTTTTTTTATACTTTCTTTAGAAAACTTCACAACAATTTTCTAATAAAAAACAAAAATCTTATCAGTCACACTATTTTATTTATCAAAAGACCAATTTTGCCTTGAAATTCCATTTACTTTTACTAAAAAATGTTATATACTTAGCTTATAGTATAAGGAGGTGGTAATATTAATAACAGTTTTAATGACTTTTTTAACTACATCAACGACAATAATAATAGAAATAAAATAGTTAAGAAAAAAACAAATAGAAAATTAGTATTATGCATTAACTTATTAGCGATTGCCCTTTTAATAGGAGGGGGATATGGAATTAAGTACATATTTGATCAAAAAAGAGATGCTAGAGAAGCACAAATAAGAGAGCAAGAACTTTTAGCAAGTCAGCAAAAACAAGCTAAAGAAATAGCAGAAAGCTTGAAAAAGCAAGAAACTGAAACAGCGACAGAAGAAAAAACAAATATACACCGTGATTTTTCAAAATTAAAAAATGAAAACAGTGATACAATAGCATGGCTTTATGTTCCTGGAACCAAAATAAACATGCCAATCGTTCAAAGTAACGATAATACTTACTATTTAACTCACGGATTTGATAAAGAATATAATTCTCTTGGCTGGGTATTTGCTGATCACAAAAACTTATTTCCAGATCTTAGTACTAACACCATTATATATGGTCATACCTATAAAAGAAACACTAGTTATAGTACTTTAAAAGACGTACTAAATGATGATTGGTTAAAAGACAAAGCAAAACAAACAATTACCTTCGACACAACTAAAGAACGACTTAGTTTTCAAGTCTTTAGTGTTTACACAATAGAAAAAACAAATGATTACTTACATATAAGTTTTGACACAAAAGATAAATATCAAGATTATTTAAATAAATCACTAAAAAGAAGTATAAAAAATTTTGGTGTTACAGTAAATACAAATGATAAAATTATTACTCTTTCAACCTGTTATATTGATGCTAATCACAGACTAGTTGTTCAAGCAAAATTAATAGACTCTAATTAGAGCCTATTTTTTTTCTTAAATTTTATTACTCAGTTTCATAATAAATATTTTTAGCAGTATCCCTATTTGCAATTATCTTATTACCACTACTATCTTTTATATCCTTACCGCATACAATCTTAACTTCATATTTAAATTTATCACCAGACTCATCCCTAGTAATTTTTAAACTATTAGAATCTTTAAGTAAACACTCACCCATATCTATATCAGGATTAGTGCTATACAAATCACTAACAGAAACAATAAAAGACTCTCCAGGTCTTTTGCAGTTTGTATTAAGTCCAAGATCATTTTCAAGACCATCATCTTTAGAATTTTCAGAACACCAAATATCATCTTTATGATCAATATTATAAAGTTCTAAATTTTCTTTTAATACCTTTTCAATAGATTCTCCACTATCTCTTCTACTTTCACTTAACGATTTCATAATACCTGGTATAACAATAGCAGATAATATTCCTAAAATAACTACTACTAGAATAAGTTCAACTAGAGTAAATCCTTTATTTTTCATTTTCTCCTCCTAAAAACTTTAATAATTTATCTTCATCCCAAATTTCAATTCCTAAACTTACAGCTTTATCATACTTACTTCCAGGACTATCTCCTGCTATTACAACATCAGTATTCTTAGATACAGAAGCAGTTACATTTCCTCCTCTTAAAGATATTTCTTCCTTCAAAGTATCTCTTGGCATCACAGATATTGTTCCAGTTATAACAAACTTCTTATTACTAAAATTATTATCTAAAACTATATCTCTTCCTAAATAATTCATATTTAAGCCTAACTCTTTTAACTTATTTATAAGCTTTATGTTTTCATCTTTACTAAAATATTCAGTAATACTCTTAGCCATTATATCTCCAACATCTGTTATAGCAATAAGTTCATCAAAGCTAGCAGCTATAATATTATCTATATTTTTAAACTTCTTAGCTAAAATAAGTGCACTCTTCTCTCCAAAATGTCTTATTCCTAAGCCGAATAATAAACGTTCCAAAGAATTTTTTTTACTCTTTTCAATTCCCTCTAAAAGATTATCAACTTTCTTTTCACCAAAACCTTCTAAACTCATAAGTTCATCTTTATATTTATAAAGTTCATAAATACTAGGTATATCCTTCAAATAACCAAAATTATAATAATCTTCAATAATTCTTTCTCCAAGTCCATCAATATTCATAGCCTTTCTTTGAGCAAAGTGAATTAATTTTTCAATATTTCTAGCATCACATAAAGGATTAGGACAATAATGATTGGCTTCTTCTTCCTTTCTTACAAGTGGCGTATTACACACAGGGCATTTATCTATCATTCTAAATTTTGGCAATTCTTCTAATCTTCTATCAATATCAACCTTCACTACCTCAGGTATAACATCTCCAGCCTTTTGAATAACAACAATATCTCCAACTCTTATATCTTTACTGATTACAAAATCTTCATTATGAAGAGTAGCTTTTCTAATAGTAGAACCTGCAACCCTTACCGGCTCAAGCATCGCATTAGGAGTTATTTTACCAGTTCTCCCAACAGTAAACACTATATCAGTTAACTTAGTTGTAACTCTTTCAGCAGGAAACTTATAAGCAGTTGCCCACTTAGGACTCCTAGCAGTAAAACCTAAATTCTCTTGCATTTTTATATCATCAACTTTTATTACTATACCATCAATATCATAAGGTAAATCATCTCTTATTTCAGTTATTTCACCAATAAACTCTAAAACTTCTTTTATATTATTACATATCTTTCTTTTAGGATTAACTCTAAATCCTAATTCTTCCATAAAATCCAAAGCATCTCTATGTCTATATATACCATAATCAATAGGATTAGGTAAATGATAAGTAAAATTATTAAGTCTCCTAGAAGCAGCTACCTTAGAATCAAGTTGTCTAACACTACCACTTGCTAAATTACGACAATTTTGAAACTCTTCTAAACCATCTTTTCGTCTCTCAGCATTTACTCTTAAGAACTCCTTCTTATCTATATATATTTCTCCGCGTACATCTATATCAATATTTTTAGTAAGTTTTAAAGGAATAGATTTTATAGTCTTAACATTATGAGTAATATCTTCTCCTACTCTACCATCACCACGGGTTACTCCTCTTAATAATACCCCATTTTCATAAACTAAACTAATAGCAAGACCATCTATCTTAAGTTCACAAACATAAACAGGATTATATCCTTCTTTTTTTATTCTTTCATCAAACTTAATAATATCACTTTCATTAAATACATTCCCCAAAGATAACATTGGCAATTTATGAGTAACCTTTTCAAAATTAGATAAAACTACCGAACCAACTCTCATAGTCGGGGAAGTCTTAGATTTAAACTCCGGATACTTCTCTTCTAAACTCACTAGTTCTTGCATAAGTCTATCATATTCCTGATCACTTACTGAAGGCTTATCTAAAACATAATATTCATAATTATACTTATCTAAAAGTTTTTCTATTTTTATCATTCTATCTTTTATATCCATATTTTTAATCCTCCATACTCTTATAATTATTATAAAAGAAATAAGAAAAGAAAACAAGAAATAATCCCAAAAATACTTTTTTTACATATATTATACTAGGTGATTGATATGAAACATAGTTTTTTCTGTAACTGCAATGCTTGTAAAAATAGAAGAAGAACTAGTAGATTTTATTTGGGATTTCTAGGGTTTTGGATTCTAATAATTTTTTATCAAGCACTTATAACTATGTTTTTCTGTATTACCGTAAACGCCGTACTTTTATTTATAGAAATTGTTTTATTTTTCATCTTCTTACTTAGAATACTTTGGTAAAAAATAAAATCACTTTAAAAAGCATAAGTGATTTTATTATGAATAAATACTAATCTAGATTAAATTTTTGTACATCATATAAATAATTATGATAAATTTCTTCATTAGTTAAAGCCTTATTATAAACTCTTATAGAATATATTTTCCCTTTAAAATAGTTTTCGGGTCCTCCTACATAAACAGAAGCTTCTGGAGTTTTTGCATCAAATGAAAACTCTTTTTCATTAATTAAATTACTTTTATTAAATAATTTATAAGTTCTATTATTACGAGTACTAGTAAGTAACATAAATTTATTAATATCATTAGAAGTTACGCTAATTCTACTGTCTGAATAATTACTTGACCCATCTGCATACTCATAACCCATAGTATAATTACTAAAAAGCCAAAGTGCGCCGTATTGATTTATTGACTGTCCATCTTTATGAGTATTAAATAACATTTGATAATTATAATCTATTTTTTCAATTTTATATAAAACTTCAATTGTATTAGACTTAGAAATATTATAAACTACTCCACTAGATTTATAAGCATAATCATTGCTGCCATCAAAAGACAAATAATTATCATACCAAGTTGGACCACTTAATGTAGAAGTATTACCCTTACCACTCAAATCTTTCCAAGTTGTAGTTGTATAATTTCTATCAGCCCCAGTATTAGCATAACCATCATACCATAAAACAAGTCCATCAGATACATAACCATTATACGTATTA
>CAKOIY010000021.1 GCA_934087515.1 uncultured Bacilli bacterium
AATTATATAACGAAGAAAGTGTAAAACACTCAAGTACAAAAAGTGATAATAAATATGAAGCAGTAAAGAAATATATAGAAAGACTTGAAAGAGTTCATGAAAAGGCAATAAATCATAAAAACGATAATGGTGTTAAATTATTAAAAAGTTTCTATTATGATAAATATGTAATAAAAAAAGAAGACATTCCAGAAAGTTATATCAATTATTTAGATAAAGTACAATTTGATCAATATGGTATTCATATGAATGAATATCAAAAGGAAGAGCAAAAAGATTTAATAATCGAGAATCAAAAGAAATCATTAGATGAATGGTTAGATTACTTTACAAGTGAAGATGCTAAGTTTTATCCAACCTGGGCAAAATATTGGGCATTTCAAGGAATGTTAACTATAGGAAACTATGATACGAATAAAGGAATTTATAACAAGAGAAGTAAAACAACAGTTGCACCTTTTCCAGAACTTGATAGAGAAGTGCTTTCAAAATCCATAGATTTAGTAATAAGAGAAATAAATAAAGAAGAAATAGAAGAAAAAGATTTAGAACAATTAGTAAAAAATGGTAATTTCTTCAAACTTTATACAGTTCAGTTAAAAGATAAAAGAAAAAATAGCCTTAGTGAAGAAACAAAAGGAGAATGGATAAAATATGAACAAGGAGATAATTATCAAGAATTACATAAATCACTTCAAGGAAAAAATACTGGTTGGTGTACAGCAGGTGAAGAAACCTGTAAATTACAAGTTAAAGGAGGAGACTTTTATGTTTATTATACATATGATAAAAAAGGAAAAGCCACAATTCCAAGACTAGCAATAAGGATGGATGGAAAAACAAAAATTGGAGAAATAAGAGGAGTAGCAAAAGATCAAAATATAGAGCCACACTTTGAAGATATACTTGCAAAAAAATTAGAGAACTTCCCAGATGCAGAACATTATAGAAAAAGAGTAAAGGACACTCAAATGTTAACATATGTATATACAAAGTATAAAAATAATAAACAATTAACAGAAAAAGATATAAAATTTATATATGAAATTGATGACAAAATATATACAATGGGTTGGCAAATAGATCCTAGATTGCAAGAAATGAAATACAATAAATTAAGAAGAACAACTCCAAATCTTAAAGACAAAGAGTTAATACTATTTTTTAATAAAATCCGGAGTATCGCCCTAAGTTATCTAGCAGAAGGCGTAATAACTGACAAAGCATTAGCAATTGATTTAGTTAGCGAAGGTATTGGATTTTTAAAATGTGTTTCAAGAGAAATAATGGACAAAGATATAGCTTTAGCAGCAGTGAAAAAAAATGCATTAGTGTTAAAAGATATTCCAAAAGATTTAATAGATAAAGAAATAGCTTTAGCAGCACTTCAAGAGAATGGAAGAACATTAGAATATATTCCAAAAGAAGTAATAGATAAAGAAGTGGCACTAACAGCTGCACCATTACATAGTGCATCGATGAAGTTTATCCCAAAAGAAACAATAGATAAAGATGTATTATTTTTAGCAGTTAAACAATTTAGCATTGCTATAAAATATGCACCAAAAGAATTACTAGATAAAGATATAATTATGGCAGCACTTCAAGTAGATGGAAGATCACTAGAATACATTCCAAAAAATTTAATAGATAAAGAAATGATTTTAGCTGCAGTTAAAAATAAAGGAATTGCTATAGAATACGCTCCAAAGGAATTAATAGATCATGATATAATTATGGTAGCACTTCAAGTAGATGGAAGATCACTAGAATACATTCCAAAAAATTTAATAGATAAAGAAATGATCTTAGCTGCAGTTAAAAATAAAGGAATTGCTATAGGAAGTGCTCCAAAGGAGTTAATAGATCATGATATAATTATGGCAGCACTTCAAGTAGATGGAGACGCATTGAGATACATTCCAAAAGAATTAATAGATAGAGAAATGATTTTAACTGCAGTTAAAAGTCCAGGATTTGCTATACAATACGTTCCAAAAAGTTTAATAGATCAAGAAATATCTCAAGCAGCTATAGAAAATGATGAACTTGCAATAATTTATATACCAGAAGAAATAAAAAAGGAATTACAAAAAAAGAAGAAGAAGAAGAAAAAGACTAAAGATAAATTAGAACAAACTAATAAAGAAACAAAATGGAAATTATGTTTAAAAAAGAAAAGAAAAAGATAAAAATCTCAAGGAAAATAATCTATTTCAAGAGATTTTTTTTATTACTATATTAGTACCATAAAAAACATTATTTATATTATCATTGCATTCCTCGATCTTAACTCTATAAACAATATTTTCTCCAAAATTTTTATCTATTACATCAAAATCCTTAACTAAAGTATTTAAAAGTTTCAAATCATCATATGAAGCCTTAATTTCATAATAATTATACTTTATATATTCACTAAGACCAGATTCAAGTAATGCTTCTCTTACGCTTTTAGAATAAGCTCTAATAAGGCCTCCAGCTCCTAACTTTATTCCTCCGAAATAACGAACAACTATTGCTAAAACATTAATAATATCATTTTTTAGTATAACTTCCATAATAGGAGCCCCCGCTGTGCCTCCAGGTTCTCCATCATCACTATACTTTTGTTTATTTTCTAGTTTCCAAGCATAAGTTACATGTGTTGAGTCCTTATATTTTAATCTTATATTCTCTAAAATACTTTTAATTTCATCCTCATTATCAACATAGCTTAATATACATATAAATCTAGAATTTTTAATATTTATTTCTTTAATACAATCATTTTTAACAATATTCATAACATCACCATCTTAATTATAATATTTAATAACATATTTTACAACAATACTTTAAAAGTGTATAATATAATCATAAAAGGAGGACTCTTATGAAAGAAAAATTAAAACTAATACCTGAAAGGCCAGGATGTTATTTAATGAAAAATAAAGATGGATTAATAATATATGTTGGAAAAGCTAAAAATCTAAAAAGAAGAGTAAACTCCTACTTTAATAAAGTTCATACAGGAAAGACTAGGGCGCTTGTAAGCAACATTAATGATTTTGAATATATAGTGACTAGTAGTGAAACAGAATCACTTATCCTAGAAATAAATCTTATAAAAAGATATAATCCTAAATATAATATACTGTTAAAGGATGATAAAACTTATCCATACATAGTTTTAACAAATGATAAATACCCGTCTTTAAAAATAGTAAGATCAAAAAAAAGAAAAAGAATAAAAGGAAAAGTATTTGGACCTTTTCCAGGAGTAACCTCAGCCAAAAATACTGTAAATCTAATAAACAGAATATATCCATTAAAAAAATGTGATAAATTAAAGAAAAAAGTATGTTTATATTATCATATTAATGAATGTTTAGGTTACTGCGAAAAATCTATTTCAAAAGAAATAATTGATGATATGATTAATGATATTACTAAAATACTAAATGGTGATTATAAGTTTCTTACTAAAAAGTTAGAAGAAGAAATGAAAAAATATTCAAACAATTTAGAATATGAAAAAGCTCTTGATATGAAAAATCTAATTAATGATGTAGAAAATACTATTAGTAAACAAATAATAGTATCAAATATAAAATATAATTTCGATGTTTTTGGTTTTTATGAAGTAGATAATTTTCTAGCTATTGAAACTTTATTTATTAGAGATGGTGTAGTAATGGGAAAAGTAAATAAAATAATAAATGATTATGTAGATTTAGATGATGCTTATATTAGATATATAATAGATTTTTATGATAAATATCCTTTACCAAAAAAAATTATTGTTAATAATATAAATGGTGTTACTGATATAGAAAAAATATTAAATACAGAAGTTTCTATTCCTATCAAGGGAGATATTAAAAAAATACTTAATATGTCAAACGTAAATGCTGAAATATCTTCAAAAGAAAAGATTGAAAAAACATTAAAAGATGATATAATAAGATATGAAAGTATAGATAATTTAAAACAAATACTAGGTTTAGAAAAACTAGAAAGAATAGAACTGTTTGATAATTCTCATCTTTTTGGTACTTATTATGTTGGGGCTATGGTTGTATTTAGAGATTTTTTACCAGATAAAAATGAATACCGAAAATATAAAATAGATTCTCATACTAAAGATGATTTAACTGCTATGAAAGAAGTAATTTATAGAAGATATCAAAAAGCTCTTATGGAAAAAACAGAACTTCCAGATTTAATAATAGTAGATGGAGGACCACTTCAAATAAGTGCTACTCTAGAAGTTATAAATAGTTTAAAACTTAATATTCCAATAGTAGGGCTTAAAAAAGATAAAAGTCACAGAACATCTAAACTAGTTTTATCTAATCTACAGGAAATAGACATTCCTAATAAAAATTTGTTTGTTTACCTATATAAAATGCAAGAAGAAGTACATAGATTTGCTATAACATATCATAGAAACATCAAGAATAAAGGAATGCTTCAAAGTATCTTAGAGGATGTTCCAGGAATTGGAGAAAAGCGAAGAAAAGAACTTCTAAAAAAATATCAATCACTTTCTAAAATAAAAAATGAGTCTCCAGAAAATTTAAGTAAAATAATTCCTATGGATGCAGCAATAAATTTATTAGAATTTTTAAATAAAAAGGAGGAAAGTAAATGAAAAATCAACAAAAAAAGAAAAATGGAAAATTACCAAAATGGGCTGTTTTAGTTATAATAGGATTATCTGTTCTTATATGCATGCCAATAATTTTATTTTTAACTTTTATGGTATATGGAGTAACTAATACAATGCCAATAGAAAGTAGTTTAAGTATTAGTAATCCAGTTGAAGGTCATTACGATTCTAAAACAAATACTTATTTCATAAATGGTTATGTAAAGAATATTAGTGAAGATGATGTTGATGATATAGAACTTGAATATAACTTATATGATGAGAATAATAATATTATTGGAGTAGCTTATGCTCATTTAGATGAACTTACAATAGGTAAAACTTGGAAATTTACTGCAGAATACTCTGGGAAAGATGCAAAAAACATAACTCATTTTGAGAAAAAACTATTTGAGTATGATTATGATACATGGGATTAATCTCATGTTTTTTTCTGTAAACAAATAGTAAAAACAATGTAACTTTTTAAAGAAACATGTTATAATATTTTTAGAGTAGGAGGCACACTAATGGCAAAGAAGAAACAAAGAAAAAATACAAAAAAAGAAAAACCAACATATTTAGTTGAATTATATGGAATATTATTAATTTTAGTAGCAATCTTAGGAATAGGTAAGTATGGTCCAATAGGAAGAGGAATAGCATCATTTGCACTCTTTCTTGTAGGAAATTTATATTTCTTTTTACTAGTAACAGTTTTAATAGTCGGAGGTTATATAATAATTAATCGAAAAGGAATAAACCTTCTTTCTTCTAAAATGATTGGAGTCTATTTATTTGTAATAGGATTAGTAGTTTTAATGCATCAAAATTATGTTTTAGATAATATGAAAACAGATAAAATATTCTCAGAAACTATTGATTATATAATGTTAGGTATTGAAAAAATAATGAATAAAAGTGTTCAGGTTGGTATATTTAACGAAGCACTTGCTAATACTGGTGGAGGTCTTCTTGGAGCAATATTTGCATCACTTTTCTATTTTCTATTTGAAGCTCAAGGTACTAAAATTGTTATACCAATTCTTATGATTTCTGGATTTATGATCTTTACTGGATTATCAATCAAAGACATTCTTGATAAAGGAAAAGAGACAGCAGAAAACATAAAACATAAACATCATAAACAAGATAAGGAACCTAAAGAAGATAATTCTAAGTCTAAATTTAAAATTGTTGATCATAACGATGAAGGGGAAAACAAAGATAAACTGGTAGTTCATGATATAAAAGAGCTAACTAAAGTTCCAGAAAAGTCTGTGGTTTCTAGCCAAACTCCAAAGACAAATAATATTAATAAAAGTTATACTTTACCATCTCTTGATTTACTAAATTCAAATGATAATAAGAAAAATAAAAAAGGAACAGATCATGCTCTTATAGAAAAAAATATTGCAACTCTAGAACAAGTTCTTAAAGATTTTGGAATTTCAGGTAAAGTAGTAGAGGTCAATATTGGGCCAACAGTTACACAATATGAAATATCTTTATCATCAGGAACTAGGGTATCTAAACTTCTTACTATAAATAAAGAAATATCACTTGCCCTTGCTAAAAAAGATATTAGAATTCAAGCACCAATACCAGGAAAAAGTACAGTAGGTATCGAAATGCCAAATGATACAGCACAAATGGTAACATTAAGAGAAACTTTAGAAGCAATGCCTAAACAAACTCATGCATCTGTACTTGCTGTTGCTTTGGGAAAAGATATTATGGGTAAAGTAAAATGGTGTGAAATAGATAGAACGCCTCACTTATTAGTCGCAGGGGCAACAGGATCAGGTAAATCTGTTTGTATCAACGATATTATTGTATCTATTCTAATGAAAGCAAGACCAGATGAAGTAAAACTAGTACTTGTCGATCCAAAAAAAGTTGAATTATCAATCTATAATGGAGTGCCTCATTTACTTACGCCAGTAGTAACGGATCCTAGAAAAGCCTCAAATGCTTTAAAAAGAGCAGTATCAGAAATGGAAAGAAGATATGATGTTTTTGAAGAATCGAAAACCAAAAATATTTCTGGATATAATAAAATGATTGAAGAAAAAAATGCTAAACTTCCAGACGATGAAAAACTTCCTAAAATGCCTTATATAGTAGTAATAGTTGATGAACTTGCTGATCTTATGTTAGTCGCAGGAAAAGAAGTTGAAGATTCAATCATGAGAATTACTCAAATGGCTCGTGCCGCAGGAATACATTTAATTATAGCGACACAAAGACCATCTACAGACGTAATTACTGGATTAATAAAAGCAAACATTCCATCAAGAATATCTTTTGCAGTATCTTCATCTATAGATTCACGTACAATTCTAGATATGACCGGAGCGGAAAAGCTTCTAGGAAAAGGAGATATGCTATTCTTACCAATGGGAGAAAATCAACCTGAAAGAATCCAAGGAGCCTTTGTAAGTGAAAAGGAAATCCTAAAAGTTGTAGACTATACAGTATCACAACAAAAAGCTTCATTTGACCCTAATTTTACTAACTTAGAGCATGTAGACGCAGAAAAAAAAGAAAATACTATATCTAACGATAAAGAAGAATATGATGATCCATTATATAACGATATAGTAGAATTTGTAATAGAAAACCAAAAAGCTAGTGCATCGCTTCTTCAAAGAAGATTTAAACTAGGATATAACAGAGCAGCAAGAATCATTGATTTACTAGAGGAAAGAGGAATAATTGGCCCACAAAATGGTTCTAAACCTAGAGAAGTATTAGTTAAACTAGAAGATAGTAACGAAGATTAAGGAGGACAATATGACACCACATAACGAAGCAAAAAAAGATGATATAGCAAAAACAGTAATAATGCCAGGTGATCCCAACAGAGCTAAACTTATTGCTGAAAATAATTTAACAAATATAAAACTAGTAAACGAAGTAAGAGGTATACTAGCTTACACAGGATATTATAAAAATCATAAAGTAACAGTAATGGCTTCTGGAATGGGAATGCCTAGCATGGGGATCTATTCCTATGAACTATTTAAAGAATATGATGTTGATAATATAATACGAATAGGAACATGTGGGGCCTTAACAAAAGAAATAAACTTAGAAGACATTATTATTCCAGATAAAGCCTATACATTATCTAATTTTTCATATCAATATACAGGAGTCTTAACTAACGTTGTGCACCCATCACGTACATTAAGCGCAAGATTAGAAGAATCTGCAAAAATACTTGACTTTAAAATTTTAACAGGTACAATAAATACTAGTGATATTTTTTATAGTGATTATAGAGATCCACTTGAAAAAGAAAATAATTGTTTAGCAATAGAAATGGAAGCATTTGCACTTTTCTATATTGCCAAAAAACTAAACAAAAATGCAAGTGCTATACTTACCGTAACAGATAATTTAATAACTGGTGAAAGATTAAACTCTGAAGAAAGAGAAAAAAATCTAAATAAAGCAATAAATATAGTTTTAGAATCATTATAACTATCACATAATAAAAATGGGAGGCTTTATGAGAATAGTAGATATAAAAAAAGACAAATACAATTTACACTTTATAAAAACAAATAAGTTTAAAACAACTTTATTAAAAGTAATTTTTTCTAATAATTTAAAAAAAGAAGAATTAACAATAAGAAACTTATTATTAAACAATCTTCTTTTTTCTTCTGCCAAGTACAATACTCTTAGAAAAATGGCCATAAAAAAAGATGACTTATTTGGAATAGACTTATATAGTAAAACTTATAAACGTGGTTCTTTAGCATTATCAGAAATCAGTCTAACAGCATTATCAGATAAATATACAGAAAAGGGTAGTTTAAAAAAAGGATTAGAATTTATGTTTGACATAATAAATAATCCTAATACAAAAGATAATAAGTTTGATGAAGTAGCATTTAAAATAAACTATGATAGATTAAAAACATCTATAATAAATGAAGAAGATGATCCCATGTTTTGTGCCTATAAAGGTTTTAAAGAAATGATAGGAAATGACAAAATATATGGAACATCTTCTCTAGGGACAATCAAAGACTTAGAAAAAATAACTCCAAGTAGTTTATACAATTATTACAAAAAATTCTTACGTGAAAATCAAATTGATATTTATGTCGTAGGAAACTTTAATGAAAAAGAAATAGAAAAAGTATTCGAAAACAACATAAATTGGACAAATAAAAATAGTTCCTATCAAAATAAAATAGGAAACTATGAAAAAGATTTTTCTTGTAAAGAAATAGAATCTAAATTTAATCAAAGTAAAATAATTATGGGAGGAAGCATAAATAACCTGACAGAACATGAAAAACTATATGATGGAATAATATATAACATAATTCTAGGAAATTCTCCAAATTCTAAGCTATTTCAAAATGTAAGAGAAAAGTATTCTTTGGCATACAGTATTTCCTCAAGTATCAATCGTCTAGAAGGCAGCTTCTTTATATATGCTGGAATATCTTATGACAATATAGATAAAACTAAACAAGAAATATATAAACAAATCGAAGATATGAAACAGGGAAAATTCTTAAAGAAAGATGTAAAAGATGCAAAACAAGCCATTCTAAGCATAATGAAAGAAATTGATGAATATCCAGGTTCAATGCTAGATCATTATATGAATTATTTATACTTTGGAAATGAAAAACTAGTAATCCAAAAAGAAGAAATAAATAAAATAACTAAAGAAGATATAGTAAGAGTAGCTAATAAAATAAATATAGATACAATATTTGTGTTAAAGGAGGAAACAAATGGAAAAAATAAAAGTAAATAATTTTGATGAATTCCTTTATCGCGAACAATTAAGTTGTGGTTTAAATGTCTATATTTTACCCCTTAAATATAAAAAAAACTACTCATGTATGTATATAACAAAATATGGAGGAAGAAACATAAATTTTAAATTAAATGATAAATTGTATCAAACCCATACTGGTATAGCTCATTTTCTAGAACATAAAATGTTTGAAAGAAAAGATGATCCTTTTAAATTCTATGGTAAATTTGGAACAGATGTAAATGCTTTAACTTCGTTAGATTATACTGGTTATTACTTTTTAGGGAATAATAGTTTTAATAGAGGATTAAAATATATGCTCAACTGGCTTAAAGAGCTTCATATAACAGATAAATCAGTAATCAAAGAACAAGGAATAATTCTAGAAGAAGCAAGTATGTACAAAGATAATCCAGATCGTGTACTTTACAATAAAGTAAGAGAAAATATCTTTGTAAATGATCCTAGTAAATATAAAGTAATAGGAACAGATGAAGACATAGTAGCAATTACTAAAGAAGAACTAGAATTATGTTTTAATACATTTTATAGTCCAAATAACATGTATCTTATTATGGCAGGAAACATGAATCCAGAAAAAACTATTAATACTGTTAAAG
>CAKOIY010000022.1 GCA_934087515.1 uncultured Bacilli bacterium
CAGCAAGTGTTGGAACAGAAATACCAATGGATGATATATTAACTATGGAGGTTTGGATACCAAGATATAAATATAAAGTATTTAATTATAATAGTGATGGTTCTATAACGAGTAGTCCAGAAGAAATAAAAATAAAATGGGAAACAGGTAATCAAACAACTGGAGAAATAACATGTACCAACAAAGTACAAGGTTCAAATGGAGATGGAACAAGTGAGACATGTAAACTAAATGAAACAAATGCTGTTTGTACTGATGATATGTGTAATGATAAATATTATACACATCCAGGATTTACATTTGGAGATGAGGAGTTAAATGGATTTTGGGTAGGAAAGTTTGAAATAACTGGGACAATTAATAATGTAACCTGTCTTCCTAATAATACTCCAATAACAAATGTTATACCTGCTTCGTTTTACGTTAAATTGAAAGCTTTAAATACTGCAAATAATATATATGGATTTAATAGTACTGTGGATACTCATATGATAAAGAATATGGAATGGGGAGCAGTCTCATATTTATCACATACAAAATATGGAACGTGTACTAAAGGTGTATGTACAGAAATAGGAATAAATGCTAAAGGATCATATAATTCTTCAAATGCATATCAAGGTCAAGTGACAGGATGTGGTAATTCTCCAGGTTCTTCTCCTACAACAATTTGTAATGAATATAATAAGGGTGGAGTAATAGCATCAACAACTTTTAATATATATGGTGTGTATGATATGTCTGGAGGAGACTATGAATATACAAGTGCTACTATGGTTTCTCCAACCTCTGATGTTTATACGGTTTCACCAATAACTACAGTTCCACCAGTAAAATATCAAGATTATTATAGTTATGGGACTACTGATAAAGATGCAGCATCAAGAAAAAGAGGAAAACTTGGAGATAATAGTAGAGAAATGACTAATTGGTATAAAGATGTAAATTATCAGGTATATAATTATAATGATTATTACTGGTTAGGAAGAAGTTGTGCTTTAGATAATGGAGATTTAGCTGGGATTTTTACTTATCATAGAATTACTGCTTCTGGTTTTACTGGTGGTTCTTCAAGATTAATAATTTCTAATAATACTTAATACTCATAGTGCTAAAAACTATGAGTTTTTTCATATTGAAAAAAACAATACACAAACACATGTTTGTATGATATAATGTGTTTAGGAGTGATAAAATGTATGCATATATAAAAGGAAGAATAGAAGAGCAAACTTCTAATCAAATAATTTTAGAAAATAATAATATAGGATATGAAATAACGGTATCAAATCCATATTCATTTGAATTAAACAAAGAAATTAAGGTATATTTATATGAGCATATAAGAGAAGATGAACATACATTATATGGTTTTAGAAATATTGAAGAAAAGGAATTATTTTTAAAACTTATTAATGTGAAAGGACTAGGTCCAAAAATGGCCATGCCAATGTTTGCAACAGGTTCAATAAATGGAATAGTAGATGCTGTTGAAAGAGAAAATATATTATATTTAAAAAAATTTCCTAAAATAGGAGAAAAAGTAGCAAAACAAATAATTTTAGATTTGAAAGGAAAACTATCAAAAACAGATTCTTTAGTGGAAAATACAAAAGAAGAATTAATTGAAGTTCTAAAAGGATTAGGATATAAAGAAAAAGATTTCAAATCAATAATATCAAAAGTAGATGGAACTAAATCAATAGAAGAACAAGTAAAAGAAGCACTAAAATTATTATTAAAGTAGGTGATTAAAATGGCAAAAATGCATTTTAAATATGCAAGTATGAATTCTGGAAAAAGTATTGATTTAATAAGAACAGCCCATAATTATGAAGAAAATGGTTATAAAACATTAATAATTTCTCCAAATGTAAATAAAAATTCAAATGGGAAAATATCCTCTAGAATAGGGCTAGATAGACAGGCTGATATAATGCTTCTATATTCAGATGATGTTTTAGAAGTATTAAAGGGAAAACTAAAAGATATATCAGTAATTTTAGTCGATGAAGCACAATTTCTTGGAGCAAAACAAGTTGAAGACTTATTTCTAATATCTAAAGCAATAAATATTCCTGTAATTTGTTATGGACTTAGAACTAATTTTAAAATGGAAAGTTTTTCTGGTAGTAAGAGGTTACTAGAATTATCAGAAGTTCTAGAAGAGTTAACAACACTGTGTAAATGTGGCCAAATAGCAAGATTTGTAGGAAGAAAAGTTGGAGAAAATTATGTAAAAGAAGGGGAAGAAGTTATAATAAAAGGAACTGATAATATAACTTATGAACCATTATGTGGTAAATGTTATTTAACAAAAGTAGAAAAAATTGATTTGGATCAAGTTAAAAAATCATTGATAAGAGGTAGTAATGAATAAGTATTTAAAAGAAACAAAGTTATTAGACTATAATAATAAAAA
The DNA here is from genome assembly GCA_934087515.1 of uncultured Bacilli bacterium. Lineage (GTDB taxonomy): Bacteria > Bacillota_I > Bacilli_A > RF39 > UBA660 > UMGS1449. The sequence continues at coordinate 2,423 of CAKOIY010000022.1, forward strand.
TATTCAAGAATTGATAAAAAAAAGAAACTGGAAATTTTTAGATGATTATCAAAAAATAGAAAAAATATATAATTTTGTTAGAGATGAAATAAATTTTGGATATAATGTAGGTGATGATATTCCAGCTTCTAAAATATTGTTTGATGGTTATGGACAATGTAATACAAAAGGAATATTATTTATGGCACTTCTAAGAGGAGTGAACATCCCTTGTAGAATACATGGATTTACAATAAATAAAAAACTTCAAAGAGGAGCAATGACAGGAATAGTATACAAATTAGCTCCAAAAGATGTAATTCATAGTTGGGTAGAGGTCTTATACGAGGGTAAATGGTATGAGTTAGAAGGATTTATATTAGATAAACAATATTTAAATAAATTACAAAAAAAATTTAGTAATTGTAAGAATGATTTTTGTGGTTATGGGGTAGCTACAAAGAATTTTAAAAATCCACCAATAAATTGGAATAAAAACAATACATATATTCAAAAAGAAGGAATAAATAAAGATTTTGGGATATATAGTGATCCAGATGTTTTTTTTAAAAATCATCATCAAAGAATTAGCCATTTAAAAGAGTTTATGTATAAAAATATAGGAAGACATATAATGAATAAAAATGTAATAAAAATAAGAAATTCAAAGTAGGTGACAAAATGGAAGAAGAGAAAATAGAACAATCAATAAGACCATCATTAATTGAAGAATATATAGGTCAATCTGAAGTGAAAGAAAATATGAAAGTTTTTATTGAAGCAGCAAAAATAAGAGGAGAGTCTCTAGACCATGTGCTTTTATATGGTCCGCCTGGATTAGGGAAAACTACTATGGCTTATATTATAGCAAATGAACTTGGAGTTAATATTAAAACAGCAAGTGGGCCTTCAATAGAAAAATCTGGAGATTTAGCAGCGGTATTATCATCGCTAGAACCAGGAGATGTCTTGTTTATAGATGAAATACATCGTATGCCTAGATTTATCGAAGAAATACTATATCCAGCCATGGAGGATTTTACTCTTGATATTATAATCGGAAGTGAAGGTTCAACTAGAAATATAAAAATAGATCTTCCACCATTTACATTAGTTGGAGCAACTACTAAAGCTGGAGATTTAACTTCGCCGTTAAGAGATAGATTTGGTATAGTAAATAAATTACAATATTATACAGAAGAAGAATTAACAAATATTATAAAAAGAACAAGTAAAGTACTAGAAACAGAAATAGAAGATGCTGCTGCATTGGAACTTGCATCAAGAAGTCGTGGTACACCTAGAATAGCAAATAAACTTTTTAGAAGAGTGAGAGATTTTGCATTAGTTGAAGGAAAAAGTAATATAGATTTAGAAGTGACAAAAAAGGCTTTAGATAGGTTAAAAATAGATAAAATAGGTTTAGATGAGACTGATAAAGAATTGCTTTTAACAATAATTGAAAAATTTAATGGAGGACCAGTAGGAATAGAATCATTAGCAACTGCTGTCGGAGAAGAAACTTCAACAATCGAAGATATGTATGAACCGTTTTTAATTCAAAAAGGAATGATTAAACGTACTTCAAGAGGAAGAATTGCAACTCAAAAAGCTTATGAATATTTTGGAAAATTTAAACAAGGAAGCTTATTTTAAAAAAGAAAAGGAAACAAGTATGAATTTAGAACTAAATAACAAAATATATAAAATAGAAATAATATACAAAAATAATAAAAATATGTATCTTAGAATAAAAGATGATTTAAAAATAGTAATAACAGCACCTAAAAGAACTCCAGAAAGAATAATAACAAATTTTATAGCTAATAATTTAGATTTTATAAAGAAAATATTGATTCAAAAAGAGCAATTAAAAACAAGAAAACAAGATAAACTAGAATATTTAGGAAATCTTTATGATATATGTAAAATAAATGAAAGAAAAATCTATGTTGGAGAAACAAAAGTTTTTGTGGGAATTCAAGCAAATTTAGATAATTGGTATAAAAAAAAGGCTAAAGAATTATTTGAAGTATATTATGATAAGTGTTTTCAAAACTTTAAAGAAGCAAAACAAAAACCAGTATTAAAAATAAGAAAAATGACTAGTAAATGGGGTGTTTGTAATATAACAAATAATACAATAACATTAAATCAGGAACTAATAAAATTAGATCCAAAATATCTAGAGTATGTAATATATCATGAATTATGTCATTTAAAGCATCATGATCATTCAAGAAACTTTTGGAATTTAGTAGAGGACTATGTACCAAATTATAAACAAATAAGAAAAGAAATGAAAAGTGTATAAGGAGAAGACTATGTTAATAACAAGCTTAGATAATAAAAAAATAAAAGAAATTACTAAATTGAAACAAAAAAAGTATAGGGATATAGAAAATAAATTTATAATAGAGACAGAAAATTTAATAAAAGAAGCCTATTTAGAGGATAAATTAGAAGAGGTATATCTCTTAGAGAATCAACAATTATCATTTAATGTGAACTGTCCTGTAAACTATATAACAGATAAAGTGATGAACAAAATAAAAAGTATAAATACTTCAAAGGCTTTAGCAGTGGTAACAAAAACTGATAGCAAAGAATATATTGGAAAGAAATACTTAATGTTAGATAAAATAAGTGATCCTGGTAATTTAGGAACAATAATAAGAAGTGCTGTGGCTTTTCAAATAGATACTATAATTGTGTCTGAGGATTGTTGTGATATTTATAATGACAAAGTAATAAGAGCAACTGAAGGAGCAATATTTAAAATAAATATAGTGAAAGAAAATCTTATAGAGGCTATAAGTAATCTTGAAAAACTAAATATACCTGTATATGGAACAGATGTGAATAATGGAACAGATGTAACGACTATAGATAAAGATTCTTTTTGTATTATTATGGGAAATGAAGGCCAAGGTATAAGAGAAGAAATAAAAAGTAAGTTAACTAAAAATATTTATATAAAAACAAAAACTGTTGAAAGCTTAAATGTTGCAGTAGCAACTAGTATAATTCTTTATGAATTAAGTAAATAACAAGTATTATAAATATAATAAATTAGATCTAATAAGATCTTTTTTTTATGCTTTTTATTCACAAAAATAATCTTTACAAATAAAACGACATAAAAAAACACTTAATGTTGATATATTAAAAAAAATCAAAAAGAAAGGAAAATAAAAATGTTAGACATAAATATGGAATTTAAACAAGGAATTCTTCTTGTAAGATTAAAAGGCCTGTTAAATGGAGACACTGTGGGAATCCTAAAAAAGGATTTAGAAATGATAATAAAAGATAATGGAATAAAATATGTTCTAATTAATTTGAAAAATCTAAGTTATGTAGATTATTATGGATTAGAAGCTATAAAACAAAGTTATAAACAAATAACAGCTAATAATGGAAAACTAATAATATGTGGAATAAATAAATTATTTAATCAAAACAAAGTTCTAGCAGAAAATTTATATCAAGTGAATGAAGAAATATCAGCATACGAGCTTATAAATATATGACAGATAAAACTCAAATACTGCTTGAAAATGAAAAAATAATTTATTCCATAATAAATAAGTATACTTATTATTTTGATAGAGATGATCTCTATCAAGTAGGAATGCTTGGTTTAATAGATGCTTATGATAATTATAATTCAAATAAAAACACAAAATTTTCATCATTTGCATATTTTTATGTTCTAGGAAAAGTAAAAGAATACATAAGAAAATCAAATGTTATAAAAGTAAGTAGGGAATTGATAAAATTAAATTCCTCAATAGAAAAAGCAAAAGAGGTTTTAACTCAAAGATTAGGATATATACCAAGTAATGAAGAAATAGCATTATTTCTAGAAATTGATATAAGAAATATAGAAGAAGCAAAGGAAGCTACAAACTTAGTGGCATCATTAGATAGTGAAAATGAAGAAGAGATAAATCTTTACAATACATTAGGATATACAGAACAAGCATATAATGAAGAAATATTAGATTTAAAAATAGAATTAGAAAATCTAAATGATTTTGAAAGAAATTTAATAATAAAAAGATATGGTCAAGGATTAACACAAACTGAAGTATCAAAAGAGTTAGGAATAAATCAAGTAAAAGTATCAAGAGAAGAAAAACAAATATTAACTAGACTTAGAACAAGACTAAAATAATCTTGTTCTTTTTGTATAAAACAATAACTATAAAAGCATAATAAAAAAGGAGGAAAATTATGGAAACAATAAAATATCAAAAAATAGTAGAAAAACATACTCCTAAAGAAAATAAAATAGGTAATGCTTTAGCGTCATTTATAACTGGAGGTTTACTAGGATTGCTAGGCAACTTTTTAATAGATTTGTATTCTTATATATTTCATATATCAAAAGTCTCATCATCTTCTTTGATGTTGGTAACATTTATTTTTATAGCGTGTCTTTTAACAGGATTAGGGGTTTTTGATAAATTAGTTCAAAAAGGAAAAATGGGATTAATAATTCCAATAACAGGTTTTGCTCATTCAGTACAAAGTGCTATTTTAGACTATAAAAAAGAAGGACCAATATATGGTTTTGGTTCTAATGCTTTTAAACTAGCTGGGTCAGTAATTTTTTATGGAGTAGTATCAGCATATATATTTGCAATAATAAGATATTTGATATTTGGAGGTTAGTTAGTATGACAGAAAAATTAAATAATGTATATATAAAAGAAACAGCTTTAACTGCAGGATTTTTAGAAAAAGAAGGACCGTTAGGAAAATATTTTGATAAGACTTACAAAGATTTTAATATAGGAAAGTCATTAGAACAATCTGAAGTAGAGTTATCAAAAGATGCTTTAAATATACTTTTAAAAAAAACAAATAAAACTATGAAAGATATAGGACTTATAATTGGTGGGGATCTTTTAAATCAAATAAGTGCTACAAGTTATGCTATAGAAGAAACAAATATTCCTTTTCTAGGAGTATTCTCAGCTTGTGCTACATCAGTAGAGAGTCTTATAATAGCATCGAAATTTATTGAAACAAAAACTGTAAAAAACGCTATATGTATAACAAGTTCTCATAATTTAGCAGAAGAAAAACAATTTAGGAATCCTACAGAATATGGCTATACTAAACCAAAAACAGCAACATTTACTTCAACTGGAGGAGCAGCAATACTTTTAACGAATGAAAAGACTAATATAAAAATAACTAATTATACGATAGGAAGAATAGTGAATATGAATCAAAAAGATCCTAATAATATGGGTGCTGCTATGGCGCCAGCTGCAGCGGATACAATTTATAATCACTTAACAAATTTAAACATATCTCCGGATTATTATGATTTAATCTTAAGTGGAGATTTAGGAATATATGGAAAAGAAATACTAAAAGATTACTTAAAAGAAAACTATAATATTAAATTAGATAATTATAATGATTGTGGTGCAATGCTTTACAACATAAAAAAACAAAAAGAAATAACAGCAGGAGGATCAGGACCAGTTTGTAGTACTTTAGTAAATTATGGTTATATTTATAACCAGTTAAAATCAAAGAAATTAAAAAGAGTTTTACTTGTAACGACAGGTGCTTTATTTTCTCCAACTTTTCTCTTTCAAAAACAAGATATTTTAGGAATAGCACATGCTATAAGTTGGGAGAGTGTTCAATGACTTATATATTATCATTTCTTTTCTGCGGGATGCTTTGTTTAATTGCTCAAATAATAATAGATAATACTAAATTATCTGCAGGACATATAACTAGTATATTTGTAGTAGTTGGAGTTATTTTAGATACTTTTAGTATATATGACAAAATAATAACTGTAGTAGGTGGAGGAGCTTTAGTGCCAATAACAAGTTTTGGGCATAGTCTTATTCATGCTGCATTAGAAAGAGCTCAAGAATCAGGTTTTTTTGGATTAGCTATGGGAATATTTGATATGACTGCAACGGGTATAACATCTGCAATAGTATTTTCATTTATTATAGCATTAATCTTTAAACCAAAAGATTAGTCTTTTTTTATTTTGAAAAATTTGTTATAATTATACTGTCTTATAGGTGATAATATGGAATACAAGTTTAAAATAAATCAATTTGAAGGACCACTTGATTTGCTATTACATTTAATAAAAGAATCAGAGATGGATATAATGGATATTGAAATAGTAAAACTAACAGATCAATACTTAAATTATATAAATAGTATGGAAAATTTAGATTTAAGTACAGCTTCTGAATATTTAAGTATAGCTTCTGAATTAATGTATCTAAAATCAAAGACTTTATTACCTGCTAAAGAAAATACTGAAGAAGAGGAAGAATATATAGAAACTAAAGAAAACTTAATAAATAGGTTACTTGAATATAAGAAATATAAAGAAGTAACAAGTAATCTAAAAGAATTAGAACAAGAAAGAAATAATTTTTATACCAAAACGCCTTCAAATATGAAGGAATATCAAACAAATCAAATAAATTTAAATCAAGAAATTACTCTAGAAGATTTAGTAAATGCTTTTAAAAAATATTTGGAAAGAAAAAAATATGAAGAACCATTAACAACAAAAGTAACAACTAAAGAAATATCTATAAAAGAAAGAAAATGTCAAATATATCAAATATTAAAAACAAGAAAAAAAGTAGAATTCTATGAATTATTCGAAGAATTTTCAAAGCCATATATAGTTGCAACATTTTTATCAATACTAGAAATGGCAAAAGAACAAGAATTAATTATAACTCAAAATAATAATTTTGATAAAATATATTGTGAGGTGTCATAATGAAACCAGTAATAGAAGGATTATTATTCCTTGTGGGAGAAGAAGGAATAGATGTAAAAACAATATCAAATATATTAGAAATAAGTGAAAAAGAAGTAATTCAAGCTCTAGAAGAATTATTTAAAGATTATCAAAATAAAGAAAGAGGAATAACTATTAAAAATTTAGGAGGATTATTCAAATTAACAACAAAGAAAGAACATAAAAAGTATTATACAAAATTATCTGAAGTAAATGAAGTGAAAAATCTTTCTCAATCAGCACTTGAAACTTTAGCCATAATAGCGTATAATGAACCTATAACTCGTCATGAAATAGATGAGTTAAGAGGAGTAAGTTCCTCACAAATAATAAGAAACCTAGTTGCAAAAGATTTTGTAAAAGAAGTAGGAAGAAGTGAAAAACTAGGAAAACCAATTCTTTATGGAACGACAAAAGAATTTTTAGATTATTTTGGATTAGATTCAAAAGATAGACTTCCAAAAATAGAAGATATTAAAATTGATGAAGAAGTAGATTTATATAATTCAAAATATAAGGAAGAAATAGAACAATTATAGTTCTAAATGCCTGTGTGGTGAAATTGGTAGACACGCTGGACTCAAAATCCAGTGAGCCTAGCTCGTGCCGGTTCGAGTCCGGCCACAGGCACCAGATTGATACTAAACTCGAACTTTTCGAGATAATATAAAAACTACTCTCAAATTAAATTGAAAGTAGTTTGTAAATTTTTTATTTAACTTCCCGTTTTAAATAATATGTGAACTTAACTTTGAATTATTTAAGGGCGTTAAAAAA
>CAKOIY010000023.1 GCA_934087515.1 uncultured Bacilli bacterium
AATAGAGTTTTTTTTCTTACTTACTTGTCTTTAGAAATTTTATCTCCTTTTAAAATATCATATGCTTCTAATAAATTACCAGGAAAAGCATAAATCTTAGCATCTTTCTTTTTTTGTTCTGATATAGTTATTTTTATTAAATTATCTATTAATTCCTCAGTATCTACTTTCTTAGCCATCCACAAATAACTTGCTAAATCACCAGGTATTGTATTTATCTCATTTATAAATATCTTCTTATTCTTATCATCTATCAAAAAGTCTATTCTTGCAACACCACTACACCCTATCGCTTTAAAAGTCTTTAAAGCATAAGTCTTCATATCTGCTATCATTTCCTTAGAAATTATAGGATTGCATTTTTTTTCATACTTATGAGTCTTTCTATAACCCTCAACATACTTTTCTTTAAATGAATAAAACTCAGAATTTGCATTTATTTCCTCAATCTCAGAAACAGATTGCTTTTCAATATTCCCTAAAACACTTATATTAGCCTCTTTAACATTAGGAACTTGTTCCTCAACTATTATCTTTTTATCAAATTGAATAGCCTCTTTAATTGCCTTTGCAAGTTCCTTTTCATTTTTAACTAAACTTATTCCAATAGAAGATCCTAGAGAAGCAGGTTTTACATATATAGGATATTTTAAAGTGCTAATCTTATCAAGTACTTCTTTTTTATTTTTCTCATATTCAAAATCATAAAACCAAACATACTTACAAACTGGTATTTTATTATATTCAAGCAATTGCTTTTGAACTACTTTATCTTGTCCTATAGCAGAAGCAAGCACACCAGATCCTACAAAAGGTACTCCTAAAATATTAAGATATCCTTGTAATGAACCATCTTCTAAATAAGCCCCATGTCCAATAGGCATAACCATATCTATAACACAAATATTTTTCTTAAAAAATCCTTGTGATTCTAAAATAAAACTTTTACCTCTTTTTACTAAAGATACTTTCTTAGCATATCTCTTAACTAAATCAATATCCCTATAATGTAATATATCTTTTAAATGTTCCCCAGTATACCAAGTGTTATCCTTATCTATATATATAGGTACCACTTTATACTTACTATCATCCATATTATGCATTGCTTCAACAGCAGATATTATACTTATTTCGTGTTCAACACTTTTTCCTCCAAAAATTACTCCAATATTCAATCTCATTTTAATACACATCCTTACTAATAAATTATAACAAAACATTTATACTCAAACAATAAATTTTAAATAATTTAACACCTTTATTACAATTATTTACATATCATAAACAATAGTTTCCAAAGAAATATCATCAACATTATACCATTTTATATTATTAAACTGATTATTAAAAAAAGTGTATTGTCTCTTAGCATAATGTCTAGAATTTTGTTTTATCTTTTCTATCGCCTCTTCTTTACTAAGATCTCCTTTAAAATAAGAAAATAATTCCTTATATCCAATAGCTGTATTTAATGCTCTTTTATCATAATTCTTAATAAATAAAGATTTAGCTTCTTCAATCAAACCATTACTTATCATTTGATCTACTCTATCATTAATAATTTGATAAAGATTAGTTCTATCTCTAGTTAACCCAATTATCTTAAAATCATACAATTTCTTATTTCTTTTTTCATTTTCATCAAAAGTATAATCATATAACAGAGCCTTTATATAAAGTCCAGTTCCTCCAACTATAACTATATTTTTATCATTAAACTTATCAAGTAACTGCCTACCCATTTGTTGGTATTTAAAAGCATTAAATTCATCACTTATACTTACTATATCAAATAAATAATGTGGTACTCCTTCCATTTCTTCTTTTTTAATCTTAGCAGTACCAATATTCAATTCTTTATAAACTTGCATGCTATCAGCATTAAAAACCACAGCATCTAATTTCTTTGCAAGCATAACACTTAATTTTGTCTTTCCCACTCCAGTGGGTCCTACTACTACATAAATCATCTAAAAATCACCTTTTTTATAGAATAACATTTTACTTTTTTCTTGTCAAATAAGGATTTACCCTTGACTTTTGCCTAATAAATCTATATAATTATTACTGCATATACATTGAAGCAGCAAATTTTATATTTTGAAACGTGTTTATCATAAATTGTAAGTAACCTGCTGCTTGGCGAAAGCATAAGAGTTAAACACCCTTTAAAATAGTAAAATCATTTTCAATGTTTATGAAATAAACTTTGAAAGGAGAAAAAATATGTCAAGATATACTGGACCTAGTTACAAAAAAGCTCGTCGTACTGGTTTTTCTTTATTAGAAAATGGTAAAGAACTTGCTCGTAAACCATACGGACCTGGTGCTCATGGTCAAGACAGAAAAAGAAGACCTTCTACTTATGGAATCCAACTTAAAGAAAAACAAAAAGTTAGATTCATGTATGGACTTAACGAAAGACAATTCGTTAAAACATATAAAGAAGCTGGTAAAATGCAAGGTATTCATGGTGAAAATCTATTAAAATTACTTGAATCTAGATTAGATAACTTAGTTTATCGTATAGGTTTTGCTTCAACTAGAAGAGCTGCTAGACAACTTGTAAACCATGGTCATATAACTGTTAATGGTAAAAAAGTTGATATACCATCTTATAGATGTAAACCTGGAGATATTATTACATTAAAAGAACAATCTACAGACCACAAAGCAGTTAAAGAAGCTTTATCTAAGGTTATTAAAAGAGTTGAATTCGTAACTTTCGATGATAAGAAAAATGCTGGTACTTTTGTTAGACTTCCTGAAAGAAGTGAACTTAACCCAGAAATTAATGAAGCTCTAATTGTTGAATATTACAATAGATAAAAAATCAGAATGAAATGTTCTGATTTTTTTTATTTCCCTAAATGTAAATTTATTGCATCAATAGAATATGAATTATTAGATTGAGCAGGTACAAAAACTACATAATCTATATCATATTTATCTACATAATAATCAATAGAATGACCACTTTTATTATGTCTATAATCAATAGAAAGCATTCTATTATAACTAGGTACAGAAAGAGCTTCTAAAATATTAGTATAAGATGAACCAACAAACATAATATTCTCACCCTTTATATTTCTTTCAACTCTAGTATAAGCCATATCACTACCCATATAAGCAGTAGCATAACTATTACCCTTACCAAATACCTTTATCTTACTTAACTTATTATTCTCATACCTTTTATAATTTATTTTTTTTCTAGGAGTTAAATATAAATCCTCAGGCTTAGACTTAATAGTTTGACCAAATTGTCTATTAAATGAACCATTTACTATAGTCTTATTTACCTTAAACTCTTTCTCAAAATCATATGTTTTAGTATTAGTATACTTGTTAATTTCCTTATATAAAAGATAAGCACATCTAGGGGTTATATGATGATCGTTAGAATAATAACAATTATAAATATTATTTTTCTTATAAACATCATAAGCATCTATAAAAATAATATCATCAGACAAGGTCTCTTTAGTAACTTTAACTTGCTTTTTATATATATTCTCACTAGAAACATAAGTTCTAGGCAAATCCTTAGTCATATAAGCATCTTTTCTAGGAACTGATAAAAATATAAACTTAGCATTTATTTTTTTACTTTCCTTATTTACATTTTCTATAGTTTTTCTTAAATTCTTATAATAAATAGCATTTGGCTCTTTCTGTGCTGCAGAATAAAGTTGTTTATGCTTACCCTTAACAGCAGTACCACTATATCTTTGAAATTGAAAAAGAAAATAACCTTTGACTAAATAATTTCTAAGCTCTAACTGATCAGAAAAAGCACTAGTTAAATTATCATAATATTTCTTTTTATATAAGTTATCTATTGTAAACTTTGGAAACGTAGCAAGTTTTCTTTTTTCTACCTCACTAACCTTTTTATCATTAAAAATAGTAGTTATCATAAAGAAGAATATTATTATTATAAAACAAACTACAAATAATTTTTTTATTTTATCTTCACTCATAATATCCCTCCTTAAAACCTAAAATATATAAATGGATTATAACTCGAATATGCTAAAAACATAATTGTTATTATAAATATTACTATTAATCCTAAATAATGAATTATATCAAGTATTAACTTTAACTTTTTATTTTTAACAGAACTAATCTTTTCTACCAACTTATAATATACCGGAGTAGAGAAAATTATAGCTAAAATAAAGTATACATAATAACTCTCTAAATATATAAGTATCTCGTTAAAAGACATTGCACTAAAATTAAATGAGAATAAAGCATTAAAATAATGTTTTAAAAGTTCCATACTATCACATCTAAATATAATCCATCCAAAATATATTACCACAATAGCATACACATGCCTTAAAAAATTTGGTAACTTATCTAAAAATTTATTTAAAACAAACTTTTCTAATACTAAAAATATAAAATAATATAATCCCCATAAAACAAAATTCCACTCTGCTCCATGCCAAAATCCTGTAAGAAGCCAAACAATTAACATATTTATTATTTGTCTTTTAATACCTTTTCTATTTCCACCAAGGGGAATGTATATATAATCCCTAAACCAAGTAGATAAAGAAATATGCCAACGTCTCCAAAACTCAGTTATACTCTTAGAAATATATGGAAAATTAAAGTTTTCTAAGAACTTAAATCCAAATATCCTACCAAGTCCAATAGCCATATCTGAATAAGCAGAAAAATCAAAATATATTTGGAACATATAGGCAATACCACCTAGAATAGCAACCGGAGTACTAAGCTCATTTAAACCAAAAATTGTATCAGCAAGTAATCCCATCTGATTAGCAATTATTACTTTCTTAGCAAGCCCTAAAATAAACCTTTTTATACCCTCAGAAATATCATTAAAAGTTTCTTTTCTATTATTAAGCTCATCTTCAATAGTTTCATATCTAACAATAGGACCCGCTACTAGCTGAGGAAACAAAGAAACATATAAAAGAAGAGTTAAAAAATTCTTTTGTAATTTTACCTTATTTCTATATACATCTATAACATAACTCATAGCCTGAAAAGTATAAAAAGATATTCCAATTGGAAGTACTATCTTAGGAATAGTAATCTTAAGACCAAAAATACTATTTACATTTTCCAAAAAGAAACCAGTGTACTTAAAATATACAAGTACTAAAATATTACAAGTTATAGTAAGTATCAAAAATAATTTTTTCTTATTAGTTTTATTAATCAAAATAGCACCTACATAATCTATAAGCACTACTGCCAAAAGAACTAATAAAAACTTAGGACCTCCAAAAACATAAAAAACTAAACTAAAAAATAGTAAAACATAATTCTTAAGTTTCCTAGGAGAAAGAAAATAACATAACAAAACAAGTGGTAAAAACAAAAATACAAATATAGCACTACTAAATACCATAATACACCTCCTAGAAATTAAACATTAACCATTCAGGTTTAACAAGCATAAGTATCCCAATAATAAGCATAATTAATCCTCCAATTAAATGTGAATACTTACTATACTTATTACTAATCGCAGTAATCTTCAAAGTCTTCATAGCGACAAAGAATACAATTAAATCATCAATTAAAAAGAAAATTATATAAAGAATAATATATAAAATATTCTTTATACCAGTTACATTATTATAAGCAAGAATTTGAGTAAACATAACAGGAAGTCCCAAAGAACATAAAAGCTCTATTAAATTAACACTAACAGCAAGAAAAACTATTCCAACAAGTGCCAAAATAAAGCTCTTATTAGATACAATCTTCTTTATTCTAGTCATGATTTTTCTTCGTTTATTCTTATCGACCACATCACAACCAACATCTTTAGTTTTGAAATACCTATAAACATTAATTATTCCAAAAGCAAGAGCAAAAAGAGCAATCAGTATCTGTAAAATCTTTATACCACTTATAAATTCTGCTACCTTAAGAAAACTCATCATAAATAAAAAGTATATAAAAGCACTAGTAAATAAGAAAGTACATCCTAAAATCCACATTTTCTTTCTACTGGGATAATCAAACAACATAGTTATTAAAAAGATTAAAACCCACATAGCACAAGGATTAAATCCATCAACTAATCCAATTATAACTGCAATAACTGGTAAAGACATATCTTTTAAATCAATAGTGGTATTAAAAATATCTAACTTCGTATTTGGAGCATCTTCCTTTTTTGTATAATCAGATATATCAGCTTCTTTTTTAGAAGGATCAAAACTAGAATTACTATTCTGCTTACTTTCCTTTATTTTGCCTTCAACTACTCCAAGAGTAATTCCTACATTATCGTTATAATCATTCTTTTTAGCCTTTTTAATGGCCTTATCTACCTTTTTTTCCCAAGTAGAACCTGCAGAATAACCTTGATAAATCTCATCGCCTATCACAAAATATGGAACACCTTTAGCTTCCTCACCAGTTATATTTTCAACTTTTTTCCATAACTCTTGATTTTCCTTATTATTCCAAACCTCATATTTATACACTATAACATTCTTATCAGAAGAATATTCATTATTTAAATACTCCTCAAGTGCTGCACAATGAGGGCACCCATCACCATAAAACAAATAAATATTTACACTTTCATTAGCATTCACTCCAAAAGGAATAAAAAGAAACATAAATACAATTACATAAAACAAATTTCTAAATACCCTCATTACAATACCTCTTTTAATTTATTTTCTATATCCTCATAAGATACTTCTCCAACCAAACGATCAACTTCAGTACCATCCTTTTCAAAAATTAGTACAGGAAGAACAGTACCTACTTCATAACTATAATCATCAAAATCATAATCCACTTCTTTAACATGAATCTTATAATTTTCCAAAATTTTTTCTAAAACATTATTAACTATAATGCAAGATGTACATCCTAAAGAAGATATTTTTACTATTTGCATTCTACCCACTCCTTAAGTTTATTAATAAATATATCAAGTTCTTCATAAGTAGTCTCACAAGAAAGACTAACTCTAACCGAAGTTTCAGCCCTTTCCATATCACCATAAAGTTCGTTAATAACAATAGAATAACTACCACTAGAACAAGCAGTTTTACTTGATATATAAATATCATTATCAGAAAAATATTTCAAAGTATCTTCACTATTCTTGCCCTTAATACTAAAATTTAAAATATGAGGAATGCAATTATCACCAGAATTTATCAAAACAATAGATTTAATCTCATCCCTTAAATAATCATTTAATTCCTTAACATATTTATATTTTTCATCTAAATCACAAAGAGCCTCATAAATAGCAACACTAGAAGATGCAATAAGTCCCGTCTGAGGTGTTCCACTTCTATATATACTAACAGCTTTTCCACCATGAATTAAAGGAACAAGCCTAATATTCTTTTTAATAACAAGCCCTCCAATTCCCTTAAAACCAAATATCTTATGAAGAGAAAAACTAGCCAAGTCTAAATTATCAAAAGAAACAGAAACCTTCCCCAAAGCCTGAGTAATATCACTATGAAATATAACGTTAGGATATTTCTTAAGAAACTTACCAATCATATTAATATCTTGAATAATACCAGTCTCAGAATTAACACATCCAATAGAAACAAGCGTTGGTTCAGAAGTAATTAAATTTTTCAAATCATCCATATCTACCAAACCATTATTAAGTTTAACAAAAGATACTCTTTTACCCTTAGTTTGTAAATAACCACAAGGCGTAGTTATAGAAGAATGTTCAAGTTTAGTAGTAATAATATGAGAAACATTTAACCCCTTAAGCACAGTATTATTAGACTCACTAGCACCACTAGTAAATATAAGTTCGTTCCTATCTATACCAAATAAACCAGTTATATCATCAATAGACTTATCAATCACTTTCTTAGAAGAAAGACCAAGTTTATGCATAGAATTAGGATTAGCAAAATAATTACTAACAACATCATTAAATTTATCTAAAACACTATTACTAACCTTAGTAGTAGCACTATAATCTAAATATATCATAATACATCACCCTAATAATTATATCACAAGGAATAAACCAAGTACTATAAAAATTAAATATTAATAGCAAATTTCATAAGTTTTTCAAAAAAAATATAGCTTTACATACAAAAACAATCTATATTTTTATAAAATAAATGATACAATAACAAAAAAACTACTTTTTCAAGTAGCAATTCTTATATCATAGATTTCCTTGTAAATACCTCAACATCCTTATCTACATAAACATAAACTTTTCCTTCCATAACTGTCTTTACAAATCCAAATCCATTTATAACTATATCCTCATGAAACTTTAAATCTATTTCTTTTCTACACAAATCCTGTAAAGTATTATG
>CAKOIY010000024.1 GCA_934087515.1 uncultured Bacilli bacterium
TTTTATCGTTAAACTGTGAAGTTACAAGTGTAAACAGTATTTTTTCATTTATGTGAAGTTATCTCTAAATTTAACGAATTGAAAGTAGTTTTATTTTGACAATTTAGTAACACACTTGCAAATTGACATAATCAATTAGCGTGTGTAAAAGGATTGTCTTTTCAAATTTTAAATTTTATTATAATCAGTATGTTTTTTTATTTTTTTTTGGACTCCTATTATAATCTTGTTTATCATAACTAAAGCGTTCTAGTATTTCTGATAAATAATTTGCATATCTTTCTTTGATGTAAGCAACAAATTTTTCTTGTTGTGCTGTAAGAACTTGTTGTATCATATCTTTATCGTTATTATTAAACTTTGGTGTAATGCAATCGAAATATGCTTTTTCTAGTTCAGCATAACGAGCATAATCTTTGTGTGATGTATTATCAATTATCCTACTATCGAAATATGCTTTATTAACTCGTTCAACATATTCCATTGAATCGTGTTCACCACCATCAACACTTTTATATACCAAACCTTTTCCAAAATTAGTACGGTGATCAATTTTTTCAATATCGTTATTAATCAATATTTTTTTCTTTTGGGATTCAGCCAAAGCAGCATATTCAGGTTTTAAAAAACCTCTTTTATCATACATGTTATCAGACATAATTTTACCTCCCAATAAAATTATAACATATTTTATTATTTTTTGATACTTTAATAATTTTATAGTATAATCGAGTTAGTTTATAGTTATTACTAATTATTAACTATGTCCTAGAAGTTGCTCTACTTCTTCCCTTAGGGCACCATTGAAAAGTTTGTTCGAACTATTCGAACTTAATATTAAATAATAAACTTGTTAAGGTTTTGGGGAGTATTGATGAAGTGCAATGCTTTTTTTATGTGATAAAATTAATTTGTGAGAAAAATTTCATCATTAACTTAAAAAATTTTCAATTGTTTGTTTTTATTATATAAAAATGTTAAAAAATACTATAAATATCAGTAAAAAATGCATAATAAAACCCTTAGAAAAAATCTAGGGGTTGTTTGTAAATTGATATAATCAATTAGTGTGTAAGACAAATTATCTATGGTTTTTTAGTTTATTTTTGTGTTCAATATCTTCAATTTTATTATATTTATTTTCATCAATATAAATGTGTTTATTTTCTTCGATTTTATTATATTTATTTTCTTCGATACAAATGTGTTCATTCTTTTCAATATTATTATTAACTTTAAAACTACCGTTTAAAACATCTGAAAGTTTAACATCGACATTATTGATAACATCATAGAATGCTACTTTTCTATTATCAGATGGTTGAATAGCATATACTGGTCGGTTATTAATATGTGGAGCTAATTCCATTAATTTAGAACCTCCATTATAGAAAAGTGCTATTTCTGTAGATTCACTAACTCCGGCCATATTAGCTGTTTTAGAAGAATACTCTAACATATCTGGAATACCAATTTCAACTTCATCATTTTTATTTTTATATAATACATATATTGAAGCCCATCCAAACCCTTCATTTATTTCTTCCTGAGTCACAGGAGTAATTATTAATATAGGATTTTTTAACCCAACTTGAACCATATAAACACCTCCATTTAATTACTGTGTATTATAACACAGCCTTAATAAAAAAGCAAGTTTTTTATGAATGTGTGTTGACCTTAAATTTATTTATGCTATAATCAAATTATTAAGGAAGGAGCTTTGATATGGCATTTACATACGCAAGAACTCACTCTAAAGGTGAAGAAGAATTTTATAAAGCGGGGCAATTATTTCAAGATTTGAGTTATTCGCTAGATAGGATAGCGTTTTTAGTGGTGCTAAATATGGCACAATAAAGTTATCTTTTGAAATACCTGAAAATTGTGAAGGCGATTTTGATTCAGGAATTGTAAAGGGAGAAAATTTTGTTTTCAAAAAAAATAGATAGATATGGGGACAATCCAATGTATTATTATTCAGATAATAAAGGAATGATTTTTGTACAAGGTAATTTTGCAATGAGTTCATATGTAAAATTTGGAGATAAATCTTTATATGTTAGAGAACTTATGTCTAATCCTGAAGCGATAGAATATATAAAAACTACTAAAAATACTATGGATGAATTAATATAAATTCCTTTAAGAGAACAACTTGATGAAGAGTCTAATAGTAAGAAATTATAAAAACGAGCAATAAAAGCTTGTGTAATAAAACTAAAATTCCATTTTACGTTATTGAAAAGCCAATGACAGTGTGAAAAAGGGGAAATTCCTTTCGAAACCAGTACAACATAATTCTAGCAAGTCATAAAATCAAGCAAAAATATGTTATATTTATATTAGATAGTAGTTATTACTACCTATAAATTTGTTGTACTTTCACCAAAAGAGTACCATAAATATTAATGTTAAGATATAGAAATATATATTTTTTGAATATTTAGTAATTGAAAGTAAAAAAATCATATATGTAAATAATTCTTGTTTTAACACATAAAATTAATTGGTGATGTTATATGAATTATAAAATAGCTATAGATGCTAGACATGGTGGGGAAGACCAAGGTTATACTGGAAACAATATAATAGAAAAAGATTATTCTTTATTAATATCAAATTATCTTAAAGAAAGGCTAGATAGTTTAGGAATAGATAATATAATTACTAGAAATACAGATAGGACTTTATCAGATGATGCAAGAACTAATATAATAACAAGTGCGTTTGGTAATGATGTTAAAACAATAGTAATATCAAATGGTTTAAGTAATGGAATTGGAGAGGGTTTAGAGGTAATTTATGCTTTGCGAAACAATGATAAACTTGCATCAAAAATAGCACAAGAAGTAGAAACAGTCGGAGGTATAGTGAATAAATATTATCAATTAAGAGATCCGGATGATACAGCAAAAGATTATTATCCAATAATAAGAGATACTCCGGATTATCAAACAATTATAATTTCTTATGGTAATGTAAATAATTCAAAAGATGCTGAACGAATAAAAAAAGATTATCAAGATTATGCTGAAGCGGTAATTAAAGCTTTAACCTCATATATAGGTGTAAAATATATACCTCCAGCAGGAACAAATTATTATGTAGTAAAGAAAGGTGATAGTCTTTGGAAAATAGCTAATAATTATGGAACTAGTGTTGATGAGTTAAAAGAAGAAAATAATTTAAAAAGTAATATTTTAAATATAGGACAAATACTTTTGATTCCTAAAAAAGAAGGTTCTGTTTCTCAAGTACAATATACAGTTAAAAAAGGTGATAGTCTTTGGAAAATAGCAAATAACAATAATACTACAGTGGATGCTTTAAAAGAGTTAAATAATTTAAAAACTGATACTTTATCAATAGGACAAATATTATTATTACCAAGTAATTCTGGGTTAAATTATAAAATTTATATAGTAAAAAAGGGTGATAGTCTTTGGAAAATAGCAAATAGCAATAATACCACAGTGGATGCTTTAAAAAAATTAAATAATTTAGCAACTAATCTTTTGCAAATAGGACAATCGTTAAAAATTCCTGCTTGAAAAAAACTATTTTTTGTGATATAATCTTATTGCTCGGGAGGTAAGAGTATAATGAAAGTGGAAAAAGCAAGTTGTGAAAAATTATTAAATATATTAACGGAACATATGGATAAAGAAGTAAATGTTTATGTTGGAGATTCAAATATAAAATATGAATATAAACGTTTGAAGGATGAAGGGGCTTGTTATACATATATTGATGTTTTAGATACAAATGGAGAAGTGTTTGAAGATGATGAGAATTCTTGTGTGGTACAAGATTCAGATTTTGTTATCATAAAAACTCTTAATAAACAAGAAATAGAAAATATTAATATGATTTTATCATATGAAATGTATGGAAGAATAACTTCTGAATTACTTAGAACTGCAAATGAAAAAGCATTTATGAAATTTAACTCAAGTACAAGAGGAATGTTTGATAATTATAAAAATAACGAAAAAAGTAATTGCTTTAATATTGTTCCGGTAATAGAACAACCAAAACATAAAGTAAGAACTATATAAATAATTATAAAATAGGAGTGTTAGGATTGATATCATTAGTATCATTACTAACACTTTTTATTGTTGTGTAAAGTAAAATAAATCCTGCGATAAGAGCTAGAATAGAAGCAAAAAACTCTTTTCTTTGTAAGTTACTATTATTTTTTAATTTACTTATCTCATAAAATTTATAATTTATATAAGTAAAGATTATAACTAAAATAGTAATAATTATTCTATTGGTTATTGTGATTTTATGCTCTGTATCACTTGTAAATAATCTTTTCTTATTTTCATGTTTTTTAATGTTGTTGTATGTAAGTATGATAGATATAATATTGGTAATAATAAATAATATAGAAGCATACATTTGTGTATATAAAAGTTGTGTTTCTTTATCACTAGTATTCATGTTTTATTATATGATAAAAAAAATGAAATATTTTAGCACTTATACTTGACAAGTGCTAAAATTGGAGTATAATTATAATTGTAAGGAGGAATGAATAATGAATTTAATACCTAGAAATTTCTTTTTAGATGATTTCTTTGATGATTTTGGAAAAGGAAAAAATAATGATATGAAGTGTGATGTATATGAGGAAGGAAATAACTACATTGTAGAGATGGATATCCCAGGATTTGACAAGGATGAAATAAGCATTGATGTAGAAAAAGGTTATTTAACTATAAGTGCTGAACATGACGCTTTAAAAGAAGAAGAAGAAAAAAATTATATTAGAAAAGAAAGAGTTTACGGCTCAGCAAAGAGACAATTTTATGTTGGAGATGTTGAAGAAGATAGTATAAAAGCTAACTTCAAAGATGGAGTATTAAAAGTAGTAGTTCCTAAAAAAGAAGAAATATCTAATAAGAAAAAAATCGAAATTGAATAATAAAAGGTCTTCAAAATGAAGACCTTTTTTAGTGTTTTTTAATATTATAGGTTAAAAAAACATCAAGATATTTTTTCTTTCTATTAATTTTATTTTTAATGTCTAATTTATTAGTATTATAGTCATCAACATTAATACTGTTGTTGCTAAATATAGAATTATTAATATCATTAAGACTAGTAAGTTCGTTAATTCTATATTCTAAGGCTTCAGTAAGAATGTTTTTTTCTTCTTCAGATAATTCATAATCAATATTATTTAAAAAATAATTACTAGATAAAATCATATTTTTAACTTTAATATCAACATCATCATACCATATAGAATTTATAATATTATTAACTCTTTTAAATTTTCCATATTTCCAAAAAACTGAAAGAATAACTTGATTTTTTTTGTAAAGTTTATAATTGTTTTCGTAATTTTTACAAAAAAGAGTAAAGAAACTATCAAAATCAAAGTTTTGTTTCATAAAAGAGAATCTATTGATTAAACCATTTAACTTTACATTACTTTTGTTACTAATATAGTCTCCAATAATGTTCTTAACATTTTCTAAAGCATATAAATTAGCATCAATTTCACTATACATAGAGTCATGTTTATTAACATTAGTATAATAATTTTTTGGAATGATACCTAAATAATCAATAACAAAATTTTCATAATCTGAAAAAGGCCAATAGCAATTATGTTGAATCTCATGTCTTAACTCATGATAAGTTGTAATAAGTAGTTTTATTATGGAATCCTCATCAATATCTTTAAATTTAAAATAAGAATTCTTAAAAAATATTACAATTTCTTTATTATCTCTATAACCACTAGAAATATGAGGCATAGCAGCGAAGAAAGGAGCTTTTTTAAGGGAAAAATTTTCTTTTTTAAATCTACTTTTATAATACTCGAAAGAGGTAAAAATACTAACATTAGGATCTATATTGTATTTTTTCTTTTCAGAGTTAATTACACTATTTAAAATTTTCATTACTTCTTCTTTGCTAATATTTTCCTTTTTCAAAATAATCACCTTAAAGTAATTATATTTTAATAGTAATTATTAGTCAATAAAACAAATTAATAATATTATAAGTAGCAAGACAAAGAATAAATCCTACGATGATAGGTATAATAATTGCTAGAGTAGTCCACATTATGCTATTTGTTTCTTTTTTTATAGTGAGTATTGTTGTACCACATGGAAAATGACATACAGTAAAAATAATAAAACATATAGCGGTAAGAATAGACCAATTATGCTGAAGTAATAAATTATTAAGATCATTCATGCTATAATCAGAAAGATTGGTGCTGCTAGAATAAATCATCAGTAATATAGGGATAACTATTTCATTAGCAGGAATTCCTAAAATAAAGGCTAAAAGTATTTCTCCGTCAAGACCTATTATTCTACCAATTGGATTTAAAAAGTTAGAAAGAATTACTAAAATATTATTTTCTTGAATAGATAAATTAGCACAAAGCCAAATTATGATACCTGCTGGAACAGTTATACAAATAGCACGCCCTAGTACAAAAATTGTTCTATCGAAAATTGATCTTATAATTGTATCTAAAATTTTAGGTTTACGATAGGGTGGAAGTTCTAAAGTAAAAGTTGATGGTTTTCCTTTTAAGATAGTAATAGATAAAAGTTTTGAAATAGCTAAAGTGATTAATATAGAAAATACAATTACTAACAGTAAAGCCAAAGAGGCTAAAATAGAGTAAGCAAATTTATTAGAAATGCCAGATACTATGAATATAGAAATAATTGCAATTAAAGAAGGAAATCTACCATTGCAAGGAGAAAATACATTAGTTAAAATAGCAATTAGTTTTTCTTTTTTAGATTCAATAATTCTGCATCCAACAACACCACAAGCATTACATCCATAACCCATACACATTGTAAGAGATTGTTTGCCGTGGCCACCACATTTTTTAAAAACTTTGTCCATATTAAAAGCAATTCTTGGAAGATAACCAGAATCTTCTAAAATGGTGAAAAGGGGAAAAAATATAGTCATTGGAGGTAGCATAACTGCAATAACCCATGCTACAACTTTATAAATTCCGTTAAGAAAAAAATCAGTTAAAGTAGCATTTATTCCAATATTTTCAAATAAAATAAACAATTTATCATATATATAAAATAACCATTTATTAAGCAGAGCAGAGGGATAGTTAGAGCCTATTATAGTAAGCCATAAAATAAAACCAAGTGTTAAAAGCATAATAGGGATACCATATGTCTTAGAGGTAATTATTCTATCAAATTTTATAATTTTATCATTGTAATTATTATTTTCTAAATAAATGCATTCATTATAAATTTCTTTAGCAACTTCTTCTGTATCAACAACATAATCATGACAAAAATTATTAATTTTATAATTATCGATAGAATCAATCAAAGAATTAAGACCGTATCCTGTTTTTCCACTAGTAGCAATAACTGGGAGTCCAAGCTTTTTTTCTAATTTTTTAATATCTATTTTAATACCTTTTTTTCTAGCTTCATCAATAAGATTAAGACAAACAATAATATTTCCTTTGATATTTCTAGTTTGAAGAAGTAGATTTAGATTTCTTTCTAAAGAAGTAGAGTCTACTACTACAATAATAATATCTATATCTATATTTTCAATAAAATTTCTAGCAATTTTTTCCTCATCAGAAAAAGCTTTTAATGAATAAATACCAGGTAAATCAACAATATCATAAGTATTATATTTAGTCTTAAAAGTTCCTTCTGCATTAGAAACTGTTTTGCCAGGCCAATTTCCAGTATGTTGATGCATACCTGTTAAAGAATTAAAAATAGTGGATTTACCAACATTGGGATTTCCAAGTAAAGCAATTAAATTATGAGAACTATTAATATTATTTTCTTTGCTTTGGGTTTTAAAAACCTTAGAATTTCTAGTAAGACCCATTTTCTTTCCTTGCAATTATTATTTTTTTAGAGTCTTCATCTCTAATAGCAAGCATAACATTTTTGATTATATAAGCCTTAGGATCTTTAAAAGGTGCAGCATAAAGGCATTTAATTTTATTTCCTTTTCCAACTCCTAAATTAATTAAATTTTGTTTATTGCTAGATTCAACATTATTTTCTAAAACAAGAGCCTCTTCATCAATATTTAAGTTATTTAAAGTATCTATTTTCATAAAAATTCACCTATCTAATTTAGTATATGTAATATAAAAATG
>CAKOIY010000025.1 GCA_934087515.1 uncultured Bacilli bacterium
GGTGGTTCATCATATATAAGCGGACATACTGGTTGCGTTGCTGTTACTTCAGAATCTAGTAGTACCGCTAAGTCTGGTTGTACTACTGGCACTACTAATAATAGTTGTTCTATTCATTATAGTGGTTATACTTTTACAAATACTGTGATGATAGATGGTTCTGGTTATAACTGGACAAATACTAAAGGTTCTCAGGTTCAAATACCTAATCCTAAAGGTGGTTATTATCCTTTGACATTTGGACATGATGGCCATGGTTATATAAGAATTACTTTATTAAATTAGAAGACTATATTGCACAGAAATTTATAATTGTCAATTAAAACAAATGAATTTTAAAAAATATTTGACAAATTGACACTTTTGTGCTATAATTTAAACACTTATTAAAGATTACCAAAAGTATAAGGGGGTTAGGTAATATGGAAAATAAGAGAATTAATTATCATTTTGAATATGTTAATGAAAATGAGTTTAGAAAAAAAGAAAGATCAGTTAGAAAGTATAATATGCTTGCATATAAAAAACTTACTTTTGAATATTATCCAAGCATAAGAGAAGGAAAATTTATAGGTAAACTAATATCTACGGATAAAAAAGAAAATACTATGACTTATGAATTAAAACTTCCAACAGATCATTTGTTTGCTAAAGTTCATGGTGATGTTACTCTTCATTATACAGTTTATGGTGATTCTAAGATAGTACTTCTTACTAATATTACTCCAGACTCTATTTTAGAGGAAGGACATAGAAGTGAGTTAGGTACTTATAAAGGTGTAATGATTTCTAAAACCAATAAAGAAAAAGATATGTTTAAGGTTAATTTATTAAATGCTTTAAATAATAAATAAAATAAAAAAGAAGCTTTGGTTGCTTCTTTTTTATTTATTATATTTTTCTGTATAGACCAACAACTTTACCAAGAATAGTTGCGTTTTTTAATATGATAGGTTCTAAAGCGTCGTTTTCAGGTTGTAGTCTTATATGATCGCTTTCTTTGTAGAATGTTTTAACAGTAACTTCATTATCATCGTTCATGGCTACTACTATTTCACCGTTTCTAGCTGTTTTTGTTCTTTCTACCAGAACAATATCTCTATCGTGAATACCAACATTAATCATACTGTCTCCACTTACGTTAAGTGAAAAAGTTTCTTTTCTTGGATTTAATAAATAGGCTGGAACATCAAAGTATTCATCTGGTCTTTCAATTGCTTCAATTGGGTTCCCAGCGGTTACTTTTCCTAAAAGTGGTATTGATATTATTGTATCATTTTTTTTGTCATATTCATTAGGAACTAGTAGTTCAATAGTTCTATTTTTATCTTTTGCTTTTTTGATGTATCCTTTTTCTTCTAGATGATCTAGATGCACATGAATAGTAGCAGTACTATTTAAATTGGTTTTTTCACATAGTTCTCTTATAGTTGGTGGGTAGCCATATTTTGCCATATATTTTTTTAATTCTCGTAACACTCTTGACTGCTTAACAGTTAATTTTTCCATAGATATTACCTCCATTTAAAGATTATCATAGAAACATAAGTTTGTCAAACAAATGTTTTATTTTTGTATTTTTTAGATCTATATTATTTATTAAAATTACCTCTTTACAAAAAATTATTTTTATACTAAAATATAATTGTATTTATGAATGCGAAGATAAGGCTTGGAAACCTTTAGCAATGTAAGAAAAGGGATTCTAAATGAATAATTAGAGTGGAACCGCGGTTATATTAATCGTCTCTAAGTATTTTTTTAGAATTTTTTATTTATAAGGAGGAATTTATTATGAATATGGAAAACGTGGTAAACTTTTGTAAAACTTATGGATTTATTTTTCCAGGAAGTGAAATTTATGGAGGACTTGCTAATACTTGGGATTATGGACCTTTAGGAGCAAGACTTAAAAATAATGTTAAGGATGCTTGGAGAAAAAGATTTATTCAAGAAAGAGAAAACGCTTATGAGGTAGATGCTGATATTTTGATGCATCCTAGAGTTTGGGAAGCTTCTGGACATGTTGCTAGTTTCTCTGATCCCTTGATTGACTGCAAAGAATGCAAGATGAGAGTAAGAGCAGATAATTTAGTAAATGATTTTACTGGTACTTCTGAAGGGGATGCTATGAGTAATGATGAATTAATTTCTTTTATAAAAGAAAATAAAATTTCTTGTCCTAGTTGTGGTCATTGTAATTTTACTGATGTAAGAGAATTTAACTTAATGTTTGAAACTAAAAGAGGAGTTACTAATGATAAGAAAAGCACTATATATTTAAGACCTGAAAATGCTCAAGGAGAATATGTTAACTTTTTAAATGTACAAAGAACTATGAGATGTAAGTTACCATTTTCTATTGGACAAATAGGTAAGGCTTTTAGAAATGAAATAACTCCAGGGAATTTTACTTTTAGAACTATAGAATTTGAACAAATGGAATATCAAACTTTTTGTAAGGAAGGTACAGATTCTGAAATATATAATTATTTTAAGAAGTACGCTCTTGATTTTTATAAGGATTTAGGAATCAAAGAAGAAAATTTAAGGTATCATGATCATGAGAAATTGGCTCATTATGCAAAGGAAGCTTGTGATATTGAATATAAATTTCCTTTTGGATGGGGAGAGATAAACGGTACTCATAATAGAACTGATTTTGATTTAAAGAGGCATATGGAGTATAGTGGTGTTAGTCAAGAATATTTAGATCCTGAAACAAATGAAAAGTATGTGCCTTATGTTATCGAATCAACTTTAGGATTAGATAGAAGTATTTTAGCTTTAATATTTGATGCTTTGGAGGAAGAGCAACTTGAAAATGATACTAGATTGGTTTTAAAACTTCATCCTTATTTAGCACCATATAAGGTTACAGTTTTACCTTTAGTAAAGAAATATCATAGTGAAAAAGCAAAAGAAATATATAAAAATCTTAGTAAATATTTTATGACTAGTTATGATGAATCTGGTTCGATAGGAAAAAGATATCGTAGAAATGATGCTATTGGAACAGTATATACTTTAACAGTGGATGATAATACTTTAAATAATAATACTGTAACTATAAGAGATAGAGATACAATGAAACAAATAATATTAAATTTAGATGAAGTAATTGATTATGTAAAGGAAAGAGTAAATTTTTAAGATTCTTTCTTTTTTTCGACAAAAAATTAGTAAAGCATCTTGTATGCTATTTTTGGTGATAGAATGAAAGAATTATTTATATTTGATGTAAAAGAAGAATTTTATAAACTTTATAAAGAAAAACCTAGTGAACTTTTCTTTATATTTAATAGGATTTATAATATGAAACCTAGTGATAAAGAGTATGGTTATAATTTATTTTCTCAGATTAGTAATTTTTTAGATAAGAAAAAACTAAATAGTTTTATTCAGGATAAGTATAAGGATAAGATAATGTATTCTAAGGGAAAGAATGAGCATATTGTAAATAATTTATTTCTAAATGAAATATCAATTTTAACAATAAAAAGTTCTAATATCAGGATAGAGAGTAATATTCAAAAGCCAACTTTTTTGAATGATTTAAAAGAGTTAAACTTGAGATTGTTTGTGTGCGATTTTAAAAGTCAAGAGTATTATTTTCTTTTGAGAAAGAGGAGTCCTCAAAGGAATAAATAACTATAAGATAAGTATATAATAAAGACACTAAAAGAAAGTGTTTTTATAGTTTTGTTTTTATTATCATAAAATTCCTTGCATTATCATAAATTATTTTATAGAATAAATACATGGAGGTAATATAATGGGACATGATATATTAATGATTGTTATAGGTTTAGTTGCAGGACTTGTAATTGGATTTTTCCTTGCTAAATTTTTTATGCAAAAATATTTAAAAAAGAATCCACCTATTAATGAAGAAATGATTAAAATGATGATGAGCGGAATGGGAAGAACTCCAACTCAAAAACAAGTCAATCAAGTAATGAAACAAATGCAAAAAATGAACAAATAAAAAATCGTTAGTTAACGATTTTTTTAGTCTGTAGATTTTTTTACTTTAGTTGTAGTTGTTTTTTTAGAAGTGCTTTTTTTATTAGGAGTATTATTTTTTTTATCATTACACTTTTCACATTTACATTCAATACTACTATTATCGCGTGTACTAAGTAGAGTAGGTATTAGAGAATTGAAGCATAAAGCATAAATGATAATTGCTATTACACTAAGAGCATATTGCCCAGTTGCTAGATTTAAAACTTCTCCAAATCTAGTAACTCCTAGATAAGAAAGTCCTATAAATAGAAAACTATCAATAGTAACAGCAATAACTCCAGCGATCAAGAAATCAAAACCTTTTTTATTTCCTAGAAAATCATAAAGTTTAATATTTATATATTGACCAACAATAAATGCTACTATTGATGAGAAAAGAATTCTAAAATCAATATTAAACAATTTTTCTAGCCCATCTGAGCCTCCATGTACTCCGAAAGTTCCAGCAAGACCAAACATAAGCCCCATAAATATTAAAGATATAACTGAGAAATTAATTAGTTCAAAGACTCTATCTTTTCCATATCTTTCATAAAATAAAACTGCTATAAAATAGGTAAATGGATAAATTATAGCACTTGCTGTTGCAATCATTCCTCCAAATTCTATGATTCTATTTGATAGTATGTAACAAGTAGTGTAGCATGTAACAAATAAAAACATTACAAATATACAATAAAAACTTTTATCCCTTTTCATTACTTTCCCCTCCTAGTATAAATTATAAAAGAAATAGAAAAATAAAACAAGTCAAAAATAGAATAAAGTAATAAAGCAATGTCAAAACTTGACTTTTACACTAAAAAATGATAAAATAAGAGACAATTTAAAAAGGGAGGAATTGATTAAAATGAAGAATAAAAATGAAATTCAATTATCAACAAAAAGAAAAGGAAATATAAAGAGATTAGAAGAACTTAAAAAGAGAAGAGAAAGCTTTAGTAAGGATAAAGATGAATATGATAGTTTAAATGCAATTCAAAAGAGAATATTGGCTTTATATGGTTGTGTTGTAGTAGATGTTATGTTAACACGTGAATATAAGGAAAAGATTTTAGAACAAATTAAAAATTGTAAGACTGCTAGTAAAGCTGTTGAATTAAGAACTAAGTTACTTGCTATTAAGGAGTATGAAAAAGAAGAAATAGTAAAAGAATTTGGTAAAAATGATGTAATAAAAGATGAAAATGGTAATATTGATCTTGACTTATATGATTCTTTATTAGAAATTGATATGAATTGTTCTGATGAAAATAAAAAGAGTAAAAAAACAAGATAAGTAGTATGAATGATAATATTTTAAATACTTGTTTTAAAGAATTTATAATAGATAAATGTGGTACTAGTAAGTAGGAGGTATAGTATGATTATATTGGGAAAAGTAAATAAGAATAAAGCTAGAGAAAAAGATAAAGATGGTTTAGAAATGCTTACTAAAAAGTGTCAACCTTATGAATCTAAAGAAGAACTATTTAAACAAGAAAAAGCTCCTAAAGTTAAAGAAGTTGTAAGTCCTAAAAAACAAATAATTGATACCAAAAAAGAATGCGTTTCTGACAATAATGAAGTGTATGATTTATTTGTTAGAAAAGGAGAACTTTTAAGACAAAGCGAAAATAAAGTAGAGGAGTTTCGCTCAAATATATATAGTGATGGTAAAGAAGAAATTTCTAAGGAGAGAGTAAAGAAGATATCAAAGATTTATTCAGATATGGAAAAGTTAGGGCTTGGAAGTAGTGATATTTTAAAAGTTATTAGACAATGTTTAACTTTAGATGATATGTTTAGTTTAACTGAATGTGCTTATATTGATGAAGAGTACGGAGAAGAAGAAGCTTATAAATATTTAGGTAAAACTAGAAGATAATTACTTAAGGGTGATTGTCTTTATTAAAATTAGATTAAACTGCTTGAAAAAGTGGTTTTTTTGTTATAGAATAAATATATAAATAATACTAAGGAGGACGTAAAAGTATGAAAAAAGAACAAAATCAAGATAGCAAACATTCGTTCGGGGGGGGGGTCATTTTATAACCTATTAAATAAAGATATAAAAGAATTA
>CAKOIY010000026.1 GCA_934087515.1 uncultured Bacilli bacterium
AAAAATATAAGTGAGGTTTTGGTATGAAAAAAATAAGTGATAAAGAATTACTTAATTTACTAACAAAAAGTGAAGATACGGAACTATCTGGATCATATGGAAAAGTTATAACAATAAATGATAATGAATTATTGAAGGTATATTATAGATTATTTAAACAGGATTTTACAAATTGTACATTACAAGACTTAAAAGATGATTTAATCAAAATGAAAACTTTTAGTAGTAATGGAACTATGTCTTATAAAAGACTTCTTGCAGATGAAAATAGAATAATAAAACTACTAGAACTATTAAATAAAACATCATCAAAAGATCTTATAAAAGATTATATAAAATATGAAGAATTTGTTGTGGCACTAATCCTATCAAATTACAAAGATTATGATACTTATGAATACTTAATATTTAATGATAACCTATCAAAAAAAGATCATAAACTAATCTTAGAACAAATAAAAGAAAAAGTATACGAGCTTATTGAAAATAGACTATATCCATTAGACTTGAAATGTGATAATATAATGGTAAATAAAGAAAATTTAAATGTTAAACTAATAGATTTAGATGATTTAGGAACTATATTCCTAGATAGTACTCATACTAAAAGCTATGAAAGATCTGTAAAATTTAAACTAGATAATCTAGAATATAAAGTATTAAAAAGATACTAGTTAAAAACATAAGGATATGAAATTATGAAAGATAAAATTATAATTACCAAGGCAACTAAGGAAGATGCAGAAAGTATAATAACAATAAATATCAATAGTTGGAAAACAACATATAAAAACATTTTTCCGAGCGATATATTAAATAATTTAGACTTTACAAAAGAAACAGCAATTACTAAATGTGAAAATAAAATACAAGAATATGTGGTATGTAAATATAATAATGAAATAATTGAATTTGCAAGATATGGTCTAAACAAAAAGAATTATTCCAAGGATTATGCTGAAGTTTATGCTTTATATGTAAAAGATAATTTTCAAAAAAAGAAAGTAGGTTCTAGCCTTTTAAACTATATCTTTAGCAATTTAAAAAACAATTACAAATACGTACTAATAAGTACTTTAAAATCAAATAAAGCAAACCTATTTTATAAAAAATTAGGAGGAATATTTATAAAAGAAATACCATTAGTAATAGGAAATACTGCTTATAAAGAAAACTTATATAAGTTTATACTAAAAAAGTAAAAAGGAGAAAAATTATGAAACACAAGATGAAACTAAATCCTAAATATTATAATTATATTTTAAAAGGAACTAAAAGAATCGAACTAAGACTATATAATGAAAAAAGAAAAAATATAAAAGTAAATGACGAAATAGAATTCTTAAAAGAACCACAACTTGAAGAATCATTTAAAGTTAAAGTTTTAGAACTAATAAAATATGATTCATTTAACAAATTGATAGATAATTATGATATATCACAACTTGCAGATAAAAACAGTAGCAAAGAAGAATTAATAAAAGATTTAGAAAAATTTTATCCTAAAGAAGAACAAAAAAAATATGGAGTAATAGGAATAAAAATAGAGCTAATAAATAAACAAAAATAATAAAAACGAAAAGTTATCTAAGTTTTAGTCTGCGTTCAGTCAAATAAAATTAGTATTACATACGAGCAAAGTTATGGTAGTATGTAAAAGGAAGATTAATTAAATTGGTCTTTAAAACCTACTAATTACTTTAATGAATTTGCAAAATGGTATAATGTTAAAAAATAAAAGTTCTTTTTCTTTCTCTTATAAATATAATTAAGTGTAGGAAGGAAAGTGATAAAATGGATATACTAAAAGTATCTTCAAAATCTAATCCAAATAAAGTAGCAGGAGCCTTAACTAATGTATTTAGAGATAAAGGTACAGTGGAAATACAGGCAATAGGAGCAGGAGCACTTAATCAAGCGATTAAAGGAGTAGCGATAGCAAGAGGATTTGTGGCTCCAAGTGGTAAAAACCTAATATGTATTCCTGCATTTCAAGATATTATGGTAGATGGTGAAGAGAGAACTGCTATTAAACTTATAATAGAGGCTAAATAGGCTTCTTTTTTGTTAAAATAAATATAATTATAAAAACATGTAAATTAAGTATCATAATGATTACTAAAAATCATTTTTGTTTCAAAACAGCCTTTATACAACAAAATACCAAACATCAAAAACACATATTAATAATAAATTTATAATTGTTATTGTTTGCACATCTAAAACAATTATAGTATACTAATACTTAACATTGATATAGGAGGTTTTGAAAAATGCAATCAGACAATAAAAAAAGGTTAAAACAAATTGAATTACTTCGCTTATTAGTTAACAATCTAAAACACACACATCTTGAAAATTCAAGTATTGTTTCAAATTATGAAGAAATTGATGCTATGTATAGCGAAGTTATAAATAATATTGTTTCTTTATATAAAAAAATGGAAATAGAAGATATAACCTCTATTTTTGCTGCTTATATATACATGTATCGTAAAGGATATTTATCTCAAAATCACAACTTTGAATATAATACTGCAGCAAGCAAGTTTAGTAAAACATTTAGTATGGGAACTGTAACAGGAAAGGGTGTTAGCTGTCATATTGGAAATATGCTCTCAGATATATATAATAAAATGGACTTTAATAGTGATTCATTGCTAGTACAATATATTATTCCTGATATTTCAGAAAACACTAGTAATTACAAAAGTCATAATAATATTGAAAATTTACTACCAGTTGAGTTAAAAAAAGCAATCAAAAAAATAAATCTTGCTGAAAAATCAAATGAACTTTTACATAACATACCTTTACCTAATCACCTTATTACAGAAGTTAGTAATGGCATTAATACTTGTGTGTTAGATCCTACCAATGATTTATATCTTCACAGCAGAGGTATAAATATATTTAGCCCTGGCTATGGAGATCATTCATACATGGCTCGCAATGCCTCTATTGACAAGCTTATTCGTTTATATGGTGTATTACCTACTAAAAAAATATCTTCCAAAGACGACCAGTTACCTCCAATTTTATGGAATGAATATGTCGAAAATTATGAAAAAACCATAAATAAAATTTTAGATAACATTTCTTATTTAGATGAATTTTATGACGAAAACAAAAAACTATATAACGATATTACCAATATTGCTTTTGATAAAAAAATCCTCATAAAAAATAACATCTTTAAAATTTAAAAAATAAAAATTACCTCATTACAGAATAAAGAAAAACAATCATATAAACTTGCGAAACATTTAGAAATCAAAAAACAAATTCTAAACAACAAAAAAAAATTATAAAATATAAAGCAAACAAGACTTAATAATAAATAAAATGCCATTCTTAATATTTGCGTAAAAAAACTCTTTAAAAATATCACTTCTTATTATATAATGTAATTAATAAGGAGGATTATATGAAAAAAGGTAGTAAAACAAAGACTGCAATATGGATAATTATTGATGTAATAATAGTCCTTATAGTAGCATATTTTGTTGTAGGGTATTTTAATTTCTTTAAAGTTAGTAAAGAACAAAAACCAGTATTCGAAGGAGAAATTAATAAATACCAAAAAGATAGTGCTGAAGTAACAGTTCATGACTATAAATTATATAAAATAGTAGAATATAAGATACCAGAACAAAGCATAAAGTATAGTATGAAACTTTGGTTCATGGATGATGTAAAATAATATGGAAAAAAAAGATGGGTTTGTCTCAATTGTTAAAGGTGTTATAACCGGAATAGCAAGTTTAATTCCAGGAATGAGTCCCGCTAGTTGTATTACTTCACTTAGTTCATATGACAAATTCATAACTGGAATATCTTCAATATTTAAGAAAACAAAAAATAAACAAGAAACAAAAGAAAATAAGAAAATACTTTTATTATTAGTACTACCAATAATGATAGGAATAATAATAGGACTAATTGCTGGGGATCACTTAGTAGGTTACTTTTTAGGGAAATATAGAGTTCAAACAATGTTTCTATTTATAGGATTATTAGTAGGAGGTTTTATCCTAATAGTAAAAAAACAAAAAACAAATATTTCTAAAAATAATCTATTAGTATTTTTAATTTCTTTGGTTTTAATATTTACACTATATTTTATCTTAAATAAATACACAATAACTATTCCAAAAAGTATAATTCCTTTAGCAGGAGGAATACTAACAGCTTTAACATTACTAGTGCCAAGTATCTCTCTATCTTACATTTATAATTTGCTTGATAAATATGATTATATAGTGTCTTCTGCATTATCTTTATCTAGTTTTAAAGATGTATTAGTAGTTCTAACATTTGTAGTAGTATTTTTGTTATCATTAGTACTAATAGCAAAAATAATATTTTACTTATTTAAACGTTTTGAAGGCAAATGTTATGCAGTAATATGTTCTTTAATGATTTTAAGTGTAGTAGTAGTAATTTTAAATATAGGAAAGTTTACAATATCTTTTGTAAATATATTTACAACAATCTTGGCGTTTTTATGGGGATACCTTTTAGCCAAAAATATTGAGAAAGAATAGAGTTTATACAAGACTCTATTTTTATTTTAAAAATCTATTTCTATCTTCTTGACTTTTACCCCTTATAATAGTAATATCAAATTGAAAGCTATTATAAAAAGTAGGAGGTAATATAAATGATTGTTTTAGATGATAAGATATTAGAATTAATAGTTGTAAAAAGAGATGGAAAGAAAACAAAATTTGAAGAAGAAAAAATAGCTATTGCTATAAAAAAAGGTTTTGATAGTGTTGAAGATTCAAAATATACAGAAAATGACATAACAAAAGTATACGAATCAGTAGTAAAAGACATAACTAAAAAATATAGTGATAAAAAAAGTATAAAAATTGAAGATATTCAAGATTTGATTGAAGAAAAACTAAAAAAATATGAATACATGGATGTTTATGATAACTTTTCTGCTTATAGAAAACTTAGAAATAAGTCAAGAAATTTATTTAAAGAAAAGGAACATAAATTTTTAAAATCAATTGAGTCATTAGGAATGGAAGATGCAAAAAACGTTGATGCAAAAAGAGAAAATGCTAATGTAGATGGTGATACAGCTATGGGA
>CAKOIY010000027.1 GCA_934087515.1 uncultured Bacilli bacterium
ATTGAAGATTTAGAAAGAAATAATATTGAATTTATAAAACACAAAAAAGATATGTAAGTAATTGAAAAATTACAATCTATGGAACAGTTCAATTATAGAATTACTTTTTGTGGTATAATATTTGTTAGTTAATATGTTTGGTGGTGCTTTAATGAAAAAAGTTTTAATAATAGAAGATGATAAAAATATAAATGAAATGTTGCAAGAATTATTATCAAATAATGGATATAATGTTAGTTCTGCATATTCTGGAACTGAAGCATTGTTGATTCATAATAAACAAATTGATTTAATAATTTTAGATTTAATGTTACCTGGGAAAAATGGTGAAGAAATTATCAAAAAATTGAAAACTATTAATGATGTTCCTATTATCATAACTACAGCAATTAATGATATAGACAAAAAATTAGATTTATTTGAATTAGGTGCTGATGATTATATTACTAAACCATTTAATAATGCCGAATTACTTGCCAGAATAAAAGTTCATTTGAGAAAAACAAATACAGATAGTAAAGATATAATAACTATTGATGATGTAGAAATTAATAAGAAGTCATATAGTGTTGTTTGTAATAATAAGAATATTAATCTTTCTAAAATAGAATTTGACATATTAAAACTACTTATGGAAAATAATAATCAAGTAGTAACAAAAAGTATTTTATTTGATAATGTATGGGGCAATATTGATTCTGCTGATGAAAATACTTTGAATGTTCATATAAGTAAAATTAGAAATAAACTAAAAAAAGCAAATCCAAACAAAGACTATATAGAAACTATATGGAGTATTGGATATAAGTTCAAAAATTAAGGAAAATTTAAGGATTGTGTTAAGAAATTTTTAACACTTTTTTTGTATAATTAATTTGAAAGGAATGATTATATGAAAGAAGTTGTATTAAAAACAAATAATTTAACAAAACAATATAATAAAAATGTAGTATTAGATAATGTTAATATAACAATTAAAAAGGGGGATATTTATGGTTTGATTGGTCGTAATGGTGCTGGTAAAACAACATTAATGAAAATAATAACAACGCTAGCATCTCCTACAAGTGGAACATTTGAATTGTTTAACACTTGCAGTGAAAATGATGAACTTTTTGATAATAAAAAAAGAGTTGGATCATTAATTGAATATCCAGCGTTTTATCCAAATTTATCGGCTTATGATAATTTAAAATATTATACTATTCAAAGAGGTATTGTAGATAAAAACCAAATTAATAAAGTATTAGAGTTAGTAAATCTAACAGGCACAGGTAAGAAAAAAGTTAAAACATTTTCACTAGGAATGAAACAAAGATTAGGAATAGCATTAGCAATATTAAATAGTCCTGATTTTGTTATATTAGATGAGCCAATAAATGGATTAGATCCAATAGGTATTAGTGAACTTAGAGACACATTTAAGAAGTTATCAGATAATGGAATAACTCTACTTATTTCTAGTCACATATTATCAGAATTATACCTTTTAGCAAATGAATTTGGTTTTCTTGAAAATGGAAAATTAATTAAGGAATTATCAAAAGAAGAATTAGATTTAGAATGTTCTAAATGTCTAGTAATTAAAACAGATGATTCAAAAAAAGTAAGTGTTTTATTAGAAAAAGAACTAAATACAAATAATTATAAAGTGATAAATAATGAAGAAATTAGAGTATATGATTACACAGATGATTCTGATAAAGTAAGTGATGTTTTAGTAAACAATAAAATAAAAATAAAAGGATTCTATGAATCAGGTATTTCATTAGAAGAATACTTCAAAGAGATTATTAAGGAGGCTAAATAATGTTAAATATAATAAAAGCAGATTTATTTAGAATACTAAAAGGAAAAGGTATTTATATAATTATAATTCTTTTATTTCTCTTATCACTTATGTCTGCATACACTGTATCTCCTCTTAATGTAGGGCTTAATGTATCTGGAGATACAACTGAAAATTATGGACTAAGCGATGAATGGTTGGAAAAATTATATAGTGTTAAAAGTATGAGTGAAACAAGAGATATACTTATTAATCATGGACATTATGAAGTTGATGTAGCAAATGTTGTTCATAATAACAATATGTATTATTTTTTTATAGCGGTAGTAGTATTTGTTTTATGTTGTGATTTTTCAAACGGAACAATCAAAAATACGGTGTCTACAAATATATCAAAAAAGAAGTATTATTTTTCTAAATTACTTCTTGCGATTGGACTTGGAACTATTATTACTTTTCTAAATGTTTATTTTGCTTATTTTTCTAATTTATTTATGAATGGTAATAACTTTGTATCATCACTTTCTAATATAACTTTACTTACAATTCGACAATTACCACTTTTATATGCTATAATAAGTGTACTTATAACAATTGCAGTTATTGTGAGAAAGACATCAATTTATAATGGAATATCCATTCCACTACTTATGCTATTTCAATTGATACTTGGATTTATGAATACATTTAATTTGCCAAAATGGATTTATAATTATGAGTTTGAAACAGCTCTTGGTAAATTATGCCTTAATCCAACGAATACTTATATAATGCAGACATTAAGTTTATGGACTATTGTATTTATTATAACAACAATAATTGGTTATTCTTATTTTAAAAAGAAGGATATTTAAGGAGGAATAGTAATGAAAGATATAATTATAATTTTATTAGTTATATGTTTACTCATTACTATTTTTTATTTGTTTTTATTAAAAAAAGGAATAAAAAAATTTAATAAAGACCTAAATCAAAAGTTAAAAGATAAAAGTAATACGATTCTAACAACTAATTTTTCTGATAGAGATTTGTGTCATTTGATTGACTCAATTAATAATTCATTAAAAAGTTATAATGATATAAGAATTGATTATGAAAAAAAGAATAATAATCTTCAAAAAATGATGACTAATATATCCCATGATTTAAGAACACCATTAACTTCAGCTCTTGGTTATATTGATATGACTTTAAAATCTGATTTAGATGAAAAAACTAAAATAAAGAACTTGAAAATAATTGAAGAAAGATTAAAACGATTATCAGAACTGGTTGATTCTTTCTTTGAATTTTCTAAAATTATTTCAAATAATAAATTTATCGAAGTTAGTAAGATTAATTTAGTCGCACTGCTAGAAAATTCTATATCTAATCATTATGAAGATTTTTCAAATGATAATAGAATTATTAATTTTGAGACAGATAATAGAAAAGTATATATTAATTCAAATAAAATAATGTTGAGTAGAATTTTTGATAATTTAATAAGAAATGCTTATAAACATAGCAAAAGTGATTTAAATATTGAATTAAAGTCAAAAAATAAAATTGAAATTATTTTTTCAAATGATTTATTATATTCTGATTTAGATATAGAGAGAATGTTTGAAGAATTTTATACAATTGAT
This sequence comes from uncultured Bacilli bacterium, assembly GCA_934087515.1. Lineage (GTDB taxonomy): Bacteria > Bacillota_I > Bacilli_A > RF39 > UBA660 > UMGS1449. The sequence continues at coordinate 3,418 of CAKOIY010000027.1, forward strand.
ATTTCAAGAACCAAAGGAAATACTGGACTTGGGTTAGCAATCGTAAAAGAATTTACGAATCAACTTAATGGCAAAATATATGCGAAGAAAAAGAATCATAAATTATATATAATTATTAGTTTTAATTAAATTACAATTAATCGAGCAGATCAATTTATAGAGATCTGTTTTTTTATACAATAAATTAAGCAAAGGAGGAATGTTATTGAATAAAATAGGAAAAATATTAAAGCAAGAAAGAATAAAAAATAATTTAACTTTAGAAACACTATCTAATATGACTAACATTTCTATATCAACATTAAGTAATATAGAAAATGATAAAATAGAAAATATTAGTGGTGTTCTTTTATATAGATTAAGTAAAGCATTTAATATTGATTATAATTATTTACTTAGATTAAGGTGGGATGTATTTCCTACCTTTTTATATGAAAGGAAATCTTCTATTGGAAACAAATAAAATATACAATGAAGATTGTCTTTTAGGTATTAGAAAAATACCTGACAACTCTGTTGATTTAGTAATAATTGATCCACCTTACGATATTTGTACTAAAGGTGGTAAACAAGGTAATTCAAGAGTTGCTAAGGATGTTAAAAATTTAGAAAAAGAATTAATAGATAATAATTTGACTAATGGATTTGATATTTCTATTCTTGACGAGTTAATTAGGGTTATGAAAAACATAAATATTTATATATGGTGTAATGGAAGACAAATACCACTTTATATTAAATATTTTATTGAACAACTTGATTGCAAATTAGAAATTATTATCTGGGGTAAAACGAATCCTATGCCCCTTTATAGTAATAAGTATTTAGGAGATAAAGAATACTGTTTATATTTTAGAAAAAAAGGATTTTGTCAGCCTAAAAATTACGAAGATGCTAAAACAATATATTTATCTACGCTTAATATTAAGGATAAGCAAAAGTATGGGCATCCTACAATAAAGCCACTTCCATTAATTAGAAGATTAATAAGAAATAGTTCTAAAGAAAATGATGTTGTTTTAGACTGTTTTATTGGTAGTGGTACAACAGCAGTTGCTAGTATTTTAGAAAACAGAAAATTTATAGGATTTGAAATTAATAAAAAATATTACAATATTGCTTTAAAAAGAATATCAGAAACAAATAAGGAGGAGGATGATTAATGGAAAATAAATATGATGAAATAAAAGAAAAACATCAGCAAAGAGTAAATAACTTTCCAATGATATTTGCTTTTTCTCAAGAACAGTTATATGAAGGAATGAAAAAATTAGGTTTAAAATCAACTGATACTGATAAAATTTATGATATGGGTATGGGTTGTTTTATAAAAAAGATAGATATTGATGACTATAATAAAATGTGGTCGGAAATAAGAAAAGAACATAATGATTTAATTAATGCTGATAAAACTGGTGAGGGTTATATTAAAGATATGTTTATTAGTGAACTTGAAAATCACGAATATAGTTATACTCTTGATATAGATGAAACTTTAGATGCTTTAGAATTAACAAGAGAACAAGTTAATAATAGTCCTACTTTGAAGCATGGTTTATATCTTGCTAGAAAAGAAATATTATCAAAAGAAGAAACTATTGAGGAGGA
>CAKOIY010000028.1 GCA_934087515.1 uncultured Bacilli bacterium
CTTCTCTTGAGGTCTCGTTATATAGAATATGTCCTCCGGTGAAGGCATAACAATCTCCTTTTTGTTTTGATGTTTTTTGTATTAAATATTTATTATTGTTGTTTTCAATTATTATGATTGCTAATAAAATGTGTTCCCCTTCATTTAATGTTTTTCCTCTTTCTACTTTTTTTGATAGTTCATTTTTATCATCATCCAAAACTTTTAAAAACTCCATAAATCCTCCATAAAATTAATATTATTATATAACATGATTAATTATTTGTTAAGATTTCTTTTAGAAAAGGAACAATCTTTTCTTCTTTTAATTCTTTGATATTGGTAATTAGTTTGTATTCTGTGTGTTCTAAAAGATCAAGTTTTATATTATTAAAGTCGTCTTCTACATTTGTTAGGTAAACTAATCTTATAAAAATCATGTTTTTTTCTTTATCTAAATTACTATCTTCATGAATTATTTTAACTGGTTTTATTTTTAAGTTTACTTCTTCTTTTACTTCTCTTATTAAGGCTTCTCTAGGTGTTTCCCCTTGATTAGCAAGACCTCCAGGTATGTCCCAATACTCTTTGTATATATTTTCATTTTTTGATCTTTTTGTTACTAAGTATTTATTTTTATGTTTTATTATGGCATGTACTATTATTTTATTTTCCACTTTTTCCTCCTTAAAAAAAAAACTATTTTAGATAACCTAGTTTATTAAGTTCTAAAATAGTAATGTCTGACAAATTATCTTTATTTAAATTTTTCATATCGTAAAACATAGCACCTTTAGAATCATCATTTGCATCATCTAATTCTATGTTGTTTCTTATATTTCCTGTATAATTTGTTATTTTATAAAATGCACCAGTATGATGAACTTTTATTATTTCTTTGTTATAATTCCAATATGGTAATACCGAATCTATATCGAATAGTTCTTGATTTAAAACTGTGATACCAGTTTCTTCTTTAAATTCTCTGTGTAACGTTTCGATTGGTTTTTCTCCAAATTCTGGGGTTCCTCCTGGTAAATCTAGTTTTCCTTTATAAGGACCATTTGCTTTGTTTATTAATAAGATTTTGTTATTTTCTATTAGTAAACCATATATTCCAAAATGTGTATGAGTTTTCATTTAAACAAGTGAACCTCCTCCATCTACTACTATAAATTGTCCTTCGGTGTAGCTTGAAGCATCACTTGATAAATATAGAATTGTTCCGTTAAGCTCTCCTTCTTTTCCCGGTCTACTACTAGGATTTAACATATTATAGCCATTTAGAAATTTTTCTGATTTAAATAATGTATTTTCTGTCATATTGGTTTTAAATAGTGCTGGCCCTATGGCGTTTACTGTTATTCCATATTTTGCATATGAACATGCCATTCCTGTGGTAAGTCCAAGTACTGCAGCTTTTGAAGCATTATAACTATGTCTAATAAATGTATCATCCTTATCTGCTATTACAGCATTTACTGAAGCGATGTTTACTATTTTTCCATATTTTTGTCTTTTCATACCAGGAATTATGTATTTACTAAGCAAGTACATTCCTTTTACATTTACATTAAAAGACTTGTCCCATTCATCTTCAGTTAAAGTTTCTACTCCACCTGGTACCGCTACTCCGGCATTATTAAGTAAAATATCTATATGTGAAAATTCTTTTAAAATTATTTTTACTGCATTTTTTACTTCTGTTTCATTTGTAACATCGCATTTAATTGCTAGAACTTTTTTACCTTTTTCCTCTATTTCTTCTTTTACTAAAGAAAGTTTATCTATATCAATTCCTAGTAAAGCAACATCTGCTCCATAGTCTGCATACATAAGAGCAGCACTTTTTCCAAGTCCTGATGAGGCACCAGTAACTACTGCTACTTTACCTTTTAAATTAAATAAATCTTTCATATTAATTACCTCCAAAATATAAATTGTTTTTTTTATAAACTAAAGAAAGCAAAAAAGTACAAATTTATGAATAAGTATTTGTTTTATTTTGCTTCTTTTAAACCACATATATCTCGTATAACATAACTTGTTATTAAAAGTCCTGCTGATGGAGGAACAAAACTGTTTGATGCTATTGTTTTTCCGTCATATTTTAATGGTTTTTCTTTTGAATAGCAACAGATAATTTTTTGTTTTATTCCACTTTCTTTTACATATTTTCTGAGTATTCTTGCAATAGGGTCATAGCTAGTATCCTTTAAATCTCCTATTACGAGTTTTGATGGATTTATTCTTTTTCCTGTTCCCATACAAGTTATAAACTTTATATTGTTTTTTATACACCTATCAATGATAAGTTTTTTTGTATTTATCGTATCACAAGCATCAATGACATAATCTATATCTTCATTAAATAAACTATCTATATTATTTTCATCAATAAATAAATTCTTTTTTTCTACTTTAACATTTTTATTTATGTTTAAAATTCGTTTTTCAAATTCATCTGTTTTTAACTTACCTATATTGTTTTGAAGTGCTATTATTTGTCTATTAATATTGCTTTCATCAATAGTATCATAATCAACTATTGTTATGTTTTCTATACCTGATCTTATCAATGATTCTGTAACATAGCCTCCAACCCCACCTAAACCTATCACAAGAACGCTTGTATTATGTATTTTGTTTAAAGCTTCTTTACCAACTAAAAGTTCTAACCTTTCAAACATATTAAACTTCTAAATTATGATATACATCTTGGACATCTTCTAAATCTTCAAGAGTTTCTACTAATGCTAAGATTTTATTTGTTTTCTCTTCATCTAATGAAATATAATTAGCAGGTATATATCTTGCTTCATTCATAATAAATTCTGTTATGCCAGCTTCTTCTAAGGCTTTATTCATTTTTATAAAATCTTCAAATGAAGTATATATTTCGTATGAATCATCCAAAGATACAAAGTCTAATGCATCATTTTCAAGAGCAATATTCATAAGTGTTTCTTCGTCATATGTATTAGGCAATACTATAACTCCTTTTCTTTCAAACATGTAACTTACTGAACCATCTGTTCCTAAATTTCCTCCACGTTTTGTAAAGGTACTTCTCACCATTGATGCTGTTCTATTTCTATTATCTGTTAAGCAATCCACCATAATTGCTACTCCATTTGGACCATAGCCTTCATATCTAACAAACTCGTAGTCCTCTCCTCCAGCACTTTTACTTGCCTTGTCTATTGCTGCTTGTATTCTATCTTTTGGCATGTTAGCAGCTTTAGCTTTGTCTACTATCATTCTTAGTGTTGGATTACTTTCTACGTTTGGATCACCATTTTTAGCTGCTACATAAATTTCTTTAGTTAATTTTTGAAATATTTTTCCCCTTTCTGCATCTATTAATCCTTTTTTTCTTTTTATAGTTGACCATTTAGAATGTCCACTCATATTATCCCTCCTTGTATAAATCAATATAATTATACTACATAATAGGATAAAATGAAATACTACTTTTTATTTATTTTGCTAGTTTTTATTATGCAGATTTAATCTTTTAATATGGATTTTCCTTATTAAAATTTAAAAGTATCTTATATCTGTATCTGTCATTTACTGTGCAATATATAGTTAGTTCCTCTACTTCAGCTTCTATTTTTGCAGGAACACCATTTTTGTCTGTGCCATAACATATATACTTTAATTCCTCTCCTTGCCTTTCTACATTACTAATATTTATATCAGTTGCTAATTTTATAAATGCCGATATTATATGACCTTTCTTATCATAATCTAAATATTCTTTTATATCTTTTCCTGTGATTGTTGGTCGTTCAAATAATGGAACGATATCACCTTTTTTATCATTATATTTCATATTCTTAATTCCTTTCTTCTATGTTTATAGCATAACAGGTATATTGTTTATCTAGTTCATCATTTTTACATGTTGTAAGTATTAATCTTCTGCCTTTTTCATATTGTTTTATTTTTATATGACCATTTTTATTTGTTTTATCACATTCTTCTATTTTATACATGTACTTTTTATTTTTATAATAAATATATACTAAATTATTTTTTGTTAAATAAATTAAATCTTTAAAATATGATACTTTTGAATTTCCACTATGGGAGGCTAGGATTAATGTACTGTTTTTTCTTTCTGGAAATGTTGAGTCCTTTAAAACTTCTATACCATTTGCTACATTATTGTACTTACTATTTATCTGATAAAATCCTCTTTTTAGATTTATTTTTGGTATTTCTATGATTCCTATATAGCTTTTATTAGAACCTTTATTACTTGATTCTATTATTTTTTTATTTTTAGTCGTTGGTACTACATCATAATCATTTTTAAAATAATTAGTTATTTTATTGTTTTCAATTTTTTCATACCAAAAATTATTTATAATATTATAGTATATTAGGATAAGACCTATTAAAAGTAATAAGAGCACTAATACTTTACTTTCTTTTTTCATAAACAAAGAAGCTAAAACTAGATATTACACATATCATACCTACTACAAAAGCTATATTTGCAACTTTTTTGTAGGTGTTAGGGATTTTTACTAATTTTTCATTCGTCATACTAAGTTTTATTACCTCATTTTCTTTTTCAAGTTCAAAGCATAAAGGTTTTTCATCTTTTTTATAACCAGACGGAGCCTCTATTTCTTTTATACAATATGAACCACCTTCTAAATTTTTTATTTTTACTATACCATTTTTATCTGTAACTTTTTTGTATAATATTTTATTATTTTCTTTATTAATTAAATTTATTGTGGCATTAGCTAATTTTTTTCCAGTTAAACTATCTATTTTATAGAATTCTAAAGTTCCTCTTACTTTTTCATTAAAAATACTAATTTTAACTATTTTACCATTTTCTTTTATGGAAAAACTATATTTCTCATTTGTTTTTTTATAGTATTTAGAAGAGCTTTTTTCTTTTATATAATAGTCTCCGATTGGTACATTATATAC
>CAKOIY010000029.1 GCA_934087515.1 uncultured Bacilli bacterium
CTGCTGATTTAGTATAGTGGTAGTACAGAAGCATGGTAAGCTTCAGGGGTAAGTTCAATTCTTACATTCAGCACCATTGGGAAATCTGTCCAGACTTTTATAGTCTTGGATTTAATATAGAAAATATCAATTTCTAAAAGAAGTTGGTATTTTTTTATTGTTAATTAAAGAAAGGACAGGTTTAAATGATTAATATTGTAAAGAAAGAATTAGAGTTTGATGATGAATTAAAAAAGAAAATTGAATTTATATGTGGATTTTGTAATATTACCCCAACAATAATAAATGGTAATATAAGGAAAATTGATAGAACTAATCTATCATATATAGAGCCACATAGAATAATTATTAAAGGTATTACATTTCTAGCATTTAACTACTCAAAAACTATTTATGTAGGTAATTTATCAAACAAACTTGAAATTAACGAATTAGAGTCATTTATTAAAAAATTAAATTAATATTTATATACCAACTTCTTATAGATACTACTTATTCCCTATAAAGTGAATTGACAAATCTAAAAAAAGTGATATTATAAATAACCAATGAAGAGGTATGCTCTAGAAATGGAGGTACATCGATGATAAATAAACACAAGATATCGAAAATTTATAATATTGAATTAATTGAGGAGTCAGTAGTATTTAGACTTTATTAAATACTATTGTCTCCTCTTTTTTAGTAAAAGGAGTTGAAGTTTTATGAATAATGAAAAGAAAGTTGCTGGTCTATATATTCGTGTTAGTACAGAAGATCAAGCTCGTGAGGGATTTAGTTTACCAGAGCAAGAGAAAAGACTTCGAGCAATGTGTGAGTATAAAGGTTATGAAATATATAAAGTATATGAAGATGCTGGAATAAGTGCTAAAACTGGTAATACAAGACCTGCATTTAAAGAACTGTTAGAAGATATAAAAGATAAAAAATGTAATACTATTGTTGTATTAAAACTTGATAGACTTACAAGAAGTGTATTTGATTGGGAAAAGATTATAAGATTTTTAGAAGAAAATAATGCCTATTTAGATTGTGCTAATGATGATATTAATACTACTAATGCAAATGGAAAAATGATTTCAAGAATACTTACATCAGTTTCACAAAATGAAATAGAAAGAACAAGTGAAAGAACTAAAATAGGACTAGCTGGAGCAATTAAAGAAGGACATATTCCACATAAAGCTCCATTTGGTTATAAAAGAGTTGGTAAAATACTTGTTCCTGATGAATCTACAAAAGATGATATTATTAGAATATTTAATTTATATCACGAGGGAAATTCTTATCAAACAATAAGTAATATTTATAATAAAGAAAAAGTATTAGGGAAAACTAACTGGAAAGACTCTACAATATTAAAAATACTTTCAAATGAAATATATAAGGGGGATTTTGTTCATGGTAAAAGAACGAATAATCCAACATATTATGAAAATGTTGTTGAACCTATTGTAACAAAAGAACTATGGGAAGAATGCCAAGTACAGAAGAAAAGAAATTCAAGGAATTATAAACGAGATAAAGATTACTTATTCTTACAAAAATTAAAATGTCCTAAATGCCAGAGAATATTAGGTGGTAATGCAACAAGAAAGAAAAATGGAAATGTATATTATTACTATCAATGTCATGATTGTAAAATAACAATTAAAGAAAAAGATATTGAAAAAGAATTTGATAGATTTATAGTAGATATTCAAGAATATGATACAGTAGTAAATCAAACATTACTTCCTATGATACAAACTAAACTTGATAATCCAAAGGAAAAATTAATTAAAGAATTAAAAGAACAACAACAAAAACAAGAACGAATTAGAAAAGCATATGTTAATGGATCGTTTACTATAAAAGAATATGATGAAGAAAAAGAAATTGTAGAAAAAGCAATAAGTAATATTGAAACTAAAATTAAAAATTGCGAAGTATGTAATGAACTAAAAATTACTCCAGAAGATATATTAATTAAAAGAGACATTGATTATATAAATAAAATAGTTTATCCAAAAGAATATGAAGAAAATACATATACTTGGGAGGATTATACAAGAAAAGAAAAAGCAGATTTAATTATGAGATATGTTGATAATGTTGAACTAGAATATTATAAAGATAATCAAATTAGAATTGGTGAAATTAATTTTAGAGAAAGTATTTGTAAACCATGTAATGAATTATATGATTCTGGATATCTTGCTAAAACAGATTATGCAATTGTAGGAAATGTTTTAACAAAATGGAGATTTAGTGAATATCTACCAATAGAAAAAGTTAGTGAAATAGTATTTTCATTAAGACAATTTTATGATGTAGGTTATTTCGAAGCAACATACTATTATGAAGATAAAGTAATGTTTTTGAATGATGCTGAAAATAGAAAAATAGTAAGAATATTTCCTATAGAAGATTACAAGAAAATGAATAAGATAGAAAAAATTAAATTAGGTGCAATCTATATAACAAAGAATACAAAATGTTTATTAGATAATAAAGTGGATTTATTTACTAGTATACCAGAACGAACTAATTGTAGAATATATGAACTTGATGAAGAGACTTTGAAAAAGAAACAAGAAATTTTAAAAGAAATAAAAGAATATGATAAAGTTAGTCAAGAACAACGATAGTCGCTTGTGCAATTCTTGACTAACTAAATGAAAATAATAATGGGACAATATCAAAACAAAACACTTTTTTCGTTTTGATGTTATCTATCATAAGAAAAGTTTTTGTTTACTTTTTCTAAAAAAGTAATTAACAAACGAACACGTTTTGTTGAACTCTGTTCAATGAAAGTGGAAAAAGTTTGTTTAAATAAATTATGAAAATAATTGCTTACAAAGTTTGCAATTACTTTGAATAATTTACATAGATAAAATAAAAAGCGGTGCTTTCTATTTTATCAAAGTCTTATGCAGTTTTAATGCTTTTTGCATTATTATGAAATAAGACTAACGGATTCTAAGGTGGGAAACCTTAGCCCCCATATTTTGATATTACGATAGTGATGTCAAAATATATAGGGGGTTAGAAATTTTGACAAGCAAAATAACCCTACTATATATAAATAGTAGGTTCTAAAAAGGAGGTGCAATTATATATGGAAGAATTGTCATATTCACTACATTTAAGTAATGATAAAAATAAATCTAAAAAGGCAAGAAGAAGTGCAAAGAATACTGAAACAGGAACTACTTCTCTATCTAATAATGCTATACAAAATCATCAACAGCTTTCAAAAGTTGATAAACATAATTTAAGAAAATATGATGAAGAACAAGAACTAATAAAAACAATTAAAGGAACATCTTCTCTTGTTGAAGATACAAAGAACTTGTATTTAGATTTGTTTGAAGATGCTAGAATAAAGTATAATGAAAAACAAACTAGAAATGATAGAAAGATAGAAAATTATTTTAATCATATCTCAAATGATAATAAAAGAGATCTTGCTTGTGAGATAATTATTGAACTTGGTGATATGGATTTTTGGACTGATAAAGACGATAAATTCACACATAAAATGGAAGAAGTTTTTAAAGAACAAATATTAGATTTAGAAGAAGTTGTTCCTAATTTCAAAATAGCAAATGCAACAATACACTTTGATGAGTCTAGCCCTCATTTACATATTGTTGGTGTTCCTTTTAAAGATGGTCTTAAAAATGGAATGGAAAAACAAGTTGGTAAATCTGATGTATTCACAAAAGTAAGTTTAAAAAATATTCAAGATAAGATGAGAGAATATTGTATAGATTCATTCAATCGTGCTTATCATTTAAACTACACTCTTAAAGAAAAAGAAGAAGGAAGAAATGTAGATATCAATGTTGCTAATATGAATGAATACAAAAAATTCAAACGAGAACAAGAAAAATATAAAAAGGAACTTAAAGAATTAAACAATAAAACTGATGAACTAAAAAATAAATCTAATGAAATTAATAACATCATTGATAGCTTAAAACCAACAATTATAAATAAAAATAACTTTACTATTTCTAGTGAAGATATTGATAAAATTAAGAACTATATAGAACAAACTAATGATACTAATTCTAGTTTAAGAGATGCAAATTCGATAGATGTTATTTTAAAAGAATATGAAAATGATATGAGAGAACACTCTAATGAAGTTAGAAACTTAAATAAAAAAATACAAACAAGAGATGAAAGAATATCAGATTTAGAAAATAGATTAGAGTTTGCAGAAGATACTATTGATATGTTAGAAGATAAAGTATCTAAATTACAAGAGGCATTGGATTACTTTAAAGAATTATGGAAAAAATTTATTAAGTTCTTACAAGATAAATTCTTTTCTTCAAATAAATATGATGATTTGATTGATGAATTACACGAGGAAGAAATAATTGATGATGATGATCTAGAAGTTATACAAAATGAATTTAGTAGTTATAATAGCAAAGATGATGATTTAGAACGATAATTCTATGGTAAAATTATATTAGATGAAAAAATTAATAGATTGGTTAGACACGATTGACTAATTTAGAAAGGAGAAACTTATGAAAATAATATAATTCAATCAGAGATGGATGTTAAAGGTAGTAAAATTAATGTAGTTAGAGTTGATGGATACGAATATATATCATTAACAGATTTAGCAAAAACTCAAAATGATGAAGCACCAGCAGATGTTGTTAAAAATTGGTTAAGAAATAAAGAAACGATTTCTTT
>CAKOIY010000030.1 GCA_934087515.1 uncultured Bacilli bacterium
CACTTTTCGGTCACTATATATTTTTAAACGAGAAAAAACGAACTATTTCTAGTTCGAATAAATCTTTAATGGTGCGATAGCGGTTGTTATCTATAACTTTTTCGCAAAATCAGGAATTAATACATAATTTGTATCAACTTCTAATACCATTTTAACAAATGTTAGAAAAAGTAGCAATATGTTTGTTACTAAATTCCTAAATAATATTTTTTATCATAAGTACAACACCATTTGAATCTGGATTAGTACCATTTATATATGAATAACCAAGTTTTTCATAAAATTTACTAGCATCTACAGAGGATGGAATTGTTATACATTTTCCATTTAAAGATTTGACAAAATTTTCACCTGCTTTAACAAGTGCTGTTCCTATTCCTCTGTTAAAACAATCTGGAAGAACAAAAACTGTAAGCAATACATAATTATCTACTTCGCCATTTTGATTTTTAGCTATTCTTAATGTACCTACTACTTTTCCATTTTCTAATGCAACATACATTTTACTTTCTTTAGAGTATTCTTCTAATTTTTGTGGTGTAAATTTTGAAGCATGTTCTCTCATTTTTTCAATACCATAATCTTTAATATTAACATCCATTAAATTTCTAACTATTAAACTAATTATTTCATTACAATAAATATTATTATATTCAACTATTTCATAATTCATATTTTTTCTCCTTTATAAATATATACAATTATTATTTTTTAATACTACTAAACTGTTTCTGCAACTTTGTTTGAAATTAAAGCATTACCACAAGTAATCCTATCACTATCTTCTTCTTTACTTGGAACAAAGACAATAACATCCCAACCTTCTTTTACTAACGGTTGCTCAAATTCACGATAAACATCATAATCATCATAAGAAGTCGTTACATCATAACCATTTTCTAGAGCAGAATGTGTTTCATGAATTGGTGTGATTTTAACAATAAAATTATCTTTATCAAATAAACTTGATAACCTTTTAGCATCTAATATTGTATCCTTTGTTACTGCAAAATTTAAAGTATATTTTCTTCCAACAGGTTTTGGTAATTTCTTAGATAATTCAGAAACTTCTTCTAAAGATAAGCTCATATTATTAAATTGAGAATTTCTTTGTTCATTATCAGTAGAATTAATACTAAATTGCAATCCTGCCTCTCCTTTATAATCTAGATTTTTAATATCACACCACTCTAAAATAAAACTTTCAAGTTTAGGATTGTTTTTTGGTAGCATAGTTGAAACAACTGGGTGTACTGTTTTTGCCTCAATATATCTTCCAACAAGATCTTTTAATTGATTTTTTGCAAATTCTAAAACATTCTGATTAAATGTTGGTTCTCCCATTCTAGCAAAATGAACATTAAATCGATCTGTATGCTTTGTTTCTTCATTTTCTAAAATCGTTTGGATTTCATATTTTAATTCATCTAAAGATACATTACCTAAAAATCCAAATTTAGGACAATCACAAAATTTACATTTCATTGGGCATCCTTTTTGAGTACTAATTGTGGCAACCCATTTTTTTGTTAAATCAACTTCTGTATTTTTTACTCCATTAATTTCTTTATGCAATCCTAAAAAATCTGCTTTAATATTATTTTCCTTTCCATAATCGCCAACTGTCAAAAATTCCAAATTTTTCTCTCTGTCAACATAAATTTTTCCAGTATGAGTTTTTACTATTTCCATGTTTTCCCTCCTTGTATTACATTATACATCATTTTCAATTTTTTTAACATCACTCTTAATTAAATTATCTCTCAAAATCATCACTTCTATCAATATTTTTATTGTTTTGTATTATATCGATTTCATTATCATCGATTATATCTTCATCATATAAATCATTTATAAAATCATCATATTTATTTGAAGAGAAGAATTTATCTTGTAAGAATTTAATAAATTTATTCCATAATTTTTTAAAATAATTTAGTGTTTCTTCTAATTTTGAAACTTTATCTTCTAATTCATAAATAGTGTCATTGGAATTATCTAAGTCATATTCTAATTCTTCAATTCTATCATCACGAGTTTTGATTTTCTTTTTTAGTTCTTCATCAAAATGTAATTCCTTACTAACTATACTTACCATTTTTATCTGTCCTTTCTTAAATCACAAAAAAATATCAACTTCTTTTTGAAATTGATACTTTTTGTATATAAAGTTCTAAAAGTTAGAACAGATTTCCCAATGGTGCGATACAAGAGCCTATTTTGAACATTTATATCTAAAAGAACAACTAATAAATATCAGTTCTATATATAATATAACACAAATTTCGTTAATTTTAACAAAAAAAATTAAAAATATGATATAATATGCTTGCAAAGGGAGGTTTTAAATTATGGAAGATTTAAAAGAACAGTATAATCATATTGTATCAGAAAGACAAACAATTATAGATCAAATCAATGTTTTAGCAGAAAATGAAACAGTAAAAGAATATTTTGCTTTACGCAAACAAAATGATAAATTAGCTAGTCAACAAATGGATTTATATAAGCAAATAAAAGTTGGAGAGTATTCTTCATGTAACCATATATGGGTTAATACATTACATGATTATGATAGTTGGGAAGGTCGTTCATATAATTATCATGGATGTGTTAAATGTGGCTTAGATAGAAGAGTTTTTCATTTAATGGAAATACTTCATAGTCCAGATTGGTTAATATTGGATCAAAGAATAATGTATGATTATATGAAAAATCATTCTTATAAGTCTGGAATAGATACAAACTTATTGTGTGATCTAGATTTAGCAAAGGCAATATATGCAAAAATAAAGGAAGTTCATCCTGATATTGATGATGAGACTGCAGTAAAATATTTAAAAGTTGCTCTTCATAATATAAGAGATACTAAAGTAAGTGATGAAAGAAAAGAAAGCAGAGCAAAAAGACTATCATTAAAACCTGAATTTAATAAATGGACCGGTTCTGATGTTAGCAGATATTAATTTTTAAGAATGTATTTTAAAGATGGCTTATCTCTCAAAGTCATTTTTTTCTTTACTTAAATCTAATTCTTCAATATCATCATCTAAAATCTTATCATCATACATATCATTAACTACATCAATATATTTATCATCTTTATCATACCAACTATGAAGTTTACTATGTAGAAATGATATTAGTTTTTCAAATTTATCTTTCCAATATTCAAGAGTATTTTGTATATCTTTTATTTTAGAATTTAAAAATGATATTTCATTATCTTTTTCTTTAATAGTATTATTTAAAGTTTTAACTCTTAAATTAAGCGCTTCATTATTTTCAGTAAGAGTTTTAATTTTATTATTCTTATCTTTCAATTGTTCGTGAGCATTAACTAGTATATTAGACAATGTTTGTATTTTATCATATTCTTTACTAGTATTATATACTTGTTCGATAAATTCGATAAAAGAATCTTTATCTTCCCTTGATAAAATATAATTATCCCTATTTAATTTAGAGATTTTTAATTTATCAATTTTATCTTTTATGTCTTTGGTGTTTTGTTTTAACTCTAAAGATTTTTTATTTGCTTGTTTTAAATTTTCAGTATTTCTTTCAATTTGCTTTTTCATTTCAATATAGTTATCCATATCAGACACATGTATATCTCTATTTCTACCTTTTTGTTTTTGTTTTAATGTAGAATCTAAACTATATACTTGATTAAATTCTTCAATGCATAAAGTTCTCATTTTATCTTGTAATCTAATTAAAGATTCTTTAGTAAATACATCAGATTTACCAATTTGTTTTTCCATACCATTTTTATTTTTATATTTAATAGGAACACCAACAATATGTAAATGTGGACTAGTTTCATCATAATGGATTATAGCACTAGCTACTTTAAAATTAGGAACTAATAATTCTAAATCATCAACCTGTTTTTTATAAACTTCTGACATCCTCTTTTTAAATTTTTCATCTTTAGTATCCCAATATTCTTTATCTCCAAGTTCAAGTATTATTTCACAAGCAAGATCCTTTTTCTCATTATTAGATACATTATCAAAATAATTATCAATCATACGACTAGGTCTAGATTGTTTTGAATTATATTCTAATCTTGCTTCTTCAAATTCACTTAAATAAAGTTCTTTAACATCATCAAGAGGAGAAGAAGTATCTCTTATTATTTCTATTAGTTCTTGTTCATTATCATATTTTCGATAATTATGTTTATCAACTTTTGATAATTGTCTTACATTTTGAATAGCATTATTTGGTAAAGAAGTTGTTCCACTTAAATTATTTTTACCATT
>CAKOIY010000031.1 GCA_934087515.1 uncultured Bacilli bacterium
GCACGCGAGCTGGGTTCAGAACGTCGTGAGACAGTTCGGTCCCTATCCGTCGTGGGCGTAGGAAAATTGAGGGGAGTTGTCCTTAGTACGAGAGGACCGGGATGAACATACCTCTGGTGTATCTGTTGTCATGCCAGTGGCAGTGCAGAGTAGCTATGTATGGAAAGGATAACCGCTGAAAGCATCTAAGCGGGAAGCCTCCCCCGAGATGAGTTTTCCCATTCTTTATGAAGTAAGATCCCAGAAAGACTATCTGGTTGATAGGTCAGAGGTGGAAGCATAGTGATATGTTGAGCTGACTGATACTAATAGATCGAGGATTTAATCATAAATTTGTTAAATTTGATGTCATACATTATCTGAGTTTTCAGAGAATTATTTCTCTAATTTATATTTTCTCAGTGACGATAGCAAAGAGGATACACCTGGCTCCATCCCGAACCCAGAAGTTAAGCTCTTTAACGCCGACGATAGTAATCGCGAAAATAGGAAGTTGCTGAGGATTTTTTTTGTTTAAAAATAATTGACTAAAATAAAATCATATGATAAAGTAATAACATATTGAATATTGATTGATTTTAGTAACTTTAATATTTTACTTTAAAGAGAGTTCGTGGTTGCTGTAAACGAACAAAAATAGTAAAGTGAAATACAAATCATGAATTCAAATCGGATAAGCTCGTTAAAGCATAAAGTGTATGAAAAACTCATAAATTAAGGTGGTACCACGGGAAAGTCTCGTCCTTTAATTTATGAGCTTTTATTATAAGGAGGAAAAAATATGAAATTATATGAAGAATTAAAATGGAGAGGGCTAATCAAAGATGTCGCCGGAGAAGACCTAGAACAAAAACTAAATAATGAACAAATATCATTTTACTGGGGAACAGACCCAACTGCAGATAGCCTGCATATTGGACATTACTCATCATTAATAACAGCTAAAAGACTAGCAAAAGCAGGGCATCATCCAATACTCTTAGTCGGGGGAGCCACAGGATTAATCGGAGACCCTAGACCAACCGCAGAAAGAGAAATAATTTCAAAAGAAAAACTTCAAAAGAATTTTGATGGAATAAAAAAACAAGTAAGCACAATACTTGAAGGAAAAGCAGAAATAGTTAATAACTACGATTGGATGAAAGATTACACATATTTAGAATTTTTAAGAGACATAGGAAAATACATAAATGTTAATTATATGTTAGCAAAAGACATTATAAGCAGAAGACTTGAAACAGGAATAACTTATGCCGAGTTTTCATATACCCTATTACAAGGATATGACTTTCTACATTTATACAAAGAAAAAAAATGTATATTACAAGCCGCAGGATCTGATCAATGGGGAAATATCACAACAGGTATAGAACTAATCAAAAAAATAGAAGGAAAAGAAGCATATGGTTTTACAATGCCACTTATCCTAGATGCCAACGGAAACAAGTTTGGAAAAAGTGAAGGAAATGCTCTATGGTTAGATATAAACAAAACATCAAGTTATGAATTATACCAATACCTAATAAATTCAGATGATACAAAAGTTGAAGAATACCTAAAAGTATACACATTCCTAACAAAAGAAGAAATAGAACAAATTATGGAAAAACATATCAAAGACCCACACCTAAGAATAGCACAAGAAAAACTAGCACAAGAGTTTATAACAGATCTTCATGGAGAAAAAGAATATCAAAATGCTAAAACAATATCGGATGCACTATTTAAAAACAACATAAAAGAATTAACAGATAAACAAATAGAAGACGCATTCAAAGGAGTACCTAAATATAAACAACAAGAAAATCAAACACTAATAGAAATACTAACAGACAATAAAATAGCATCATCACGAAGAGAAGCAAGAGAATTCCTAAACAATAATGCTATTACCTTAAATGGAGACATAATAAATGATGAAAATTATATAATAAATAAAAGTAGAAAATACAACATAATAAGAAAAGGTAAAAAGAAATATTTTATCATAGAAAAAAACTGATTTTCCAGTTTTTTTTTAATTCTCAAGATATTTGGCCTATACAAGTAATGATTTTTTATTTAAAATGGTCAAACTCCCAGACATGGTTATTAGTTTATTCATAGTATAAATTGGGAGGAAAAATTAGATGAATAACTATGTTGATTACTATAATTATTTAAATAACTTTAATCAAAAAAAGATTAATAATTCTACTGGTATGAATATTGTTAATACTAACTCTAATAAAACTAGTTATGATAGTGAACCATATTTAGGATTTGTAAGGGGAAATATGTTTAATAATTTATATAGTCCTTACATGAATTATAAACCCCATGAATTTAATCCTAGTAATGAAAAGGAATATTTGCTTTTACTAGTTCAAATGTATGGTTTTGCTGCTCATGATTTGGGATTATATTTAGATGTTTATCCTAGCGATAGTAATGCTATTAATCTTAGGGAGAAATATGTTAAGCTTTATAACCAAGCTTTAACGAATTATGAAAGTAAATATGGTGCTACGGGATTAGGTAGCGAATATTTAAGCACTTCTCCTTGGGCTTGGGATAGTAAAAAATGGCCTTGGGAGGGAAATAGATAATGTGGAAATACGAAAAAAAATTACAATATCCTATTAATATTACAAAAAAGGATCCTAAACTAGCTAATCTTATTGTTACCCAATATGGTGGTCCTCAAGGAGAACTTGGTGCGGCTTTAAGATATTTAAATCAAAGATATACTATGCCAGATGCTAAAGGACGTGCTTTACTTACTGATATAGGTACTGAAGAACTTGGTCATGTTGAAATGATTTGTGCTATGATATATCAACTAACCGAAGGTGTTAGTAAAGAAGAACTTATGAAGGCAGGATTTGATGCTCATTATGTTGAACATGGACTTGATTTGTTCCCAACAAATGCGAATGGAATTAATTTTACTACTGATTATATATCTGCTGTTGGGGATCCTGTTGCTAATTTGTATGAGGATATGGCTGCAGAACAAAAAGCTAGAACTATATATGAGAACTTGATTGATTTAACTGATGATCCAGATGTTATTGAACCCCTTTTATGGTTAAGACAAAGAGAAATTGTTCATTTTAATTTATTTAAAGATCTTTGTGAAGATTATATAAATAATGGATATAGTAAATAAACAAATGCTACTTGAAAAAGTAGTATTTTTGTTATAAAATAAATGTATAAATAATACTAAGGAGGACGTAGTAATATGAAAAAAATACAAAATCAAGATAGCAAACATTCGTTCGGGGGGGGGTATCATTATCTAAAACTAATATAAAATATATAGTAAGTCTAAGTATAGTATTAATAGGAATATTATCACTTTTAAGTGGAACAAGTTATGCAATTCTAAAAGGAAATACAAGTGATACAAAAGAGCAAGTTATAAAAACGGGTAAAATAGAACTAACTTTAACAGAGAGTTATGACAATATAAATAAAAAAATAACAGTAATGAGTGATGAAGATGGACTCCTGCAAGAAGAAACATATGACTTTAATATAAAAAATACTGGAGATGCTCCAGCAAAATATGATTTAAAACTAATAAACGAAGTACCAAGTACATATACAGGAAAAGTTCTTGATACTAAGTATGTAAAGATAGGACTAGAAATAAATGGTACAGAATATGGTCCAATGTCCTTAGAAAAAGTAAAGAATATAATAGATAGCGATATAATCTA
>CAKOIY010000032.1 GCA_934087515.1 uncultured Bacilli bacterium
AAAGGACGAGAAATTTGCGATAAAATATATTACATAAAATTAAATAAAGCAAGAATATATAAACAAATGATTAGTAGGTGGTTCAAACAAAGATTAGGCAAAGAAAAGTATAATTATCCGCCTACAATCCGCCAATTCTTCGAAACTATAAAAGACGTTAAAAATTATTCAAAAATAGAAAAAACAAGATTATCAGAACTTAACAAATATAAAGATAAAATAACATTCTTAAATAAAAAAGAATTAAATAATTTACTTAAGGAGTGATAATTTATGAAAATATATATTATGGGTTCCACAGGCGTGGGCAAATCAACTCTTGCAAAAGCATTAAGTAAGAAGTATAATATAGACTGTTACGAACTAGATAAACTGGTATACTATAAAGATAATATAACAAAACACAGAAAAGATGAAGAAATAGCAAATGATTTTAACAAAATTCTAAAACAAGATTCTTTTATAATTGAAGACATAGGAAGAGAAAGATTTAAAAAAGGACGAGAAATTTGCGATAAAATATATTACATAAAATTAAATAAAGCAAGAATATATAAACAAATGATTAGTAGATGGTTCAAACAACTAAAAGGAAAAGAAGACTACAACGTAAAACCAACAATCAAAAATTTTTTCAAAAACCTAAAAGACGTGAAACTATATTCAAAACTAGAAAAAGATATAATAAAATCACTAGAAAATAATAAAGAGAAAGTAGTATTTCTATACAAAAGAGATGTAAATAAAATACTAAAAGGAGATAATATATGAAAGAAGAAAATGAAGTAACAGTAGAAATTTCATATACATTAGAAGAACTAAAGAATTTACTTAAGAAAAATAATTTTAAATTAAAAGAAACATATGATGTAAACGATATTTATATGATAGACAAAAATTATCTAAAAGAAAAAGATCATTTAAAACTTCTAAATCATTCCTTGTTATTAAGACATATTATTCTAGAAAACAAAGAAATTAATGGAGCGATATTATGAAAGAAAATATAAATAACATTATTAATAATTACTACACAAATGAGTATAACGAACAAGATAGATTAGTAAAAGATAAAGTTCATAATATAGAATTTATTACAACTACAACTTATATAGATAAGTATTTAAAAGAAAATGATAAAATTCTAGATGTAGGAGCGGGCACAGGAATATACTCACTATATTATGCAGACAAAGGTTACGAAGTTCATGCTCTTGACTTAGTAAAAAGTAACATTGAAAAATTAGAAAGTCAAAAAACAAACAACATGAAATTAAGTGCTTCCGTAGGAAATGCTCTTGATTTATCAATGTATAAAGATAATTTCTTTGATATAACCTTAGTTCTAGGGCCCTTATACCATTTATTTAAAAAAGAAGAATTTACAAAAGTAATAAACGAAGCAAAAAGAGTTACCAAACCTAAAGGAAAAATTTTCTTAGCATTCATTCTATTTGATTTAACAATGCTAACTTGGGGTTTTAAAGACAAGAATATTTACTTAGAATATGGTAATAACAAAATGGTCTCAAAAAACTTTAAACCAAACAACAACGAAAAATATATATTCTACATGAATACCATACAAGAATTAAAAACATATTTTAAAGAAAATAACTTAAATGTCATAAAATATGTTGCAACAGATGGAATAGGAAGAATAATAAAAGATGAAATAAATAATATGACTAAAGATGAATATAAAATATATTTAGATTACCACCTTTCTATATGTGAAAGAGAGGATTTAATGGGTTATAGTGGACATATCCTAACAATCATTGAAAACGAAAAATAAAAGAAAATAATAAAAAACTTTTAATACAATTTATAAATAAATAGTAATAGAAAGTGGTGATAATATGAAAAATAGCGAATCATTTTATCTAGAAGAACCAACAATAAAAAGAAAACAAGAAGTAATTGACTTAATCAAAGAATTTAAAGATTACAATTCAGAAGTTGCAGGTTCATCATTTTTAGATAAAAAAATAAATAATTATGAAAACTGGTTAGAATTTCTAGAAGAAATAAAAAATGATAATGATGAAAACCTTTGCCCAGGAATACAATATTTCCTAATAAGAAAAAATGATAATAAAATAGTAGGACTAATAAATATAAGATATAACTTAAATGATTGGATGATGAAATACGGAGGACACATTGGTTACAGCATAAGACCAACTGAAAGAAACAAAGGTTACAGTAAGATTAATTTATACTTGGCCCTTGAAAAGTGTCAAAAATTAGGATTAAAAGAAATACTAATCACTGCAAATGATGATAATATTGCATCCTATAAAACTATAGAAACTCTTGGAGGAGAATTAAAAAATAAAATTAAAAACAAGGAAACAAATAACATTCCAATAAGAAGATACTTTATTAACATAGAAAAAGCTTTATCTATGCATGGAGGACTTATAAAATGAGATTACCACATCAAGTACTAGGATTTCCTTATAAAAAAGATGAAAATGGTCATTATTTATACGCAGTTTTTCTAAGAAATAGTAAAAAAGAAGTTTGGCAAGGGATAGCAGGAGGCGTTGAAGATTTTGATAAATCCTATTTAGATGCTTTTAAAAGAGAAGCTTATGAAGAAGCAAATATAAGTTTTGATTCTAAAGTTATTCCCTTAGAGTCAATATGTACTATACCAGTAGAAAGAGTAACAAAAAAATTTATATTTGGAGAAAATACAATATTAATATACGAACACTCATTTGGAGTAGAAGTTACAAAAGAAAATATAAAGTTATCTAGTGAACATAAAGATATGAAATGGCTCTCATACGAAGATGCTATAAAAATATTAACTTATGATAGCAACAAAAATGCTTTATGGGAACTTAATTATAAATTACAAAGGGAGAAAAATAATATGACAAATTCTAAAGATTACTTAAATAAAGAAGTAGAGGTAACTATAGATAGACAGTTAGGAACAAAACATCCTAAACATGACTTTATGTATATGTTAAACTATGGCTATATGCCAAATACAATAAGTGGAGATGGAGAAGAATTAGATGCTTACTTAGTAGGAGAGTTCGAACCAGTAGAATCCAGTAAAGGAAAAGTAATAGCAATAATTCATCGAACAAATGATAATGATGATAAATTAATAGTAAGTGTAAATGGTAAAAACTACACAGATGAACAAATAAGGGCATTAACAGAATTTCAAGAACAATATTTTGATTCAGAAATATGGAGATAACATGGAATATTTTGATGTATTAGATAAAAATAGAAATAAAAAATACTATATCAAACAAAGAAATAGTACACTTTTAGAAGATGAATACAATCAAGGAACAGAAATCTATATACTGGTAGATAATAAAATATTAATTACCAAACGAAGTAAAACAAAATCTCATCCTAATATGTGGGAAATACCAGGTGGTTGTAG
>CAKOIY010000033.1 GCA_934087515.1 uncultured Bacilli bacterium
TGATAGTATTCCTATTAATACTATACTTAGACTTACTATATATTTTATATTTGTTTTATTGTAAAGGTACCCCCCCCGAACGAATGTTTGCTGTTTTGGTTGTGTTCTTTTTTCATAGTTTTACGTCCTCCTTAGTATTATCTATATATTAATTTTATAACAAAAAAACCACTTTTTCAAGTAGTAATTCATAGTATAAAATTATATTTATTGTAAAAATAATATTAACTGGAGTAATTTTGGGAGTAATAAAAAAGAAACCCTTATATATCAAGGGTTTTATAATCAATATTGGTGATCCCTCAGGGGCTCGAACCCTGGACCCACAGATTAAGAGTCTGTTGCTCTACCAACTGAGCTAAGGAACCATGACAATATTAATTATATCACGTTTTTTAAAAAAATAAAGAGTTATTTTTATTTTTCTTAGTTTTTTTCATTTTTTGTAAAACTTTATACACATAAACTATAAATAAATCAATCCCAAAGATTGTATATTCAAAATTATTAGTTTCTTTCTTATTAAATTTCATAATATGCAACCCCCTTTGGCGATAATTATTATATTATAAAATTTAAAGAATTAAAAAAATTAGTGCTAAACTGTAAAAAAAGAGGGATTATGCATTTAAATCTCTCTTAATTATTCTATTTTTCTAATAAAGTTATACCCAATTCTTGTAATTGTTCCTCGTAAACAACATTTGGAGCTTCACTCATCAAACAACTTCCACTTGTAGTTTTTGGAAATGCTATTACATCCCTAATATTATCAGTTTGACTTAAAACCATGATTAATCTCTCTAGACCATAGGCAAGTCCACCATGAGGAGGAGTCCCATATTTCAAAGCTCTTGTAAAGAAACCAAATTTTTCTTCTATATCTTCATCGCTAAGTTCCAAAGCCTTAAACATTTTTTCTTGAACTTTTTCATCATGAATACGAATAGAGCCACCCCCAGCTTCATAACCATTAATTACCATATCATATGCCTTAGAATAACAATTTGCTTTATCTGTTAATAATTTATCTACATCTTCATCTTTAGGCATAGTAAATGGATGATGACAAGATACATATCTATTTTCTTCTTCACTATATTCAAACGAAGGAAAATCTACTACCCAAAGAAGAGAATAATCACTATCTTTATATAAATTCAAATCCTTTCCAAGTTTAGATCTTAAAGCCCCTAAAGCCTGTTTTACTTTATTATATGCTCCACATCCAAATAATACTAAATCATCATTTTCTAACTTTAATTCTTCTTTTAAAATATTTTTTTCTTCATCACTAAGTGCCTTAGCAATACTACCAGTTATTTCATTACCAATTTTTAAATAAGCAAGTCCTCCTAAGCCATATTTTTTTACAAAATTACTAAGTTCATCAAGTGATTTCCTAGAATACTTTGGAGCGCTTTCCTTGACTACTAAACAATTAACCACTTCTGAATTTTTAAATAACTCAAAATTAGAATTCTTAAACAAATCAGTAATTTCTCTTATTTTCATACCAAATCTAAGATCTGGTTTATCAGAACCATAATTTCTTATAGCATCATCGTATTTCATTCTCATAAGTGGTAATTTTATATCTATATCTTTAACTTTCTTAAAAACATGAGCGATTAAACCTTCATTAATAGCCATTATATCATCCTCAGATACAAAACTAAGTTCCATATCAAGTTGAGTGAATTCAGGTTGTCTATCTGCTCTTAAATCTTCATCTCTAAAACATTTTGAAAATTGATAATATCTTTCAATTCCTCCGACCATTAACAATTGTTTAAATAGCTGTGGAGACTGTGGTAAAGCATAAAACTTTCCCTTATTTTGTCTTGAAGGAACCAAAAAGTCTCTAGCACCTTCTGGTGTTGATTTACATAATACTGGTGTTTCAATCTCAATAAATCCAAGTTTAGACAAATATTCACGGCAAGCCATCATAACATTATTTCTTAAAATTAACTTATCTTTTATTTCATTTCTTCTTATATCAAGATAACGATATTTAAGTCTAGTTTCTTCTAAAGCTGTAGTATTATCATCAATAGTAAATGGTAAATCTAAACTTTTATTAAGTACTACAAGCTTTTCTACTTCAACCTCTATATCCCCAGTTAGCAAATTACTATTCTTACTTTCTCTTTCAACAACTTTTCCAATAACTTCGATTACATATTCACTTTTTAAAGATTCCGCCTCAGTATAAAATTCACTTTCTGGTCTTACAACTAATTGAACTATACCACTTCTATCACGTAAATCTATAAATACAAGTCCTCCTAAATTTCTATTTTTTTGAACCCAACCATAAAGATGCACAATTTCACCTTTCATTTCAAGATTAAGTTCATTATTAAATATCTTTTTCATTATTTTTCCTCCTTCAAAATAAAAAACAGTTATCATCCACAAGGGACGAATAACTGTTAATCCGCGGTACCACCCTAGTTATTATATTTCTATAATCACTCTTTATATATAACGGTATAAAACCGGCTTGTTCTACTGTAATTCCTCAAGCACTCCTGGTGTCTTTCATATTAAATAACTTATTAGTTTTCACCATACACTAACTCTCTACAAAGAATTTAATATTACTCTTCCAATCAACGTTTATATAAAAATTATATATAATTATTAAGTCTTTGTCAAATCTTTATTATTCAGTTTATTTTAGTTTCTCTATTTCTTCAATCTCTAAACCTGTATATTTAGATATATCACTAATAGATAACCCATCATCAATCATATTTCTAGCAGTTTCATATGCTTTCCTCTTAATTCCGGTTTCAACTCCTTTATTTATCCCTTCCTCCCTTTCATTATGTAACTCAACCATCCTAGTTAATTCCTCTTTTGTATATTTATCAAGATCAGTTTCCTCTAACACTAACTCAGGTATTTTTCTTATCTTCATAAGTTCTTCATCACCTTCCACTACTCTATCAAGTATCTCTCTATGTCTTGCTACAAACACTGATAATACTTTCTCTAAATAACTAAGAGTCTTTATATCTTTATTATATATTCTTTCTCTTAATTTTGAAAGGTTTAATCTAACTATTTTTACTAAATTTTCATATAAATCTTCTCCATGCTCTCCCACTAACTTATAAACTGTACTTATCTCATCACTATCACTAGTACTATAATTATCACAATTTATCTGAACTACATTACTATTATCTACCATTGCCCTTCTCAAATGACTTATATTTCTATCTTCTAATAATTTACTTTTTACTCTATTACATTCAAATATCACTACATCCTTATCTACCTTTAAACAATAATCCACTTCTTCCTTCTTTGATATTATACTATGTGCTATAAAACCATT
>CAKOIY010000034.1 GCA_934087515.1 uncultured Bacilli bacterium
ATATTTTATTTTATATACTCATTTTAACCGAAAAAAAAAAAAAAAAAAAGCCCTATATTCGTGCAAACACACATTTTAGGGTTTTTTATCATTCTTCTAGAATTTTAAAATCTTTTACATCACCTTTATCAAAATCATAATCAATCCATATAATAGCATTTTTAGTACCAGATAAATTCCAAACATACCAACTTAAATACATTTTATCATTTATAATAATTGGTTCTACATAATAATTATAATAATCATAATTAATATCTTTTTTCAAATTATCTAAAAAATTTAATTGATAATCATAATTATTTAATTCTTTATAGTATTTTGAATTATCAGCATTCATAAAACCTAGCAATGGTTTAAGTAAAAAAACAAATTTTTTATCACTTAAATAATCATCTTTAATATTTTTCTTATATAAATCAATTAATACATCTAATAAATAACCTGTATGTTTATAAGTTACATCTAAAGATGTTGTATCACTTAAAGCATTAAGAACATTCATAACAATTTTTTCATCATTAAATCCATCATATAAAACTTTAACAAAATAATTAGTATCATCATAATACCATTTATTTAAAGCGCTTGAACCATAAATATACTCTAAAGCCTCAAGATAATATGTACCAAAACTATAAGCACTAACATTTTTAGTAAAATACTTTGAAGTAAATATTTCAGCTCCTGCTTCTGTAATATAATTAGTATATGTAAAACTTACATACTCACAATTATCTGGTATATTTGGAATAGCATCATATACATCAACTTTATTATCACATCTATATAAAGTTGTACTTTGTTTATTATTAAAAGAAAAATCTACGAAATGTATTAGTTCATGATATAAAACACTATCTTTATCCGTTACTAAATCAATTCTTGTATCAAAGTCTTGATAAGTTCCAAAGGCTTTTCCATCCTGTAAAATATCCGCTTTGTTAATATTCAAATAACCAAGTTTATGTAAAAAATAGAATTCATCTAAATATTCTTTCTTATCCACTACAATTTCAAATATATCATAAACCTCTTTTTTATAATCTAGTAGCATATTATTATTTTCTACAATATAAGCATATTTTTTAAATAATTCTTCATTTTTATTTATTTTTAATTCTATCTTTTCTAAATCATATTTGTCTATAATATCATCTAAATTTATGTCATAAAAAACATTAAAATTAATCTTTTTTATCTTATTATTTCCAAGTTTTATTATATATGTTTTATATAATGTTTCTAAAATTATATGTTCATCATTTATTTTAATATTTACAAAAATCTCATCTATAATTTTCTTACCATCTTTATATAAATAATGTTCATTTGCATTTTTAAATACATCACAATAACCATTATTATAGCAATTTATATTATAAAAATCTTTCGCTATTTCATTTAAATTTTTATCAAAAAAATAATATTTAAAGCTTTGATAATCATAACCACTATATACATTATTAGTTAAATAACTTATATTTATATTTTCATTAATATTTAATTGTTTTAAAGATTTATCATAATATTTATAAGTTGTACCATCACCAAGTAAATCGAAAACTGCTGCTACTTTAATATAATCACCTTCTAAAGTAATTTCTCCTCCACTAATTTCTTTATCTTTATAAAAAAGTATATAATTATCTGTATCTATGCCTAAAATAGCATCATCAAATAGAATTTTATAAGCATACATACATTTATCAACAACAATTTTGTCGTTATTATCTTTTAATTTATAACCAGTTTGGCATTTATCTTTAGACATTTTATATTTATTATTTATTTTAGTATTATCTTTATAAATTTTATCTCCATCTATATAATAAATAATATTATTATAAGTAAATATATTATACTCTATATAATTAGTATTATCATAAGTAATACCTTCATATAAAACTTCTTTAGTTCTAGTATCAATTAAATAACCTTTATTATTTTTAGTAAATCTAAAATAAGTCATTCCTTCATCGTTATTATATAAAGAAGAATTTTCAAAATTTCTCCATAACACTTTTTTATTTATTAAATCAACAACTATACTTTTACTTTCCTTTTCATAAGGTTCAATAATTAATAGATCATTGCCAAATTCTGCAAAATATTCAAAATTCCCAGTAAAATCTAATACATATACTTTATTTAAATTATTATCATAAACAGCATTATCTACCAAAACATATTTATTGTCATTAGCAACTTTTATTTGAGTTCCATTTATTAAAATTTTTCCATCTTTGTTTATTATTTTTTTGATATTTTTATTAGTTACAATTATAAACCTTTTATCAAGTATTTCATAATTAGTAAACTCTTCAGTATACTCACTAATTATATTATCATTAAAATCATGTATAACTAATTTATTACCTTCATCTTTAACATAAAAATTTTCTCCAACACTAACATTAATATTATTTATTACAGTAACACTTTCAAATCCTAATACCTTTTCTTCATTTATACCCTTTTTGTTATTAAAAACAATATAAATAGTTACACAACTCCATATTACAAATAAAACTAAAGTACTAATTAACAATCTCTTTTTATTCTTTTTCATATTATTTATTCCCCATATAATAAAGTCTTTCATTTAAATTATTTGCCACAAAATCTATTTCATCATATTCTTCATCATCTAAAAAAGAATCATCTAAATATCTATCAATAAGAAGTAATACTTCAGCTAAAGTCTTACATTTTGTTACATCAATATTACATTTATTTAATACACTAATTTCATAATCATTGATAACAATATTATCCCCATATTTTTTAAGTTCATCCATATCTTATAACCTCACCTTAATTCTATCACATCATAACAAAAAAATATAGGTCTTTTATTTTCATAAACACCTAAATCAGTATTGTCAACTATATCTTGAAAAGTAAGATTAGTATTCTTCAAAAAATTAATAGCTATTTCAATTAGTTTTCTTCTTTTTACTCCAGCCTCATAAACATCTTGTTTTATTTTTTCTTTGTCATAAAGCAAAAGATCATCAATCTTTACTTTTAAACGATTAGCTTCTTTTAACACTTTCGACAAAAAATATCAAAAGACCCAATTATCCAAAAAAATTATGACAAAAAAATAAAGACCATTAAGGTCTTCATATACATTATTTTACTTCAATATATTTTTTATTTTTATCTTCATTTGCTTTTGAAACACTTATTGTTAAAATACCATCTTTAAATTCTGCTTCCATAGTATCTTCATCAATATCTTCTAAATGAAAACTTCTTTC
>CAKOIY010000035.1 GCA_934087515.1 uncultured Bacilli bacterium
TCAAATGGTTCACCTATTCCCATCATAACTACTGAATCAATTCTTTTACCGACATATTTTTCTATTAATAAAATTTGCTCCACAATTTCATAAGTTTCAAGATTTCTAACCTTTTTTAGTCTACCTGATTCACAAAAACGGCATCCCATATTACATCCAACTTGACTAGAAACACAAACCGAAAGTCCATAATCATGTTCCATAAGTACTGCTTCTATTTTTTCGCCATCAAGTAACCTAAATAAAAATTTCTTTACCAATGGTCCTTCTTCTACGATTTCTATTTTGATAAAATCTGTACTAAAATCGTTCATTAATTTTTCTTGAATTTCTTTTTTTATGTTGGAAAACTTAGTTATATCCCAAATCTTATGAATATATAACCATTCAAAAACTTGAGTGGCTTTAAACTTTTTTTCGCCGATACTTTCAAAATAACTCTCTAACTTTTTTCTTGTAACTCCAAAAATATTATTCATTTTATCACGCTTTCTTCTTTGTTAATGATTTTAATAGTTTCAAATTACCATAATCCTTATACTTTTCATAATAATCATGTTCAAACATTAAATCCCAAAATGATACATTTTTAATTTCTTTATATAATTTCTCTTCCTCTTTTTTCCTTTTTGCAATTACTTTTTTGTCTAATTTATTTTTATCACTAAAATATTCTATTATATAACTTATTATGGTTATAACTTCAATTATAAATAAAGGAATAAATATAATTAAAAATGTTTTATTGTTCAAATTATTTAGATTAAAGTGATGTATTACTTTATAATCTGTTAAAAGATACCATAATGATATAATGAGTCCTGCAACCCACATCTTTATTTTACCGAATATATTAGATTTAATATTCATGCCAATATTATATTTTATACTTTGAATTAGTGCTATTGTAAGTTCAAAAATTATTAATATTATTGCATATGGGGATATACTCATTAAAAGAAGTAAATTTATTACTAAAAAGGCTTTATCACTTAAAGCATCAAAAAGGCTTCCAAAAAATGTTGAAGCATTTAGATTTCTTGCTAAAAAGCCATCAATAAAATCTGTCAAAAAACATAATGAAGATAATAAAAAAGTTGTAAATCCACCATATTTTTTATAGACTGGAATTAATGCAAAAATCCCCACTACTCTAAGCAGGGTTATAAAATTAGTTATTATAAAGTTTAACCATTTTTTATCCATTTTTAATCCTCACTAAAACTTATTTATTAGTTATATTATCACACTTTCCAACATTTGTAAATTGTAATTCATATGTCTTATTTTCATTTTCAATTGTTATATTAGTTATGTTTTTTAAGTCAGTTTTAACTACTACTTTATATCCTTCTTTATTATAATTAATTTCTCGTGTACTTTCATTCTTAGTTATATTATATAAATATTCTTTTAAATTTTCAAAAATTATATTAATATTCAAAAAAGATTTATCTGCCTCGTCATAAAGATTTGGTAATTCTTCTTTTTCGTCTAATACAACTTTATATGTTATATCTTTATCTTTTATATATTTTATAATTCCATCTTTTGTTTCTTTATACCCTATTTCTGTATCATTTAGTTTCTTTCCAGTATAAATAGTTGTGATATTTTCTTCAATTATTTTATACTCATAATTAAAGCATCCATTTAATAAATTATCTTGCATTGTTTCATATTTTTCAAAAGAGATAATTTCTTCATTTTTTTCTTGAGTATTATTGATATTATTATTTTCTTGTTTTCCATTTATAGCAAAAATCACAATTAAAATTATAATGAATATCATCCATGCTACAAATTTAATCGTAGATTTTCCTTGAGTTGTTGACCAAAAACTATTATCCTTCATTATTTACCTCCATATTTAAATACTTTTCTTTATCTATTCCATTTAAAAAACTATTAATTTCCATAACTTTTTTACCACTTGGTTTTATCTTTTTGAGATATATTATTCCATCTTTACATGTTATACCTAAATTTTTCTTATCTATTTCTTTTATAATACTGGTATTATCAACTTTCTTTTGAACAAATTCAGCTTCTAGGACTTTTATTTCTTGATTATTTATTATTATGTTTGCCAAAGGCCATGGATTAAGTCCTTTGATTTTGCCAATTATTTTTTTACCTTCTTCATTAAAATCTAGTCTTTCATCTTCTCTTTTAATCATCGGTGCCATAGTGTAGTTATTACCTTGTTTAATCCTGTTGTTCGTTTTATTAAAAATTGTTGGCAATACTTCAAGTAATAAATCACAACCTAACTTTGATAACTTGTCATGAAGTGTTCCAACATTGTCACTATCTAAAATAGGTATTTCTTTTATTTTAATAATATCTCCGGTATCCATTCCCTCATCCATATACATGATCGTTACACCAGTTACATCATCATTATTAAATAGACACCATTGTATCGGAGCAGATCCACGATATTTTGGTAGTATTGAGGCATGAACATTTATACATCCATACTTAGGCATATCTAATACTTCTTTAGGAATTATTTGCCCATAGGCACAAGTAACAATTAAGTCTATATCTAAGTTTTTTAATTTTTCAAAATCTTTTCTAATTCTCATCGGTTGAAATACAGGAATATTTTCTTCAAGTGCTAATTTTTTAACTGGATTAAAACTAACAGTTTTATCTTTACCTACAATTTTGTCTGGTTGAGTAACTACCAATAAAACATTCGTATTTTCAATTAACATTTTTAAGACAGGTACTGAAAAATCAGGGGTCCCCATAAAAACTATATTTTTGTTTTTCATATTTATCATCTCAGTAACATTATATAATAAATTAGAAAAGAAGACAAGTTTTTACTTATCTTCTTCACAATTTACGCAAATGTTTTCGCCGTTTTTATCTACTATTAATTCACCACATTTTGGGCAAATATCCCCGTTTGGTTTATACCATAGTGCATATTTACATTTTGGATAGTTATTGCATCCATAGAAAATTTTACCTTTTTTTGTCTTTCTTTCTACGATCATACCTTTATCACACTTCGGACATTTGCAAATTTCCACAACTTCTTTTTTATCTTTTTTAATATATTTACAAGTCGGATAATTACTACACGCTATGAATTCACCAAATTTACCTTTACGAATTACTAGTGGGCTTCCACATTCAGGACAAACTTCTCCAGTTTCTTCTGGTCCCTT
>CAKOIY010000036.1 GCA_934087515.1 uncultured Bacilli bacterium
GGATAATATTTTAAATGATTATTCAAATAGATTGGTTGCTGAGTTTGGAAGAAAGTATAACGAGAGAACATTGAGACGTATTAGACAATATTATAGAATATTCAAAGATGAAAAATGGTCGCCAGTGGCGACCAAATTGTCTTGGAGCCATTATTCTGAATTATTATCCATTAAAGATGAAAATGAATTGATATATTATATTAGTATTGCATATGAAAGGAATTTATCTAAAAGAGAATTAAGAGAAAAAATCAAAAACAAAGAATATGAAAGATTACCTATTAAAACTAAGAAAAAATTAACACTTAACGATGAAATTGAAGTAAAAGATTTAGTCCCTAATCCTATACTAATTAAAAATAAGAATAATATTGAGATAATTAGTGAAAAAGCATTACATAATTTAATATTAGAAGATATAGAATCTTTTATGAAAGAACTTGGGAAATCATTTTGTTTTATAGGGAGCGAATATAAAATTAAGATTGGAGATAGAAATTACCATATTGATATCTTATTATTTAATATAAAATTTAATTGTTATGTAGTAGTAGAATTAAAAGTAACAGAATTTAAATCAGAATATATTTCACAGGTTCAAAAATACATGAATTATATAGATAAAAATATAAAAGAACCATTAAATAATAATACAATGGGAATATTAATATGCAAAAAAGAAAATAAATTTGTAATAGAATACTGTTCGGGTGAAAGAATCGCTGTTAGAAAATATGAACTTGTGTGATTTAACGTTTATTAAAAACAATAAGGTGAAAGAAAAACCATCTTAGAAAAGAATAAATGAATCAATATCATTTTTATGATAAAGACAAAAATATAGAACTTTTCACTTAAAATAAAATAAATCATAAAATATATTACATTATATAATGTTTAGATAGAATTAAGAAAGGGGCTCTTTCTTTTTCTTTTGGCGTATGTTATAATTTAAGTGTGATAAGTATGAATTATTTAATTAGTGCAGAAAGTTTTAGAGTAATAGAAAAAGAGGTAAAAAAAATAGTTGGTAAAAACAATTATTTAGTTTTTAATGCTTCAAGATGTAGTATTAGTGAAATAATAGATGAGGCTTCATACTTTGGTTTAGAAAGCACCCAAAAGTGGCTTGTAGTTTCCAACTCGGACTTTTTTAATTCTGGAAATATTACTGATAATGATAATGAACTTTTAGTTAAATATTTAAGTAATCCTAATGAATATACCAATATAATATTTACAACCTTAAATGGAATTGATCAAAGAAAAAAAATTGTTAAATGTATTAAAAATAATGGTAATATTATAAATATACCTAAAATGGATAAAAGAACTATAAATAGCACTCTTACAAGTTATTTAAAAAGTTATGATTATAGCATTGATTATAATACAATTAATTATATAATGGATAACTCGTATGGAAATTTAGATATCATGTTTAATGAGTTAGACAAGATTATGTTATATTATAGTTTTCCGTGTCATATAAAATATGAAGATGTAATATATATTGTTGGTGAAGAGAAAACAAGTAATAATTTTGCTTTTGTAAATGCTGTTATTGAAAAGAAACTTGGTTTAGCATTAAGAATATTAAAAAACTTAAAAATATATAAAGTAGAACCAACAGTTTTAATATCACTTTTAGCTAGAGAATATAGATTAATGTATTATGTTAAAAATTTATATAATAAAAAAAGCCTTAATGATATAATGTCTGAATTAAAACTAATGGATTGGCAAGTAAACAAATTATATAGTAATAGTATGAAATATACTAATAATGAATTATTAAAAAGTTTGTATGACTTATGTAATATAGATTTGAATATTAAAAAAGGTTATTGGGATAAAGATACAAGTTTGTACGGATTTTTAATGGAAAATTGCAGTTAAAAAGAAACTAGTTTAGTGTTAGTTTCTTTTTCTT
Source organism: uncultured Bacilli bacterium (assembly GCA_934087515.1). Classification (GTDB taxonomy): domain Bacteria; phylum Bacillota_I; class Bacilli_A; order RF39; family UBA660; genus UMGS1449. Next base: position 1,934 of record CAKOIY010000036.1, read on the forward strand.
AATAGAATACTTTGGGCTTCATTTCTTTTCGTTATAACACAATTATATGTTTCATGATCTACAGGTAGCCCAGAGTAAAAGTTTTCGCTAGATGAATATCTTTTTGATATCTTAATTAAATCTTCCGTACTTAGTTGATCACAAGGAAAAGAATCTTTCTTTTGCTTTAAATATTCATTATATTCAATATAATATTGATTTACTGGACAACCCTCTGGTAAGTTAGATAAATAACCATTAAGTAGGGCATTAATACTTTCAAAATAAAAATAATTTAAGGCAAAATCTCTTTCATCAAAAGTCATCCAACCTGCAAGTTGACTAACTCTTCTAGTAGCATCAATTCCAATAATTCTATTTATTAAACTAATATCTTGAGATTTAAAATCATCTTCTAGAAGTAATATTTTTTTACCAAAACCACTATTGATTGTTTCATTTTTCATTATATTTAAAGATATTTCAATCACTTTTTTTAAAACGAATAAATTATATATTAGAAGTTTATCATTATCTGATAATAAATAATTTTTTGTAACTTCATGAATATCAAATGAACTTTTAAAGTAAATAGTTTGATCTTTTTCATTATAAATAGGATCATCAAATAAATATACGTTATCTCCCACAAAAACATTTTCTAAAAGTTGGTATTGATTTCTTAAAATTATTTTTAATGCTCTTTTAATAAAATTATCATCCGCTCTTTTTTTACCACTTTCATATTCTTTTAATAATTTTAATAATTCATAATTAATTACTGCTTCCATTTTCTACATCCTTTACCTTAGAAATTATAACACTTAAAAGATGATCTGTAAATTAATTTTTACCTTTTTTTCTTGACAACATATAATTTACTAAAGTATAATTATTTTAAGAAAAATCAAAGGAGTGATTCATTTGCGCAAAAGATTC
>CAKOIY010000037.1 GCA_934087515.1 uncultured Bacilli bacterium
CCACTTTATCATTTTTAGCAGCATTTTTAAATACAGCATCATATCTTGCATTATAGAATTGTTTTTTTGTCATTTTTTCATCACCAATCCCCCCTACACAAACACTATATACTAAATAAAAACACCTGTAAAATGCTAAAACATAAGATTTAAACAAAAAAAGTATAAGAAACATAAATATTCTCTTATACTAAATTAAGTTTTTCAAATAAAAAACATATCTCAAATATTACAAAGTAATAAAATTTCACTTTTTTTCATAATATGGTCTTATTAATTTATCTCCACAATAAAGTTTTAAAAATAATCTTTTTACAATTCTAATATTTTCTAATTCATCTAATGAAAATTCTGGTTTATCTGGTATAGAAATTTTTATAAAGAATAATTTTAATTCTTCTTCACGTAAAGGATATCTCTTTTGATAAATATCAAATAAATTATCAAAATTATTATTTGATGAATACTTGTCATATAAAGTAAGTAAATCATCAATGGGACTTGAAGTCTTAGAATGGCTCCAACTGATTAAATATGGGCTAGTATTTCTTAAAACATGAGAAATATCTAAGTTATTATGTACTAATGCTACTCTTTGCTTGGAACTATTTTTGATTAATTCATACCAGTTGTCTAGTTCTTCTCTGCAAAATGAAAGAGCACTATAAATTTTAGAAATGTTATATACAAGTAGATAATGTGAGGGAGACATGTATATTTCATTATCAATCAAATCATTAAGTTCTAGATAATAATTATTTAAGTATTCAATTTTTTGAGCTAGTTCTTCATAAATTTCTTTATAATCGTCTAAATCTACACTTTCATAACGGGTTGTTTTAGTATGTAAAAGACTTGTTAAGTTTACAAGTTCTTCTAATTTTTCTTCTTTCGAAGCATCTAAATCTTTTATGTAATTAAATACATCGTAATCACCAATAGAGGTATGTTTTGGAAAATAGTTAAATCCCCTAGATAATAAATAATCAAATTTTTTATCTAATTCCTTGTCTCTATTCTTTAAGATATACTTATTAGAATCGGTTTCAACCAAATAAGAACTGTTTAATTTACTAATTTTTTTAGGAATTATTTTGTTTTGTTTTAATAATTTGTAGTTAATCATTTGAACTAGGTATTACAATCTTAGAACCCGGTATGATGTCTTCTAAATTATTGTAATTTGCTAATTCTTCTTTTGTAATACTATATTTTTCTAAAACACTTTCAATAGTATCTTCTTCTTTATATATATAAACTTTATAAGTTATATACGTATCATCTTGATTTTTAGCACTTTCTTTTACTTTGTCAAAATTAGATACATTTCTTGGTTTTTCTATTTCTTTTATTTCTTCAAATTCTTCTTCTAAGGGTAATTTTATGTTATTAGCTATATCATCATTTATAGATAGTATTCTATCATCTTCATCAGTTAAAACTTCAACTTCGTTTGTTTCTTGTTCTTCTTTTATTTCTTTTCTTTCAAGATTACTAATAACTACTGTTATATTTACTCTTAATACTTCATCATTAATAATTTCATAATAAAAATCATCTATATCTATTACAGCATCATATGTGTCATACTCACTACTTATAGCAATTTCACATGGTATTTTGTAGCTATAAGATTCTTCTTCGATTGAGCCTTCAAGCATTTTGTAATTTCCACTTATATAAAAGTTACCAACAATCAAATCCTCACCCTTAAGAGTTAAGTCATTATCAAGAGATATAGCAGTAAGTTCACCAATTTTAGTTTTAAAAGTTATATCCTTTTTAAAAGGTATAGTTTGTTTCATTTTTATTCCTCCTTACTAATAAATTATATTATTGAAAGAGGAAAATAGAACAAAGAAAAAAGTGTGAGTTAACACACTTAAGTTTATGATTGTGGGGTTATTATGAGGCGGGTTGAATAATTATCGCGGGCAACACCACTATTACTATGATTACTAAACATTGTTGGAAATGTTGAATTACCAATAGACCAGCCTTTTATAGTCCAGGAATAGGACCTATCCATAGCGACAGTACCACCTTTGTACCAAGTAACCCCTCTTCCATTATATACTTCTTTTCCTGCATCTCCTAATATACTATAATCTAGATATATTGTTTTCTTTGTAGCACTATAAAGATTATAATACTTTCTATCTGGGTAAGTAGATGTAGTATATCCAGATTCACTTGGGACTGGAGTACTGCCATCAGATCCTACAATATTTGCCATTACATATTCCATTGTTCCGCCATTCATATCATATATTCCGTATATATTCATAGTAGTTGAAGCAGTCATTCCAAGTGATGTATTATATTTGTTACACTCTGTTGTTGTAGTATAACTCGTTGGAATTTCAAAACCACATCCTGTTATGTAATCTGAGTTTAAGTTTATACTTGATTGTGTACAAGTGCCATCTGTACATGTTCCATATTTAGAATGAGATAAGTATGCTACTGCTCCCCATTCACTATTTTTTATCATGTGTGTATCTGTTGCCGTGCTTAATCCATATTGATTACTACTGTTTTTCATATTCATTATATTTGTTTCAAATGTACTTATTGTTTGATTTCTTATACTACTTAAATTAGGTTTTGTTGTAATACTACTTATTGTTCCAGTAAGTTCAAACTTTCCTATCCAGAATCCTTTTATTTCTTTATCTCCAAATGTAAATGCTGGATGGGTATATGTTTT
>CAKOIY010000038.1 GCA_934087515.1 uncultured Bacilli bacterium
GCGACTGTTGTCTTGCTTCTTTTATTATATATTCCTTTATTGGTATCATAGTTTCCTATAGTTAACATTCCTTGAAAAGCCCAATATTTTGCCCAAGTTGGATAAAATTTAGCATCTTCACTCATAAAATAATCTAACCATTCATCTAAGGACTTTTTTTGATTTTCTATTATTAGATCTTTTTTTTCTTCTTTTTGGTATTCGTTCATATGGATACCGTATTGATCAAATTGTACTTTATCCAAGTACTTTATATAACTTTCTGGAATATCCTCTTTTTTTATTACATATTTATCATAATAAAAGTCTTTTAAAAGATTTATTCCTGTGTCTGTTTTGTGATTAATTGCCTTTTCATGTACTCTTTCAAGCCTATCGATATATTTTTTTACTGCTTCATATTTATTATCACTTTTTGTACTTGAGTGTTTTACACTTTCTTCGTTATATAATTCTTTGTATAACTTTAATAAAAATTTTTCTCCATCATAATTCATATATATACCTCCATCTATTATAAGTATAAAAATATAAATATTATAAATCAATATTTAATATTTAATTTGACATAAGATTAAAAATCTCTTAAAACAAGTTTGTTTCTTGAGATTTCTGTTTGTTTTTGGGTTATTTTTTTCTTACTTTGTTTTTTTGACTTTTTAAGTAATAATTATATCCTTCTTGATTAGATGATTTTATTAAGTTATATATTGCTTCATTTTTGTATTTTTCTTTGAGGGTTTCTTTGGTTAAAAGGGTTCCTTGCTTGCCTAGTGTTTGTGCTTTTTCTATTTCTTCTTGTAGGGCTTCTTCTAATAATTTTTTTTGTTGTTCTGAAAGATTTAATTTATATTTGGTTTCATTACATTTTGCAATAAATATAATTTCTTTATCTATTATCTCTTCTGGTATTAGTTCTAAAGCGAATTCAAATTCTTTTACTGCAATTAGAGCTATTTCCTTATCTATTATTTCTTCGGGAATGAATCTTAATATCATAGCCATATAATTTCCTCCGCTTGCTTTAACTGCTTTGATTGCTTCCATGGCTATTTCTTTGTCTATTATTTCTTTGGGGATATATCGTATAGACCATCCATCATTTTTTACTGCTACTAACGCTATATCTTTGTCTATTAACTCTTTTGGAATTCGTTCTAATATTAAACTTTTTGTATCGCTAACTAACTCGAGTAATAAATTTTTATTTAATTTATCTTTGGAAACTAATCCAATTACGGCATGATCTTTTTTAACTGCAGCTAGTATTATGTCATTATCAATTTTGTCTTTTGGAACAAATCGTATGGACCATTCATCATTTTTTACTGCCATTAATGCTACATCCTTATCAATTAAGTCCTCTGGTACAAATTGTAATACTTTTCCATTGTTTTGAACTGCTATAAGTATTATTTCTTTATCTAGCATTTCTTTTGGAATACATTCTAATGCTTCACTATCTTGTTTAACTGCGTTAATAATTAATTTTTTATCTAACATTTCTTTTGGAACATATTTAATAGAAATAGGATTTTGTTCTACTGCAATTTGTATTATATTTTTTTCTATTAGATCTTTTGGAACATATTTTAATGCATAGCTGGCTTTCTCAACTGCCATTAATACTAGTTCTTTATCTATTTCATTTCTTTTCAGGCAACTTAATGCTGAAACATTATTTTTAATTGCCTCTATTATTAAATCTCTATCTATTAGATCTTTTGGAATATACTTTATTGCACAACCGTTATTTTTTACTATGTTTAAAGCTAAATCTTTATCTAATTTATCTTCAGATATATGATGCATTACCTTTAAATCTTTTTTTACTAAACCTAATATTAATTCTGTATCTTGAAAATTTTGTTTAATATTATCTAAAACTTCGTTTTTCATTTCATTTAATCTAGAATCTATTGTCCAACCCATTGTTTTTATTTTGCCATTTATTTCATATATGAATTTTAGATCTTCTTCGGTTAATAGTTTATTATTTTTATACTTTGTATATACATAAGTTAACATTTTGGTGTCTTTTATTCTTTTTTTGTAACGATCTGCATCTTTAAAGTTTTCTAGTTTTTTTGCAAGTACATCTTCAAAGTGTGGCTCTATATTTTGATCTTTTGCTACTCCTCTTATTTCTCCTATTGTGTTCTTGCCATCCATTCTTATTGCAAGTCTTGGAATTGTAGCTTTACCTTCTTCGTCATAAGTATAGTATACATAGAAATCTCCACCTTCAACTTGTAATTTACAAGTTTTTTCCCCGGCTGTACACCATCCTGTATTTTTTCCTTGAAGTGATTTATATAATTCTTGGTAATTATTTCCTTGTTCGTACTTGATCCACTCTCCCTTAGTATCATTTCCAAAAGTTTGATTTCTTTTATCTTTTAACTGAACTGTATAAAGTTTGAAGAAATTACCATTTTTTACTAATTGTTCTAAATCTTTATCATTTATTTCTTCTTTGTTTACTTCTTTTATTACTAGATCTATTGATTTAGAAAGTACTTCCCTATCAAGTTCTGGAAATGGTGCGACTGTTGTCTTGCTTCTTTTATTATATATTCCTTTATTGGTATCATAGTTTCCTATAGTTAACATTCCTTGAAA
>CAKOIY010000039.1 GCA_934087515.1 uncultured Bacilli bacterium
ACAAAGACAGAATTACCGTATTTAATTCTTTTATATCTTTATTTAATAGGTTGTAAAATGACCCCCCCCCCGAACGGATGTTTGCTATCTTGATTTTGCCCTCTTTTCATACTTTTACGTCCTCCTTAGTATTATTTATACATTTATTTTATAACAAAAAAACCACTTTTTCAAGCAGTTTTATTATTTTAGCATTTTTCAAACAAACACTATTAAAACTCACAATTACCAGGAGTCCTAGGAAATGGAATAACATCTCTAATATTTTCAACTCCTGTTAAATATATTAACAACCTCTCAAATCCCATACCAAATCCTGAATGAACACAAGTACCATATTTTCTCAAATTTAAATACCATTCTAATCCATCTTCTTTTATACCAAGTTCCTTCATTCTATTAACAAGTTTATCATAATTCTCTTCTCTTTGAGAACCACCCATCAACTCACCAGCACCAGGAACCTCTAAATCTACTGCAGCCACAGTCTTACCATCACTATTTTGTTTCATATAAAATGCCTTTATATCCTTAGGCCAATCAGTAATAAATACAGGACCTCCAAAATGTTCAGTAATATATTTTTCATGTTCCTTAGCAATATCTTCTCCATATTCTGGAACAAACTCAAACTTTTGCTTAGATTCCTTAAGAATAGTAATAACTTCCTCATGAGTAACTCTTGTAAACTTACTATTAATTAATTTTTCCAATTTATCAATAAGCCCTTTTTCCACAAACTTATTTAAAAACTCCATTTCTTCTTTAGCATGTTCAAGTACATACTTAACAATATACTTAAGCATATCTTCTTCAATGTCCATTAACCCATCCAAATCACAAAAAGCAATTTCAGGTTCAATCATCCAGAACTCACTAGCATGAGTCTTAGTATTAGAATTTTCTGCCCTAAATGTTGGCCCAAAAGTATAAGTCTTTTTAAAAGCAGTAGCAAAAGTTTCAGCCTCTAACTGACCAGTAACAGTAAGACCAACCTTCTTTCCATAAAAATCCTTAGAATAATCAATATTTTTTTGATCAATCTTCTTCAAATCAAGTGTAGTAACTTGAAACATTTCCCCAGCACCTTCACCATCATTAGCAGTAATAAGAGGAGTATTAGCATACACATACCCTCTTTCACCAAAATAAGTATGAATAGCAAGAGCAGCAATACTTCTAACTCTAAAAACAGCCTGAAACAAATTTGTCCTAGGACGCAAATAAGCTTGTTCCCTCAAAAATTCTACCGAATGTCTCTTAGCTTGCATAGGATAATCCTCTGGACAATCACCAAGAAGTTTAACATCACTAACCTTAAGTTCATAAGCTTGTTCCTTGCCTTCAGAAGCAGTAACAACACCACAAACCTCAATAGCACTACCAACATGATACTTTTGTATATCATCAAAATTACTCAAACCATTATCATAAACAAGTTGTAAATGTTTAAAACAAGTACCATCAGAAAAATCAATAAATCCAAAATCTTTTTGTTTTCTATGATTTCTAATCCATCCTTCTAATACAACACTCTTACCCTCATAATCTTTAATTTTACTAAATAATTCTTTTAAATCCATTTTAATTCCTCCCTAACAAAAAAATCACGATAACAAAGAGACGTCCAAAAACGCGGTACCACTCTTCTTATCATGATTGATATCTCTAAAATATAACGGTTTACCCGGTCTTTCCTACTAATTTCAGAAAAACACTCCGTGGTGTTATTCATATAGCACTTATTACCCATTTCCACCAAACAAGGCTCTCTATTAACAGTAATCCACATTACTTCTCCACATCAACGAATTAATTATTATTCTAAACACTTATAAAGTATTTGTCAATATTATTTTACTTAGGCCAATACATTATAACTACAACTACCACTCCAATAAGAGCAATAGAAACAAGAATCATTTCCCTAACAGAAAGAGGAAATTTCTTCTTTGGAGGTTGATAACTAGTATTAACCTGAGGTTTATTATTCATTTCCATTTGTCCAACTTGCGAAACACCATCAGACATAGAAGTAGGTTTAATTCCATTAATAGCATTATTTAAATCCCTAGTACTACCAATCATATTTTGATTATTATCTCTAAACATAGGTTCAGGCCTCTTAGACTTAACACCACCCATATCATTAGAATTAATATTACTACCAGATCCATTATTAACACTATTTATCCCACTATTATTCATACTACCAATACCAGTATTAACAGAACTATTAACATTATTACTTATATTATTATAATTGTTATTTAAATTATTATTCAAACCACCACTAGTATTATTTAAAGAACCCATACCATTAGATTTCGAAATACTAACATCATCAGGCTTCTTATTAATATCATAAGTACTATTACTAGTATTAGAATTAACGTTACTCGCTCCATAAGAATTACTAGTTCCTATAGAATTAACACTTGAAACACTAGAGCCTGTTTCATTTCCAGCTTGAGTACTAACAGGTTTACTATTTAAACCAATATTATTTAAAGATTCCATACCAGCAGGTTTAGGAATACTAACACCATCAGGTTTCTTATCACTATCATGAGTACCATTAACA
>CAKOIY010000040.1 GCA_934087515.1 uncultured Bacilli bacterium
ATATTAGTTAGTAGTTTATTACTACCTATAATTTAGATAATTAGAGGTTGTCCGACTTCAACCTTTATGGCTCCATAGTGAAATCTGCTCGAACTTTTCGAGTTTTGATAAATGACTAATCCAGAAATGGATTAGTTTTTTTGTGTTTCGAACTCCACGTGTCAGGCTTGAAAGTTATACAAAGACTATCCTACTTTATAAGGAAAGGATGGAACTATGGTAAATATTATTAAAGAAGAACTATCATTAGAAGAATCATTAATAAAGAAAATTGAGTTTATTTGTGATTTTACTAATAATAAACCTACTATTATAAATGGTAGTATTAGAAAAATTGATAAGACTAATTTAACTTATATAGAACCACATAGAATAATTATTAATAATACTACATTTCTTGCTTTCAACTATTCTAATGAAATATTTATTGAGAATTTATCTAATAAGATAAAATTATCAGAACTAGAAGATTATTTAAAAACTATCTAAATGCTACTATTCTCTAAACAGGGAATTGACAAATCATAAAAAAGTGATATTATAAATAACCAATGAAAGAGGTATGCTCTAGAAATGGAGGTACATCTATGAAAATAAAACACAAGATATCGAAATTTTATAATATTGAATTTGATGAGGAGTCAGTAGTATTTAGACTTTACTAGATACTATTGTCTCCTCTTTTTTAGTAAAAGGAGTTGAGATTTATGAATAATGATAAGAAAATTGCTGGTATTTATATTCGTGTATCTACCGAAGATCAAGCTCGAGAAGGATTTAGTTTACCAGAACAAGAAAAACGATTAAGGGCTATGTGTGAATATAAAGGTTATGAGATATATAAAATTTATAAAGATGCTGGTATATCGGCTAAAACTGGTAATACAAGACCTGCTTTTGAAGAACTATTACAAGATATAAGAGATAAAAAATGTAATACTATTGTTGTATTAAAGTTGGATAGACTTACAAGAAGTGTATTTGATTGGGAAAAGATTATAAGATTTTTAGAAGAAAACAATGCTTATTTAGATTGTGCTAATGATGATATAAATACAACTAATGCAAATGGTAAAATGATTTCTAGAATACTTACTTGTGTTTCACAAAACGAAATTGAAAGAACAAGTGAAAGAACTAAAGTTGGTTTAGCTGGTGCAATAAAAGCTGGTAATATTCCTGCTCGTGCTCCACTTGGTTATAAACATGAAAATAAAAAATTAGTTCCTGATCCACTTACTAAAGATATTGTTATAAGAATCTATAACTTATATTTTGAAGGTAAATCTTATTACAATATTGCTACTATATTTAATGAAGAACAAGTTTTAGGAAGAACTAATTGGAAAGATACAGGAATACTTAGAATAATTGCTAATGAGGTTTATAAAGGCGATTATGTACATGGTAAAAGAACAAAGAATCCAACTTATTATAAGGATGTTGTTGAACCAATAATAAGTAAAGAAATGTGGGCAAGTTGCCAAGTACAAAAGAAGAAAAATCAAAAAAACTATATGAGAACTCAAACCTATATCTTCTTACAAAAATTAAGATGTCCTAAATGTGGAAGAATACTTGCTGGTGGTGCTTCACATAAGATAAAAGCTGATAAATGGTATTTCTATTATAGGTGTGAAAATTGTAAGAATAATATTCATGAAGATAAAATAGAAAATAAAATTAAAGTTTTACTTGCTGATATATTAGAATATGATAATGTTGTTAATGAATTTTTCTTACCAGTATTAAAATCTAAATTAGATAATCCAAAAGAACAATTAGAAAAAGAATTAAAAAATTTAGATAATAAAAGAAATAGAATTAGAAAAGCATATATTGATGAATTATTTACTGAAGATGAGTTTAAACAAGAAACTAAATTAATTGAAAATCAAATTGAAATAATTAATTCTAAATTATTAGAAAACTCACAAGCCGAACAATTAAACTTTACTACTGAAGATATACTTTTAAAAAGAGATATGGACTTTATCAATAAAGTTAAACTACCAATATCTTATTATGCTTTTAATGATAACTGGGATTTACTCGATCGAGATACTAGAGCTGATATAGTTATGAGATATATTGATGATATAGAACTTGAACTTAAAGGAAACAAATATGAAGTTAAGCAAATTAACTTTAGAAGTACCTTCTATAATGATTTTGAAGAATTATATAAGAAAGGTTATATTGATAAGAAAAGACCTCTTACATACGATTTTAATGGTGTATGTGTCGATACAAATATAAGATATAGCGAATACTTACCAATTAAAGATGTAATGCAACACTTGTACAGATTAAACGAATATTATGAAGTTAATTTATATAAAGGAACTTATTATAAAGAAACTGAAAAATTAGATATAGGACCGCTTCAAAGAAATGAAGTTACTATTAGAGTGTTCCCATTACAAAATGATAATAATGGAGATAAGAATTGGTTATCAATGGGAATGCTTGCTACAAAGAATAATCCGAATGATATAAAGGTAAACATTAGAGATGTATTTGA
>CAKOIY010000041.1 GCA_934087515.1 uncultured Bacilli bacterium
TAGTATTGTACTCTAATATTTCTTTTATTCTATTTACTGATATATTTTGGTCTTTTATTGATTGGCTTGCATCCATAATATTTTCACTTGCTGAAAATAAAGAGTCAAAATATGAAATTATTATTAACATTATACCTATAGTAATTTTATTATTTATCATTAAATATACACATGTAAAATAAACTATTGATTTTATTATAATTAAAAAGCATTTTAAAATATTTTGTCTATATCTCTCGTATTTTTTTTTATTATCATATGCATTTTTCCAATCTTCATATATGTAATTGTATTTATCATCTATTGTATTTGTAATATTTAAAGTTTGAATATCTTTTAGTCCTAGTAATGTTTGATTTATTAATCCAATTAATTTGTCGTTTTCTTTTCTTTGCTCTTTTGAATATTTAATACTCTTGTTATTTAAATAATTACTTCTTATAATGTAAATTACATCTACTCCAATTATAATTAATGCTAAATATATATTAATTCTAAAAAAATAAAATATTACTACTATACTTTTTAAAATATTTAGTATAACTTTTAAAATATTATCTGCCATTTCTCCAATATTTATAATATCACTTGTCAAACTATTTATAATTTTACCTGTTGATATTTTCTTTTTATACTCTTCATCAAAATGATATATCTTTTTTACAATTTTTTTATAGATTGTTATATAATTATCTCTAAAAAATCTTTGGTATATATATTTATCAGCATATCCCAATAAGTTGTTCAATATTTTTAAAATAGAATAATTTATAATACTAGCAAGTGCAACTATAATTAATGAATTTGTTAATGATTCTGTTATTTTTGCTACATATGTTGGAATGATTAATTCTATAATGATATTAAGAAAATAAATAAAATAATATGGTATTAGCTTATTTTTATCACTTTCTATTAAATTATAATAATTTTTAATAATATTTTTGCTTTTGTTCATAATAATTTGTTTCTCTCCTTTTTATGTTATTAGATTTCTTTAACAAATTATCTCAAAAAAAGCACAAAAAAACTTGATATTTTAGTATCTAAAAATATCAAGTAATTGGTATTAATATTTCTACAAAATCTTTATAATACACTTCTATAATTGGTGATTTTAATAATCGATAATTTAATGATTTTATATATTCTTTTATTCCTTTATTTATGTTTTCTATTATGTCTTTTGATTCAAAACTTGTTGTTTTAATAGCAAAATAATTGCATTTTTTTATATTTTTAATATTAGAATTATCAAATTCATTTTCTAGTAAACAATAATAGTATGTTTCGTTATTATATTTTTCTAAAAATCCATATCTTTTATTTTTGATAAACTCCGGATATTTTTGTTTTACTTCTTTCCAAAATTCTGGTATTTCTTTGTTTCTATTGTTATAGTTGACTTTTTTTGAAATATAATATAACTTAAATTCTCTATTTTTGTATATTTGATAATCTATATTATAATTTTTTATGTTTTCTTTAAATGTAATTTTATTAAATAATTTTAGTTTATTTTTAGATTTTTTTAGGTCTTTTGGTGTGATTCCTTCAAATTTTTTTAATGCTCTATTATAACTTGATGGCGAGTTATATAGATATTTATATGAGACATTTGTTATAGTTTCTCCATTTAATATATCTGTAACAGAAAGACTTAATCTACGTAGTCTTATATATTCATTTATTGTTATTCCTGTTAGACAACTAAATATACTTTTTAATGTATTTCCATTTAGACCTACTAAATGTGCTAGTTTTGTAATTGTTATTTTTTCTAATATATGTTCTTCTATGTATTCAGTTATTTTATTTAATTCCTCGTAAATATTATACATGTTTTTCCTTTCTATTATATATATCCTAATTTATAATGTATTTCTTTATGGCAATTTGAACATACTAGCATACATTTTAATGCTTCTGATTTATATTCTTTCCATGACATAGTATTTCCTGAACCAAGTTTGAATTCTTTAATACTAGGATCCTTGTGGTGAAATTCCAGTGCATCTATACATTTATCATATCCGCATATACAACATTTTCCACCTAATAATTTTACTGCTTGTTTTTTCATATTATTTCTTAATATTGTTTTTTGATGTTTTCTTGTCTCATTGTCTAGCCTTGTTGATTCTCCACTACATTCATAACAGTAAATTCTTGTAGCACTTTTGGTTTCAAATTTATTCTCGCATATCTCACATATTTTTATCATATTTTCACATCCTTGATGTTATAATTATATAATATATTTTTATTTTTTAATAGCGAACACAATAAAATTTTTTATTTTTATGAATATCAAAAAAGCCTTGTAAATGTTACTTTACAAAGCTTTTTATTTATTGGCTCCTCTTGTTGGACTCGAACCAACGACCT
>CAKOIY010000042.1 GCA_934087515.1 uncultured Bacilli bacterium
AATTTATTAGAAGCATATGATATTTTAAAAGGAGATAAAATTTCTAAAGACAAGTAAGTAAGAAAAAAAACTCTATTGATTAGTTGATAGAGTTTTTGTTTTATTTTAAACTTCTGATTTTATTTTTATTGTTATTGCATTTTTTAATTCTTTTATTATATGTATCAATATCTAAATCAAAACTATTATAGCTTTTTAAGTTATCGTATATATTTATGTTAGACTTATGTTTTAATGGTATTTGATAAAATTTAAATATATTGTTGCATTTTCTTTCACCATATTCTAGAGTGTTTTCTTTTTCGTTGAAAGTAAAGTTATGATTTAGTGGTTGATTTATTCCTGGATATTCTAAGCTTTTTGTAGAGTTATATTTTCTATTAGAAAATAGCAATCCATATCTTTTAAATACTTCTAGACATATATTTTTAAATAATAATAGTAAATATTGTTTATTGTAATCTTTAAGGGGTGTATTCTCTTTTAGATTTGTTTCCTTAAGGGCAAAGTAAAGAAGAGTTTTTACTTCCTCTAGGGCAGTTTTTACTATAGTTTCGTTTGATATGAAAGCACTTCCGTTTTGTTTTTTAACAGGTTTATTAATATTTATAAATACTCCAGGTATTTCTGTTTCGTTAAACCAGATTAATGATTTATCTAGATTTTCGAAAGCAAATGGATATTTGTTTTTAATTTGTTTAAGGATATTAATTTTATCTTTATAATCTTCTTTGTTTTCTAAAAATATAATTATTTTATCTTTGACGTTTTCTCTAGTGTATTTAAAATATATTCCCTTTTCATTAATTAATCCTTGTCTAATTAATTCATTTATTATTATATATAAATTTTTGTCATTTGGAGATATATGAAGTTGTAAATCTTTTCCGTGAGGTTTTTTATTTATAGCAATGGATTTATAGTCGTTTTCCTGGCTACTATTTTCCTTTGTAAATATTGTTTTTTTACTTCTTTGCATTAGTTTTAAGTATTTATCAATTTGTTTATCTATATTTTTATAATTTTGGTATTCTAATAAGTTTTTTCTATTAGTGAAATTTGCATTGCTATTTAATATTTTTTCTTCATCATTAAAAATTACTAGATTAAGTAATGCTTCGAAATCAATATTTTCTTTTATAGTAGGTAATTCTAATTTTGTATCTTTCATATTATTTTCCCCCTTAGAATTAGTATTATATAATAATATTTTGGTAATAGCAATAGAAAATTATTATAAAGTCTTTGCTAACTTTAATTTTTTTATTATGGTAATTGTATATATAAAAAAACATATTATGCTTTGTTTTGGTAATATGTTTTTCTTAGTTTTTAATCATTTTCTTGTTAGTTGTTTATTTGTTGTTTGTGTTTGTTTTGTTGTATTTATATCTATTTCAATAATATTGGTAATTTCTTCAACTAATTCGATTTCTGTTATTTTTGGATTTTTTCTTGCTATTCTTAGTGCTATATTTTGCACTTCTTTTAATCTACGTGCTCTGTTTTTGTATGTTTCTCCATTACCATATAGTGTTTCTTTGAAGTATGTTGCATTTATAATTTTATAGTTTGAATTTGGATCATTTTTTTCACATAATAAACATGTACAAAAACTATTATATCTGTATTGATATAATCCATCATAACCTAGACATACTAATATGTGGTCACATTCTTTTTGATTATCTTTCATTTGTTTATCTATTTTCTTTTTAGTTCTCTTTTATTATCTATTAATGTTTTTAGAGTTCTTAATTGTTCTAATGTATTTGATTTTTCTTGTTCATGGTAACCTCCTTAAAAATTTGTGTGTTATTATATATGGAAAGTTAAAATCCTTCAATTATTTTTTAAACAAAAAAAACGAACTATTTTTAGTTCGAATAAATCTTTAATGGTGCGATATAAGAGCCTATTTTGAACACTTATATCTTTAAAGAATAAACTAATAAATATCAGTTCTATATATAATATAGCATAAATTTCATCAATTTCAACAGTTTTTAACAATTGATTTGCATTTTTTACTGAAATATGGTATGGTATTAAGAATTCAAAGGGGGGATTTATCTATGAATAAATTTAAGAAAATTCTTTATGTTATAACGAGACCTTATGCAATGAATTATCTCACAGGTAATTTAGGAAATGTTGTTGAAGATGAAGAAAAACTAACTTGTTATGTTAAAAGAAGTAAAGTCAA
>CAKOIY010000043.1 GCA_934087515.1 uncultured Bacilli bacterium
CCACATAAAATTCATCCAGCAGTAATAGGATATATGCTATCAAAATACAACAATTCTGGTAAAAGTGAAGCGATACAAGATATTGGATATTTTTATGAGGAGCCAGAGGTTGGAGAACAACATTTAGACGCTAATGGATGCAAAGGAAGAACTAATGATCCTCGTGGATGGACTTCAATTTCAAATACCTTATATAATTTTGAAAGGAATTTGGAGGCTGGAAGATATGAAGGAAAAGATGTTGAAGATATAATCCAAAGGTCAATAAGTTCAAAACTTAGAGAAGAATGGTCAGCAGAATTTTTTGATTTCTATAATCTTCCAACATTGACTCCAGAAGAAGTAACCAAAGGAATGGGAAAAGGATATACACAAGCAGAACTACCAAGAGATGTAAGCGAAAGATTTGCATATATGACTGCTTTAATAACAGCAGATGAAAAACAAGTTGAGGCTTGTAGGAAATTTATAAGAAAACATTGTG
Organism: uncultured Bacilli bacterium; assembly: GCA_934087515.1. Lineage (GTDB taxonomy): Bacteria > Bacillota_I > Bacilli_A > RF39 > UBA660 > UMGS1449. The sequence goes on from CAKOIY010000043.1 coordinate 485, forward strand.
ATCCAGAATACTTATCAATATATGATATATATTGGGCTGGAAATGATGAAAGAAAAATGGAGAAAATAAGCGAATTACAAGAAATGTCTTTGGCACTACATACAGGAAAAGAAACAAAAGAGTATGCAAGTGATGGAATAGCTAAATATACAGATATAGGACAAATGTATAGTACATATTTAGACAAAGATGCTAAAGAAGTTATGAATGAAGAACATGAAAGAGAATAATTAGCCATAAAAATTATGGTAGTTAATTTTAAGAGAGGAGAAGCGTATAAATGAGTGCTAATACAGATTTAATTTATGATGCAAAAAGAAAAATGCTGGTAAAATATCCTAGATTTGGAAGCGAAATTGCAGTGGCAAATATTGAATTTAAAGATAATCTACCTTTTCATACTGCAGCAACAGATGGGAAAAATATATATGTTGATCCGAACTATTTTTCAAGTTTAAGTGAAAATGATAGACTATTTACAATAGCACATGAAATAATGCATATAAAATTTATGCACATGTTTAGATTAAAGGATAAAAGTGGAGTAAAAAGAGATCCAGAACTTTGGAATATAGCGACTGATGCTATTATAAATGCAAATTTAGAAAGAGATGGATTTACAATTAAAGAAGGATATGTAAATATGCCAGAAGCATTACATTATTCGGCAGAAGAATTTTATCAAATTTTATTACAAGAAAAAGAGAAACAACAAAAAGAACAAGAAGAGAACGGACAAGGAAGTCAAGAGCAAAATCAAGGCGATAGTGGTGAACAAAGCCAAGATGGCGAAAATAAAGATGGTAATCAAAATGATGTAGGTAATCAAAATGATGTAGGCAATCAAAATAAACAAAATGGTAATCAAGAAGGAGAACCAGGACAGGATAAAAATCCAAGTGATGGAGATAGAGAAGGCAAAGGCGAAAAGGATGGAGAAGGAAATGCACAACCATTACACCAAGGAGATGACCATAGTTTATGGGAAGAGGCTTTTAAGCAACAGCAAGATTCTAAAGAAAAAGGTCAAAAGCAAAGTAATACACAGAAAAGACAAGAGCAACAACAAGAACAATCAGAACAAAATAGGGAAGAACAAGTAGATATGGAATTTGATGAAAGAGGAGAATTTGAAGATAATAGGAAAGAAAAAAGAGAAAAATTCAAATCTAGACGCGAAAAGACTGAAAAGGATATACGAAGTACCGACAAAGGGACAATAGAATTAGGAAATATAGGAAAAAGTAAAGAAGAAATTGATTGGAAAGTTTTATTACGAAGAGAAGTAGAAAAAACAGAAACAATTTGGAGTCAAAGGCGTTCTATTGCAGAAAATAATTACGCATATAGATTAGAAGAAAATGATATAGAAGATGAGGCAGAAACTGAAATTATGATAGATGTTTCTGGATCAGTAGATTTAGATTTAGTAAAAGCATTTTTAAGACAAATAAAACCAATGCTAAAGCAATCAAAATTAAAAGTAGGATGCTTTAATGAGAAGTTTTGGGGGCTTGTAGATATTAAAAATGTAAGAGATATAGACAACTTTACAATACCTAGAGGAGCTAGAGGAGAATCTGCATGGACAGAGGATTGGGATTTAGCAGTAAGAAGTTTTACTAAAAAGAGAGAAATCAACAAAATAGTATTTACTGATGGTTATCCTTGCCC
>CAKOIY010000044.1 GCA_934087515.1 uncultured Bacilli bacterium
TTTTCTTGTATTGTGTTATTCATTTTAACCCTCCAACTTGAATATAGCCAATAGAAAAGGAGATGCTTATAAGGGGAATTTAACCCTATATAAGTATCTCCTCGTTTTTTAGAGAAACTAAATTTAAGTTATAAATACTAAAATAAGATTTATGATTTTGCATAGTTATCACCTTACCTTAAGGTGAAGTCATCAAATACTACCACAATCACTTCACACATAACAAAAATTTTTCTTTTTCCAAATATTGGCTATTATTCTAATATTTTTATTTATTATTGTCAATGGCTTTTATCAAAAAAACTAACAATAAAAAAAGATGACTTGTTTCTTTCGATACAATTCATCGATTTTACTATATTTTACCACTTGACTTTTATAAGTCAATGATTAAATTTTTCTTTTTTTTCTTTTTTTTTCTTTTTTTTTCTTTTTTTTACTAATTATAAATCTCGCACTAAATCTTCAATTTTTTCTTTAGAAAAGGTAGATGCTTCAAGTATCATCTTATCATAATAAGTATTAGCATCTTTTTCATCAAAGAATGTTTTTAAATTAAATTTCCCATATAAATCATCTGTTTTTTTATCTTGAATAAGCATATATACAACATATTCATTATTATTAAGATTACTAGCATTAGAAGTAATAATTATCATAACAATACTTACTATATAAGAATCTAATTCTATTTCTTTATGTTTATTTGTTGAATTAACTTTAATATTTTTTAATTCACTTATAATATCCCTTTTTGATTCTACATTTTTATTAACTACTCTCATAATGCACCTCAAAACTTAATTTACTATTATTATACACAATTATTAAAAGAAAGAAATACTTTCATAAAATATTTCTTTATAATTTTTAATTAGCATTGATTTTTTTACTGAAACGATTAATAACTTTGTTACATGATTCTTCTATCATTGCATATACTAAAAAAGGCAATATTGCAACTGATAATAATGCTTCGATAAATAATGGACATCCTGTCATTGAAAAAGGAGATGCTTCTAAGGTATATCCTAAATTTGTGTCAAAATATAATCCTTTAATTAGGAATACTAGAAATATAAATGCTCCCAATATACTTATTGCTTTTTTAACACTCATTTTATTTCACCACCAAACTATTTAAGATTTACTACATATATTAATATGATAACCGATTTTTATAAAAAATCAACACTTTTACCTTAAACAGTTGTGCAAAAGACAATTATTTAACACTTGTATAAAATAAATTGTAGAAAGTGAGGTAAGATTTTATGAATAATAGTCGTGAAATACTATCAATGAATTTAAAATATTATAGACAAAAATATAACTTATCTCAAGAAAAGTTTGCTGAGAAAGTTGGAAGTAATTTAGTTTATATAAATGAATTAGAAAATTGTAAGAGAAAACCTACAATTGAAATGCTTGATAAGATAGCAGAAAATATGAACAAGAACATTGATCGTAAGTTAAAAATGACTGCATCAGATTTACTAAAATACGATAAAACTCATAGAACTACATTTAATAGAATTGATGAAAGAAAATAAGATTTGTTTTCTTTTTATTTTATACTAATCTAAATTATAAAAATCAAGTGTTTCTAAATTATTAACTCTAATATTATATTTTATATCTAATAGTGCAATAGCATTATTTTTTATTTGTTCTAAATCTTTTTTGGAATATTTAATCTTGTGTAGATTTTTAAATATTTCATTAGCACTTATATTATGGTATTTATTATTTGAAAATTGATAATTTAAAAGTAACAAATGTGCTAGCAGTTCGGTATCATATAATTTTTTGATTCTTTTTTCATCTCTTATAAATAACTTATCCATACTCATAAAAAATCCTCCATTGAGTGAATGATAGCTCCAATAAAAAAAGTTGTCAAATCATTATTCCTTAGGCATATTTATACTAAATATGAATATCTTTAATTAGGTATCGTTTTCGGGTGGTACAATATTAAAAGTAGAACCAGGTTCATAAGTCATCCAAATAGGAAGATTTCTATTTAATGTTTCAGTACTATATTTTTTATAATTATTAGGATCAAAATCTGGTCTAGAGCTCATAGCAAGCACCTCACCAGTATTAGGATCC
>CAKOIY010000045.1 GCA_934087515.1 uncultured Bacilli bacterium
ACGAACAATAAAACAAAATTGTCAAAGAGCTATGAGGTTATTATAGATTTATTCTATAGTAGCCTCTTTTTTTTACACTGTTATCATAACGCAGATGATAATAGACCAATATGGAGTAACATATTTAGAGTTTATATGAGGCATTGTCCGAGTTGTGATGAGGTAAGCTTTGAAGCTGAAGGATTAGAAAATCTTTCAGGAATAAACATCCCATTATATCCAACATCACGTGCAAGACAATTTCCTGATTACATTCCTAAAGCAATCAGAGAAGATTATGAAGAGGCATACTCTATATTGTCTCTTAGTCCAAAAGCATCAGCGACTTTAAGCCGAAGATGTTTACAAGGTATGATAAGAGATTTCTGGGGTGTAAAAGTTAAATCAGGTAAATTGTTTGATGAAATAAACGAAATTCAAGATAAAGTTTCTCCAGCACAATGGAAAGCAATAGACTCATTACGGTCTTTAGGTAATATAGGTGCACATATGGAAAAGGACGTAAACATAATTGTAGAAATTGATAATGGTGAAGCAGAAAAACTTATAAAACTTATCGAATTATTAATGGGAAAATGGTATATAGCAAGACACGATGAGGAAGAATTATTAAGTTCAATAGTTGAAATAAAAAAAGAAAAAGATATAAGAAAGCTAATAAAGAATTAGAATTACAACGTTAAATAACCTATTTTATATGGTTATTTTTCTTTTTTCAATGAAAATCTACTTTGCGAATTGAAGTTATGTTTGTATATTATGGACTTTTCGTTAGAAATTTGGTACAATACTTATAGAAAGGGAGGTTTTAAAATGAAAACAGAATATTTATTAGTTGATTTTGATAAAATTGTAAAATATGATTTTACAAGTAATGAAAAAATAAATATGGAGGAACTACTTTCGACAAGTAATTTACCGGAAGAATACAAAAAGTTTGTTCTATGTCACCATAGAGGATTTAATGTTAATTTTTATGGCACTATACAATTAGGAGACTCTCACAATATTAGGTTTTTTGAACTTCTTTCAAATCACCCATTTAATTCTAATTTTGATAAGAATAACAAGAATAGAAGTTTTTATAGTTCAACTTTTGGAGGTTATTTGCAAATACCAAAAATGTATAAGAACTTTGAAATGGTAAGTGAAGAAAAAGTTATTAATTTCTATAAAACTTTACAAGATAATAATCTTTTTGAAGAATATGCTAATTTTATTTATACTATATTCACTAATGCTTATGATAAGAGTTATCCTCCTATTCCTAAAAAACTGTCTTTATATAGAGAAAAGGTAAAATAATTTAGAAATTGTTAATTGCATATAAAAATCTATATCAAAACAAAGGTGTCACTATAAACAATGGACTGACATCTTTTAAAATATTAAATTAAAATATCCACAGCATTTGTGGATGTTTTAGTAGACAACAAAAATATTATATGATATTATAAAAGAAACAAAGGAGGGTTTATGATTAATATTAATAGTGAAATGTTGGTATCTTCATTATTTGTACTTGGTTTTGATAGCATTGATGGTATGTTGTTTACATATACTTTGGGGAAACTATCATTAGATAACCAAAAATTAAAGCTATTTAACTTTAAAGATGATCCAATTACAAGTACATTTAATAAATATGTTGAGTATGATGGAATAACATTTAAACTAAAAGAAGGTTATAGTTTAGATACTAATGTCTCTCCAATTGAGGGACGTAATTTTCCATTAAGATATGCACTTCAAACAAATAAAAAATTATTAGAATATTTAGAAAGTGTTGATTTTAGAGAAATAATATCTAAAAAGGTTTCTACTATGGGATATGAAAGATTAGATAAATTTGATTACTTATTTAGTAACAAAGAAAAACAAATCATACTTGAAATGTCAGAAACACAATCAATAAAAAACACAAAGGTAAAAACTATATAAGATTTTAGTTCTTATATAGTTTTATTTTACATATAGAATAAAACTATCAACAACCATTGTGGATACACAAATCTTCAAAGAAAAAGTATCAACAATTTCTGTTGATACAATTAATTATTTAGTTTCAATTAAACCATAATCTCCATCTTTTC
>CAKOIY010000046.1 GCA_934087515.1 uncultured Bacilli bacterium
TATTGGTAACTACCAAAGTATTATTAATGGTTTTAAGAATACCTATAGCATCATTTATTTTAACAGATATATTACTATTTTTATTGGTTATTAATGTTACAATAGAATAATAATCATAGGTTTTAGTTACAATTCCTATAAGACCATCATTATTTAAAACAACATCGTTTACAAAAACATTATTTTTAAATCCTTTATAAATAGTTAGAGTATCAGAATATTCATAAACATTACGATATTTAACTCTGCTTACTTGTAAATCTAAATCATCGTTAAACTCTATATTATTTATCTTCTTGATATTATCTAGTTCATCTTTTAAATATTTATCATAATTTAATTCAATATTTTTAGTATCTAAATTAGGATTTATGGCAATTAAAAATCTATTTATACTTCCTGAGAATATAAATAATAAAAATATTATTAGTAATAAAATGTAATCTTTATATTTTTTTATCATACTTTTATTATGGATAAAATTAATTAATATATGATGAAAAAATATTTAAAATACTATTGTTAACATTATTTATTACTTCTTCTTTATTACTTTTTAAAATTATTGATTCATAATTACTTATTTTTTCAATAAAATCTTTATTAATCCTTATTTCTTTTTCATAGTATTCTATCTCACTATTTTGATATATTGATTCTAATTTTAATTTTGTTTCTTCGTGATAACTTATAGCAATGATTACTCTATAATAATTATTATCTTTGTATATTAAACTAGATGGAAAAGTTTTGAAAAAAAACGTAGCATTATTGTAATCTTTAAATACCCCGACTTGAAAGAGCGTTACAACTTCTTCTTTTTTTGATATAGCTCTTACTTCTTTATTAATATCATAATAAAAAAGATAAGCTAATAAACCACCGAATATAATTGCTACTCCAAGAATTTTTAAATACTTTTTCATATCATCACCAAATTTATACTAGCACAAAAAATGAAAAAAAATTGTCATATTATAAGGTGTATGCTATAATATGAAGAAAAAAGGAGATTTGTATGACAGAAACTATAATACCAAAGATGAATTTAAGAGTTATTATTGATAAGGATACAATAAAAGTTAAGGATGCAAATGAAGTTGTTTTGTATTTTCATAAAGGTAAATTTATTTTTAAATGGTTAGATGATGAAAATTTTGCTATTATTGAAAAAGAAAAAAGTGAACCAAGTACGAAAACGAATGGGTATACTTTATTATTTTTTCATTGTTATCAAGAAAAGAAGTATATTCAAATAGAAAAATTTCTAATTAAAAAAGATTATGGCAATTTATTTAATAAAGACTTATTGCCTTTTAAAGAATTGATTATTCCAGGATTATATAAAGATTTTATTTATTCTTTTGAACACAACTTAGAAATGTCTGATTCTTTTACAAAAATAATATTTGATAAAGAAGAACAAAATTTTATATGTCGTGAAGATATTGTTGTTAAAAATGGAATAGTTTCTTTATTTGGAACACTTGATATTGATGGTTTTTTATTAAATGAAACTATGTATGCACCTATGTTTAGAAAAGAATTTTATGTAGATCCGTTTAATGTTTCTAAAAA
>CAKOIY010000047.1 GCA_934087515.1 uncultured Bacilli bacterium
TGTAATTTTTGAAACATTTTCAAAAACGTGAGATGGGGATTTGGGCTTTATTACAGAATATAATAAGCAATCATAAAGCTTATATAAATCATAAAGTTCTTTATCTTTTAAAATCTTTTCTTTATGATGAGGATTTTTTAAAAACACTTCAGTTAATTGCATTACTGTTTCAAGTGGAATATAATCTTCAAAATCAAACATATTTCCTTTTAAGGATGTAGCTGCCAGATATGTACAATCACTTACTTGGTAGATTTGGAAAAATTCTTTCATTTTATAAGGATTATTAATAGAAAATAATAACATTGTTAACTCTGGAGAACATAATATTCTACCATAATCAAAAACACCATATTTATTTTTTACAGCATTATTTATTAAGTTAGCTAATATTCTATAATCTCTTTTTGAAAAATCAAATCTTTTATATTCTTCAAAAACATAATTACTTTGCATAAATGTACTTACTTTTTTAAAGAATACCTCTTTCATTATTTCTTTTTCTTCTTTAGACAGTGCACAATCATGTAAAATTTCTCTATGGTTACCATAATCTATTTCGTAAGAATTTACTTTAAATTCTACGAGTTTATAAAGAAGTTTTTTATCTTCAATTCTTTTATATTCTTTGATTGCCATATATTTTGTAATTAATCTATTTATAGAATGTATTCTTGCAGTTCTATCTAAATGTGTAAATTCTAAAAGATTATCAAATTCTTTTTCTAAATCTTTTAAAATATTTTTATTTTTAAAAAGTAATACTTCTAATTTTATTTGCATTAATGAAAGATAATTTTTGTTTTGATAATTTTCTATATATTCTTTTAATGAATCAGGTATAAATGTAGAAATATAACCAATAAGTCTTCCACGTAAATCATTATAATATTTAGGATTTTTTTCTAAATTTAAGTTTTCTATTATTGATAAACAAGAGTTAGTTTGTAAATTTATTAACTCAATATCTTTCTGAGCATTAAATATTTGAATTTGTAATCTAGATATTTCATTATCTATAGCACTCTTTTTATTGTGAGATAAAAATGGAGTAGATTTAAGGTTCGATAAAGCAGCCATTCTTAAAAAAGATTCTTCTTCAATAGCTTTTAAAATGTGAGCATATCCATTAAGTCTTGCAAGTAAATTAGTTACATATTCATAGTTATATCCTTTGTTATTTGTATTACTTAAAATATCATGAATATGTATTTCTAAACTAGTTAAAATATCAATATAAACTCTGATATCATCAGTTTCTATTGTTTTTAAATGAGTACTTAATATTGTTTTTTTATTAGATAAAATCCTTTTATATTCTTGATAATATTGTTCACAAAGTTCTTTATTTTTAACGTTGTCAAAAAAGCTATTCGGAGGCATAATAATACTATCTTGTAAGTTAACAAGACATAATATCTCTTGGTTTAATTTAGATTTTTTGAAAAACTTAAAAAATAAACTCATGAGTACCCCCGCCTAAAGTAGTTTTTATTATAGGATAATTCCTAGTAGAAGTCAATATTTTCTTGCAAAATCAGGCATTTT